>JBKJRX010000241.1:0-6237 GCA_046593155.1 Lacunisphaera sp.
CCAATCTCGTCCCGCGCTTCTACGAGACCGGCACGGGCGCTGTCACCATCGACGGCGTGGATGTGCGTTCGATGAGGCTCGCCGACCTGCGCGGCAACATCGCGCTCGTTTCGCAGGAACCCGTGCTCTTCAACGACACCATCTACAACAATCTCGCGCTCGGCAAGGCCGTCGCCTCGCGCGACGAGATCATCGCCGCCGCCAGGAGCGCCTACGCCCACGAGTTCATCGAAAAATTGCCGCAGGGCTACGACACCATCGTCGGCGAGCGCGGCGCCCTGCTCTCCGGCGGCCAGAAGCAGCGCATCGCCATCGCCCGCGCCTTCCTCCGTCATGCGCCCATCCTGATCCTTGACGAGGCCACCAGCGCGCTTGACTCCGACAGCGAGGCCGCCGTGCAGGACGCCCTGCGCCGGCTCGTCTCCGGCAAGACCGTGCTCATCATCGCCCACCGCTTCAGCACCATCCGCGACGCCTCGATGATCCTCGTGTTCGACCAAGGCGAGATCGTCGCGCAGGGCAATCACGCCTCCCTCTACGCCGGCAACGCCCTCTACAAGTCGCTCTATGACCGGCAGACCGCGGCCCCATGAGTCCCCCGAGCCCCAGCCTGTGCGCGTTGGTGGCTCTGCCGGTGTTGCTGGTCCTGCTGATGAATTGGCCGCGGCTTCTCTGTCTGGTGGCGCTGGCCGGCTGTGCGCTGCCGTTCTTCCTGCCTGTTTCCGAGCCGCTTTTGCGCTCTGTCACCTTTGTCTTCACCTGCTTTCTTCTGTTTAAGGCGCTGCAGTTCGCGGCGGGCCACGCCCGCCCCCGGGGGTGGATCGACTTCGGGCTGTTCATTTTCACCTTCGCCGTTGTGCGCTGGGAAACTCCCCGCCGTCCGGATTCCCGCCGCGCCGCTCTCGCCCTCCTCACCGGTCTCCTTCAACTCGGGCTCGTCTGGCTGCTCATGATCGTGGTGCTGCGACTCGACGCGCTCAACCCGGTGCAGCTGTTCACCACCCAGCTGGGGTGTTACCTGGTGGTGGCCGGATTATGCAATCTGTCCGCGGTAAAGCTCAGCCTCCGCGGACTCGATCATGAGGACGGATTCAACAATCCGTTTGGCTCGTTGAGCCCAGGAGAGTTTTGGGGCCGGCGTTGGAACACCTATGTCAGTGACCTGCTACACCGGTATGTGTTTCTGCCGGTGGGTGGCCGGCGTCATCCGCGGCGTGGCCTGCTGGCAGCCTTTGCGGTGAGCGGCGCATTCCACGAACTGATTTTCGACGTCGGCACCCTGAAATTCAACGGCGGCATGCTGGCCTTCTTCATGGTGCAGGGCGGACTGGTCGCAGTGACCTCCCGCTCGCGGATTTTTCGCGGGCTCGTCCGCAAAATGCCGGTGCTCGCCTGGCTCCTGACGACGATCCTGATGCTGGTCACCGGCATTCTGTTCGTGCGCGGCATGGATGGCGTCGACCCATCCAACGCTTGGCGCCGGGTGTTCCCGCCCGGCTGACCTTGCCCTGAAAACATGAACCACGACCCGGCCCGCATGAATCCGCTCTCGCTGCATTTTGAGGATGCGGAGCTGGAACGCGCTTTCCGCGAGGAACGGGCCCGGCGGATGGTGAGACCGCTACGCGTCGGCATGCTCACCCTGGCCATGCTGATTTTGATCATCTGGGGATTTCTCCCGGTGCTGCTGCCGGCGGTCCCCGATGCCCGGGAGAAATATGTCACGCCGATGCTGCTCGCCGTGGTGTTTTTCGTCTTTGGCTTCGTCCGGACCTTTTTTGTGGCGTCCTATGTGCGCCGGCAGCAGCTCATCCTGCTCGCAGCCATCAGTGGTTTTTCCCTCGGGCTGGTTTTCTTCTGTTCGCTCATGCCACCCGCGTCCCTCGACACGACGGCCCTCGTCATCGTGGCGATGCACACGGTCAACATTTACAATATCCTGCGATTGCGTTTCCCGCTGGCCTGTCTGGCCGGCTGGGGCACCACAGCGGTCTATGCGGGTTACTTCGGCTACACGGGTGCACTCACGGGAGCGGATCTGGGGCGACACCTCGCTGCACTGATCATCGCCAACCTGTGCGGCATGATCGCCGGCTATCAGTTCGACCAGGCCTCGCGGCGGGAATTTATTGCCCTGCGCCTGCTCGGACAGGAGCGCGAGCGGTCAGAGCGGCTGCTGCTCAACGTGCTGCCGGCCGCGATCGCCGAGCGGCTGAAGGCCTCCTCGGAGTCGATCGCCGACCACAGCGCGGAAGTGACCGTGCTGTTTGCCGACATCGTCGGCTTCACGCCCTTGTCCGCGAAAAAATCCCCCCAGGATCTGGTCCGCCTGCTTGACCTGATCTTTTCCGAATTCGACAGCCTGGCTGAAAAACATGGCTTGGAAAAAATCAAGACCATCGGCGACGCGTATATGGCGGCGGCGGGTCTGCCCGCCGCGCGCGCTGATCACGCGAGCGCGGCGGCCAAGCTGGCCAAGGACATGCTGACCGCCGTCGCCCGCATCGCGGCGGAGACGGGCGAACCGCTGCGGCTGCGCGTCGGGCTTAATTCCGGCCCGGTGGTCGCCGGGGTGATCGGGCGCAAGAAATTCATCTACGACCTGTGGGGCGACACCGTGAACACGGCGTCCCGGATGGAATCGCACGGCATCCCGGGGGAGATTCAGCTAAGCGAGGCGACCGCCACCCTCCTCCGGCCGTCCTTTGCGCTCACGGCCCGGGGTGTGATCCAAGTCGATGGCAAAGGTGAGATGAACACCTTTCTGCTGGGCGCGCAGGCCGACCCCACCCTTACCGGCCGGATTGGCGACTGATCGCTCGCGGCGGCGCCAGACCAAGGCTTGCGGTCGGAAATCGTGCGTGTCAGGAATCATTCCGCATGATCCCGCCGACCGTTTTTCGGTTCACTTTATTCGGTGTGCGAGTGCCCGATTGGAGAGTCCTCCTGTTGTTGGGACTGTTCTTCCCGCAATTTCCATCTGTCGTTCAGGGTGCGTTCTACCTGCGAAGCGAAGGGCAATTTCTCATCCTGCAAAAGGAAGTCAGTTATCGACGCGACCTGGCGCCAAACGCCACGATTGAACAAGTCATGGCCGCCAATGGCGGGTGGACGGCGCAGAGCGAAAAAAAGTTTCCCCTGACTTTGGATCCCATCGACCTCTGGGTTCGATTCGACCTGCCTCAAGTGCAAGCGCCCCGGGCGGTCCTGCTTGATTCCAGCCCATGGGAGACAGTGGAGTATTTTTTTGTTCGGGATGGCCGGCTCGTGGATCGGCAGCGGGCCGGCACGCTCGTGCCCATGTCGCAGCGGACCACCCGGATCAGCATGACTACACATTTCAGTCATGCCGGGTTTGTCGGGGTCGACCTGTTCCCGGGATCCCAGTTCACGGTTTACGCCCGGGTGGCCAGCACACAGCAGTTCGTGCCGATCCGCTGGCTGCGATTCTATTTGTGGGACACGGTGACGGTATTGGCCGGTGAAAGACACGACCGTTTTTGGCAGGGCGTCTTTCTGGGCGTCATGCTCGTCCTGGTGGTCTATAATCTCGGGCTGTATTTCGCCACCCGGGAACCCAGCTACCTCTATTACGTGATTTCCACGGTGGGCGGAGTCATTGTCTGGGGGGTTTTTTTTGGCCAGACCATCGAGTTTCTTTGGCCGGACAGGCCCGCGTGGGATTTTATCGCCATTTGGCCCAGCATCTTGATTTCGGGTTGGGCTGGCTGCCAGTTTTTCAGGGCTTATCTGGACACACCCCGACATTTTCCGCGGTCGGACAAATTGATCAAATGGTTGGGACTCACCGGCCTGTTCCTGCTTCCGATCCAGTTGGTGATGCCCTCCCGGGCTATGTTTCAAATCCAATTGGGGATCAACGCATGGGTGGTGTTGGTGCTAAGCGTCTGGCTGGGCGTGGTCATTTTGGCTTACGTGCGCAGGTTACCGCTGGCTCGATACCTGATTCTTGCAATATTTGTTGCCGCCCCTGGTTGTATGGTGGTGACCGGCGCCTTCCTCGAGGTGCTGCCGGCCACCGATCTCACCCTGCATGCGGGCCAGATCGGCAACGGTCTCGGAGGTATCATCCTGTCCATGGGCCTGGGATTTCGGTTGCAGCAATTGCGGGTCGAAGTCGGCGAACGGCAGCTTGAGGAAGCCCGGCTGCAAAGCGTGCACCAGCGGGAGAAGCTCGCGCTGATCGAGGAGCACAGCCGCGGGTTGGAAACCAAAGTGCGGGAGCGCACCAGCGAACTGGTGTCCGCCCAGGAAAAATCCGACGCGCTGCTGGCCAACATTCTGCCCCAGGCCATCATTGCCGAGCTGAAGACCAGCGGCGGGACCGAGCCGCGCCGGCACGAGGACGCTTCCATCCTGTTCACGGATTTTTCCGGCTTCACGCAAGCGGTGGCGACCATGCCTCCGAAACGTCTGGTGCAGGAGCTCGACGAGATTTTCCGCGGCTTCGACGACATCGTCACCGCGCACGGGCTCGAAAAGATCAAGACCATCGGGGATGCCTACATGACAGCGGCGGGCCTGCCCGTCGCCGCGACCGATCATGCGCTCCGCTGCGTGCGCGCCGGGCTGGCGCTCGTCGCGTTTATCGAGAAGCGCAACCGGACCGCCGCGATGAAATGGGGCCTGCGGGTGGGCATCCATTCGGGGGCGGTGGTGGCCGGCGTCGTGGGCAAGCACAAGTATGCCTACGATGTGTGGGGCGACACGGTGAACATCGCCAGCCGGCTGGAAAGCGCGTCGGAAGTGAACCGCGTAAACATCTCCGCCTACACCTACGAGCTGGTGCGGGAGCATTTCACCTGCGAATACCGCGGCAAGCTCGCCGCCAAGGGCAAAGGGGACATCGACATGTATTTCGTGCTGGGCGAAATTGGCCGCACCGGAGGAGCCGTCACCGCCTAGTTGCGGTGCCATGCACCCTGGGGCCATCGACCTTCTCTCAGGCCCCGGCTGCATTCACCTCTTGTCACTTGTTACTTGATCCTTGTTACTTCTCGTCGTGTCACCTGACGAGCCCAAGGAATTTTCCCGCGCGGTGGAGAACCTCATCGCTGGCATCCGCGGCCTGCCAGAAGACGGCAGCCGCTCAAAAAAGCGCCGGCCAACCGAACTGACCACGGTGATCGATGAGCTGCTCGTCAAATATCGCATCAGCCACGACTCGGTCGAACACAGCATCCGCGATAAGTGGGCCGAACTCGTCGGTGTTGCCAATGCCTCCTATTCCCACCCGCTCGTGGTGGAGAAGAAACTGCTCGTCGTCCTCGTCTCCCACGCCGTCGTCCGCAACGAGCTCTTCATGCACAAGGATTCCATCGTCGAAAAGCTCCGGAAACTCCCCGGCTGCGCCGAGATCAAGGGCTTGGCGCTACGGTCGGGGTGAGACAGGCTGGCGCAAAACAACTCCGGCAAAATTACGCTTGCAGGAGGGGGTCCCGGTTTAGTTAATGGCCGCTTACGTTAGTGAGAGTCTGCTGGTCGCAGCCTCCCACCACGGTCAGTCCGGGCAACCGGACACTAACGGTGCCGCCGGCCCTCCACAAGCGGGCGGCACGGAGCGAAAGCTCCAACAAAGACCGCGTTATCAACCACCTAAACCATGTCACAACCCGTTAAGTCAGAAGTCATCAGCCAATATAAAACCCACGATAAGGACACCGGCTCCAGCGACGTCCAGATCGCGCTGCTCACCGCCCGGATCAATCACTTGACCGAGCACCTGCGCACGCATCGCAAGGACTTCCACAGCCGCCGCGGCCTGCTCCAAATGGCCAGCCGTCGTCGCAAGCTCCTTGATTACGTCAAGAGCGAAGACCTCAGCAAATACAACGACCTGCTGCAGAAGCTCAGCCTGCGCAAATAACCGATTTCACAAAGGGCGGCCCACCGACGGGCCGCCCTTTGTTTAGCTCCCTCACAAGAAACAGCGCCCGGGACGTTTCAGCTTGCCGCCCCAACCGGAGTTGGGACTGCAATCCGAAATTTCCCGAAACTGATTCAGAGGGTGCCTCGAAAAAGGTAATCCCCGCGACGGCGCCCCTTCGGCGACGACGCACCCCCGGGCCCTGAGCGGCCCAACCCAGCAATACCATGAATCAGAAACATAATGTCACCGTTCCCGGCCTGAACCTCACGTTCTCGACCGGTTCCATCGCCCAGCTCGCGGGCGGCGCCGTCAACGTCAACGTCGGCGAGACCAACGTCCTCGTCACC
>JBKJRX010000166.1:0-3083 GCA_046593155.1 Lacunisphaera sp.
CGCGAGCGCCGCCCCCGCGATTGCCGCGGGCACCCTGCCCGCCTCCGAGCCGGCCTCGGCCTTCGCCGATAGTTTCTCCTGGGGTTACCAGATCGTCGGTCGTCTCGATTACAACAACGCCTTCAAGGGCGTGAACGTCTCACCCCTGATCGTCTTCTCGCACGATGTCGGCGGCAATACGCCGCTGCCGATGGGCAATTTCCTCCATGGCCGCAAATCGCTCACGGTCGGCGCGGAATTCACCTTCCAAAACGCCTGGGCCCTGGACGTCCGTTACGTGAACTTCTTCGGCGCAGGCCGCTACAACCTGCTCGGCGATCGCGACTACGTCTCCTGCAACCTGAAGTATTCGTTCTAACCCCAGCGCTTACCCCTTTACTCAATGAAAACGAAATTTCTTTTGTCCTTCGTCTGCGGTTCCCTGCTCTCGGTGGTTGCGCACGGCGCCCTCTCCGCCGCCGACGCCAGCCGACTCGGTAATGACCTCACCCCTCTCGGCGGTGACAAGTCCGGCAACGCGGATGGCTCCATCCCCGCCTGGAACGGCGGCCTGACCGCGGGCCCGGCCGGCTACACCCCGGGCCAGCATCACCCCGACCCGTTCGCGGGTGACGCGGTCAAGTTCACCATCACCGGCGCCAATGCCGACCAGTATGCCGATAAGCTGAGCGCCGGCCACGTCGCCCTGCTCAAAGCCTATCCGAGCTATGCGATGCCGGTCTATGCGACTCACCGCAGTGCTTCGAACCCCCAGCGCCTCTACGACGCCACCAAACAGTATGCCACCACTGCCACTCTGGCCGAGGGCGGCAACGGCATCACCGGCGCCGTCGTCGGCACTCCGTTTCCGATCCCGCAGAACGGCCTGGAGGTCATCTGGAACCACCTCACCCGCTATCGCGGGGTCGCGGCCAGCCGCCACATCAGCCAGGCGGCTCCGCAGCGCAACGGCAGCTACAACCTGGTGGATTTCGACGATGAGTTCCTCTTCAACTACGTCCGCGACGGCATTCAGGAGAAGGACCTCGATAACGTCCTCATCTACTTCAAACAGGCCGTCACCGCCCCTGCCCGTCTCGCCGGCTCCATCCTCGTCGTGCACGAGACCATGGACCAGGTGAAGGAGCCACGCCGCGCCTGGATCTACAACACCGGCCAGCGCCGTGTGCGCCGCGCCCCGAACGTCGCCTACGACAATCCCGGCACCGCTGCTGACGGCATGCGCACCTCCGACCAGTTCGACATGTTCAACGGCGCACCCGACCGCTACGAGTGGAAGCTCGTCGGTAAAAAGGAAATGTATGTCCCCTACAACTCCTACAAGCTGCACAGCAGCAGCCTGAAATATAAGGACATCCTGACTCCGCTGCACATCAACCAGAGCCTCACCCGCTACGAGCTGCACCGCGTGTGGGTCGTGGACGCCACCCTCAAGGCCGGCACCAGCCACGTCTATTCGCGCCGCACCTTCTATCTCGACGAGGACAGCTGGCAGATCCTCGCGGTCGACCAATACGACGGTCGCGGCCAGCTCTGGCGTGTCTCGGAGGCCCATTGCATCAACTACTACGATGCCCAGACCTTCTGGAGCACCCTGGAGGTCCACACCGATCTGCTCGCCGGCCGTTACCTTGCTTTCGGTTTGGACAACGAGGCCAAGATGTATGACTTCACCCTCACGCGCAGCCCGCAGGACTACACCCCCTCCACTCTGCGCCAGGAAGGCGTCCGCTGAATCGATTTAAGCCCAAGGGCGGCCCTGAAACGGCCGCCCTTTTTCTTGTGAGCCAGTCAACATAACGTGCAGAATCCTTTCCGCGCATGAGATTGGGACGGAATTCAGCTGGTAGGGCGGCGAGTCCGTTCACCGCCTTCTTTGGACGCGGAGCGGAGTCCGCGCCCTACCTCGTCGCTGCGCTCCTTCTCGCTGTCGCCCTCCCCGCCGCCGAAACCTCCGAACCGGCCCCGCTGGCGGCCAAATCGCTCCTGCTGGCCGTCACCCGCGCCGGGGACAAGCTCGTTGCCGTCGGTGACCGCGGCCATGTGCTGCTCTCTGCAGACCGCGGTATCAGTTGGACGCAGAGCCTCACCCCCACCCGGGCGCTGCTGACCGGTGTCTCCTTCCCGGCTGCGCAGCACGGCTGGGCTGTCGGCCACGACGGTGTCATTCTCGCTACGCAAGACGGCGGACTGACCTGGACGAGGCAGGACGGTGGCAAGGACCTCGAGACTGTTTACCTGGATGTGCACTTCAGCGACCCGACCCACGGGTTTGCGGTCGGCGCCTACGGCAAGTTCATGACTACTATCGACGGGGGCAAGACCTGGAACGCCGCCAAACCTTCCGACGACGAGGTGCACTACAACCGCATCACGGCGGGGGCCGACGGTTATCTCTACCTGGCCGGGGAAAGCGGCCTGCTGCTGGTTTCCAAAGACGGTGGCAAGGCATGGACCAAATCGGAAGTGCCGTATGATGGCTCGTTCTTCGGCGCCCTGCCCCTGGAGAAGGGCCGCGTTGTCATCTACGGCCTGCGCGGGCACATCCTGCGCTCGGATGATCACGGAACCGATTGGGCAGAGGAAAACAGTTCCGTGCAGGTTCTCATCATGGGCGGCACCCGCCTTGCCGCCGGCCCCGTCGTGCTCGCCGGCCAGGGCGGTAATTTCTTCGTGAGCCGCGATGCCGGCCGCACCTTTGCCCACTGGAAACCGGCCGATTTCGGCACCAGCGTTGCCGCCGTGATCGACGCCGGTGACGGCACTCTGCTCACCGTCGGCGAAGCCGGCGCCGTGCGCGTCACCCTGCCATGAGCCTTTCCCTTGTAAGAGCCTGCTTGCAGGCGAAAGACATGCCGAATCGCCTGCAAGCAGGCTCCTACAGCATTGGATGCGTTGGTTGTAGGGCAGGATCGCCTGATCCCGCCTTCGTTCGTTTACCGGCGGGATCAGCGATCCCGCCCTACGGGCACCACCCATGATCAAGCGCCTCGAGGACCTCGTCTTCAACCACCGCCTGGTCACCCTGGCGATATTCGTGCTCATCACGGCGGTGCTCGGGTGGTTCGCCACCAAGACCCGGA
>JBKJRX010000286.1:0-26354 GCA_046593155.1 Lacunisphaera sp.
ATTCTGAGCGTAGCGAAGAATCCAGTTGGATGCTCGCGTCCGAGGGGAGGCGGCCTAAGTCCTGATAGATTCTTCACTGCGTTCAGAATGACAGACCGGGTTTGAAGACACGCCCTAATACCCTGGAGCTTCAGCCGTCGCCGGGCCTAGGGCTGACAGGTGCCCCGAGGATCTTTACCGCCGTGCCGTGGTTGCGACCGAAGCGGTCCGCCGATCAGCGGCGACCCTACATGTGATTAGCGCGTCGCCGGCGGCTCGCGGCCCTCACTGAGTTCGATCAGCTCGAAGGTCGTGCAGGCAGGATGCGCGCCGAACCCGGCCTCCGCCTTTACCTTCGCCACGAAGCTGGAGATGCGGTCGTTCCAACCCATCTTGCGGGAGTGCTCGTTCCACACCATGGCCTGCGTCCGGTTCGGCCGCAGCCCCCGGGCGAAAATCCACTCGACCATCTCCTCATCCGTGCCGCCCTGGGCCACGCGAGCCTCGATGTCCTCGAACTTCACGTTGAGGAAGCCGCAAAACTGGCCGTCGAGTCCGACGGACAGTCCGTAGTTGCGGTGAAAATCCTCCGGCAGTCTGCCGGCCAGCTTCAGCCGCATCTTGTCGAGCATCCGGCCGAGATGATGCAGGCCGCCAAGGCTTTTGTTGTAAGGGGAACGCAGACCTTCCACGCAGGGCATGGGGGGAGTGAAACCGACCGCGCCTGATTGGCGAAGCGTTTTTTCGCCCTTGCGTCGGTGCTTTAGTTTGTCACGGGGGTCGGACCCGGCAGACTCTGGCCATGCGCGGAGACCGGCCCAGCGACACCGCCGTCCTCATTGCCCGCTGCACCCTGCTGGCGGCACGGGATCCTGTCCGTCAGTCGCTGGTGCCACCGGGAGCCGAGACCCCGCTCTCTGTCTTGCTGGCAGGCCGCGGCGACTGGTTTGACTTCGCGTTGCGACACACCTGGACCCGCGCGGCCCTCGGCATCCTTGAGCGCCTTGTCCTGCCCGGCATCACCACGCACTACCTTGCCCGCAAGCGCTGGATCGAGGGCCTGACCCGTCAGGCCCTCCAACGCGGCGTGACCCAGGTGGTCGTGCTCGGCGCCGGCTTCGATACGCTCGCCTAGCGGCTGCATCGGGAGCAGCCGGCGGTTCACTTTTTCGAGCTCGATCACCCCGCCACGCAGTCCCCGAAGCAACGGGACCTGGTCCCGGCCAACAATCTCACCTTCCTGCCCGCCGACCTGTCCCGGGTTTCGCCCGCCGACGCCCTGCGCGCCTGCCCGGTCTTTTTCACCGACAAGCCCACGCTCTTCATCGCCGAGGGGTTGTTGATGTATTTTCCGGAAAAGGAAGTGCTGGCATTGCTCCAAGGGCTGGCGGCTTTGACCCGGCCGCCCGTGGAATTTCTTTTCTCCTTCATGGCGAAAGCTCCTGACGGCTCGATTAGTTTTCGCGGCGAACACGCCACCGTCGGCTGGTGGCTTCGCCAGCGGAGCGAACAATTCCAATGGGGCTTGGCGCGCGACACCCTGCCCAGGTTTCTCCGGGCCTGCGGGCTGCAGGTGCAAACCATCGCCGATCACGAAACGCTGCGGGCGGAGATCCTCACCCCGCTGGGGCGGGCGGAACTACCCCTTGCCCGGGGCGAATGCCTCTGTCATTGTTTGGCTGCGGGCTCCACCGGCCATTTCTGCGCGACGTAGCGTTGCATCTCCTTGAGCAGGTCGCGCAGCATCGGGGTCGGCTCGCCCTGCCAAACGACCGCCAGCTCGAGCAGGTCGAAACCATCGAGGGGCAGCACGCGCACCTGCGGGTGGCGCACCAGCTCGGGCAAGTCGATGCTTACCCCCACTCCATCGCCACTGGCGACATATTGCAGGGTGAGCCCGAGCGAACTGGCTTCAAGGGACACGTTCCACGTGACGTTGAGCCGCTTGAGTCCGGCTTGGAACAGCTGGCTGATGGTATCGGCTTCCGGCAGGTTGATCAACGGCTCGGTTGGCCGGCCCTCCGTCCAGAACTCGGCCGCTGATTTTCGTTTTGATTTCTTGGGCACCAACAACACCAGCGGCAGGCGCAGGAGCGGCAGCGAGCGCAGGGGCTTGGGCAGCTTCCGGCACAGTGGCATTATCGCGAGGTCTATCTCCCGGTCGCGCACCCAGCCCTCCAGTTGCAGCTGCAGGCCCGAGCGCACCGACAACCGCAGCTCCGGGTGCTCCTGCTTCACGCGCTGGAGCACGGCCGGCAGGTGGTTGCGCAGGATGGGCTCCGGAGCGGCGATTCGCAGGTGCGGCGCGAAACCCTTCTGCAGTTTTTCCGCCACCGGCCCGATGTTGTCGAAAAACGGCTGCACGAAGGCGAGCAGCTCGACTCCCGTGGCCGTAAGCTTGAAAGGCTGGCGCTCGAACAGCTTCAGGCCGAGATCCTCCTCCAGGAGCAGGATCTGGCTGCTCACCGCGGGTTGCTGGATGCCATAGGGCATGTGCCGCACCGCGGCACTGATCCCGCCATGCTTGGCCACGTAATAGAACAACTCAAGATGGTGGATGTTCATCGCGCGCCCGAATTCGAGCATAGCGCCGCTGCAGGAGCAAGCGTGCAGCCATGGTTCCTCTGTTGCCTGCCATTTGCATGTTACCTTTTCGGCCCTATTGCCCTGCTCAATGGCCCCCATCGAGTTTATCGATTAATGGTCCGGACGCAGTTTCAGCTATGCTGGTCACATGATAAGCGTCGTCTGCATCCTCTCCCTCCTGGTCCTGTTGGTCGCAACCGAACCCGCCGAGCAAATCTAAGTTGGTTCGCTTTGTTCATCCTCCGTCCACTGCACACCCTCCGCATGAAAACACCCCCATTCACCACCCGGGCCGGCCTCCTCGCCCTTTTGCCGGCCGTCTTATTCGCCCAGGAAACCGTCCAGCTCGATAAATTCGAGGTCACCGCCCAGAAGCGGGTTCAGTCCATCGGCGAGGTGCCGATCCCGCTAACGGCCTACACCGGCTCATTCCTCGACCAGGCTGGCGTGTCCGACTACAAAGGGCTCGCGCCCTTTGTCCCCGGCCTGTTCGTCCAGGAACAGTCGCCCAACAACCCCGGCATAAACCTCCGCGGCATCACCACCGATAGTGGCGACCCGCGCGGCGAGGCGCGCATCTCCCTCTTTCAGGATGGCGTTTCCATCAGCCGCTCCCGCGCCAGCGTCGTCGAGCTCTTCGACCTTGAGCGCATCGAGGTGTTGAAGGGACCGCAAGGCACGCTCTTCGGTCGCGGGGCCGAGATCGGCGCCATCGCCCTCGTGCAACGCAAGGCGCAGAACGCCACCTCCGGCGCGCTCGCCCTTGGTTTCGGCAGCGACAATGAATGGCGCGCCTCCGGCCACTACAACGCTCCGCTCATCGCCGACAAGCTCTTCGCCCGCGTTGCCTTCACGGCCACCCGGCGCGACGGGGCGATCGCCAACCTGGCCGATGGCTCCGACTTGAACGGCAAGAACACGACCGCGCTCCGCGGCGCGTTCCGCTGGCAGCCGGGCCCGGCGACCACGGTCGACGTCATCGCCAACTGGCAGCACGACACGCCGCCGGGCGTTGCCTTCAAGAGCGGCGTCATCCCCACCTCGCTTGGCGACACGAACCCGTTCACCGCCGCCCAGCTCAACCGCGGGAGCGCGCTCGGCGTGGACCGCACCGTCGGCGGCGTCACGGCACTCATCGAGCACAAGCTCGGCCCCGCGTGGAACCTCACCGCCATCACGGGCTGGCGCCAATACGACTCCTACGAGAATTTCGACGCCGACGGCGCGCGCATCAACCTGCTCGAGTTCGCCGAGGACGCCCGCGGCCGGCAGTTGAGCCAGGAGCTGCGCTTCAACTACGACGCCGGTGGCAAGTTCACCGGCTTCATGGGCGCGAGCTGGTTCACCGAGAGCGGCACGGCGCGCGTGCCGTTCATGACCGACGAGCGCCAGCTCTGGCCGTTCCTCGCCGGCTCCTTCCGTGGCGGCCTGCTCGGCGCCGGCCTGCCCGCCCCGTTGGTGGACTTCGCCGTGCCCGCCATGAACCCGTTCGTGCCGGCGGCGGCGCTGCCGGCCACGTTCGCTGCCTTTGCCAACCCCGGGTTGCCCGCGTCGCTGCAGCAACTGGCCTTCCTCGCCGGCGCCCCGCTGCGGCCGAGCCGCACCGATGAATACACCCAGTCCGGCCGCACACGCGCGTTCGATGTCTTTCTCGACGGCACCTGGCAGGCGACCGACCGCCTCGAGCTGACCGCCGGCGTGCGCTTCACCCGCGAATCCACCACCTCCGGCTACGAGGCCAGCAATGGCACGCCGCCGACACTCGGCTTCATCGTTAATTCCATCCCGGGTTATCCCTACCTGCCCACCGCCGGCCGCCGCACCGCCAGCGACAGCTCCGCCGCATGGGACGGCCGCCTGATCGCCCGCTATGAGATTTCCCCGACGCTCAACGCCTACGCCGGTATCGCGCGCGGCCACCGGCCGGCGAGTCTCCTGCTCGACTCGACCACCACGACCGCGCTCCAGGAGGAAACCGTCGTCAATTACGAGGCCGGCCTCAAGGGCACGCTTGCGCAGGGTCGCGTGCAGTGGTCCGCCTCCGCGTTCCAATACAACTACTCGCACTTCCAGACCAGTGTGCTGAGCCTCGGCCGGTTCACCTTGATGGACGCCGGCAACGCCACCGGCCGCGGCCTCGAGTTCGGCCTGCAGGGCCGCGCCTCAAACAACGTGAGCGTGTTTGCCACCTTCGCCTATACCGACGCGACCTTCGACGACCGCGACGATCGCGGCCAGCCGCAGCAATACGCCGGTTTCACGTTCCGGCTCACGCCGCGCACGGCGTTCTCGCTCGGCGGCACGCTCACGGTGCCGACCGCCGCCTCCGGCCAGTTCCTGATCACGCCGGTCTACCAATACAAGTCGAAGCACTACTTCGAGGACAACAACGCCGCGTTCGGCTCCGGCCTGCGCCAGGACGGCTACGGCGTCGCGAACCTCCGCGTCAGCTGGCGCTCGCCCTCGGGCAAGTGGGAAGTCACCGCGCATGCGGACAACCTCTTCGACGAGCAATACCTCATCGACGCCGGCAATGTCGGCGGCTCCTTCGGCATCCCGACGTTTGTCGCCGGCGATCCGCAGCGCATCGGCGTGCAGGTCAGTCGCCGCTGGTAACCCCACCGGGCCTCCGCCCCATGACGACAGGTCTCCACCTCCTGCCGCAAGCGCCCGGCGTCCTCCTTGCGGCCTTCTCGCCACCGACACTCGTCCCGACCCTTCGGCCCGCTGACCGGCTGCCGGTGGTAAACCGCGTATTCCCAACCCGTTCCCGATCATTTTCCTCATGAAACCTGCCGGCCCCCCACCGGCGGTGGGGACTCTGTCGTTGCCATTTCCCCGCTCCATGAAGTCTGACCTGCTCGTCAACGACATCCACTCCCAGCTCAATGCCACGCGGGTGGCCCGCGTGATGCATCCCGCCTCAACCGTGGAAGTCAGCGCGGTGGTGCGCACGGCCGGGGAGGCCGGGGAGCGCATTTCGATTTGTGGCGCGCGGCACGCGATGGGCGGCCAGCAGTTTGGGGAGGGCTCCGTCCTGCTCGACCTTGGCCGGCTGACCCACATCGGCCCCGTGGATGCCACGCACGGACTGGTCGAGGCCGGGGCCGGTGTGACCTGGCCTGAGCTCATCGCCAACCTGCACACGCAGCAGACTGGCGCCGCAAACGTCTGGAGCATCCGCCAGAAACAAACCGGGGCGGATCGCCTCACGCTGGGCGGCGCGCTCTCCGCCAACGCCCACGGCCGCGGACTGCGGATGCGGCCCATCATTGACGACGTCGAGGCGTTTACGCTGGTCGATGCCACAGGCGATGCCCGCCGGTGCAGCCGCACCGAGAACCCTGAACTCTTCCGCCTCGTCATCGGCGGCTATGGCTGCTTCGGCGCCGTCACCTCGGTCTGCCTGCGGCTGTCGCCGCGTCGCAAGCTGGAGCGCGTGGTGGAGATCATCCCGCTCGACCGGCTGATGCCGGCGATGCATGAGCGCATCACCGCCGGCTATTTGTATGGCGACTTCCAGTTTACCATCGACGAGCGCGCGTCCGACTTTTTGCACCGCGGCGTTTTTTCGTGCTATCGCCCGGTGGAGGACGCCCGCCCGATGCCGGCGGCCCACCGGGTGCTGGCCGTCGCGGACTGGCAACGGCTCACCCACCTCGCGCACACCGACCGCGCGAAGGCCTTCGAGGTTTATGCCGGGCATTATCTCGCGACGCATGGCCAGCTCTACTGGTCGGACACGCACCAGTTGAGTGTCTACCTCGAAAACTATCATGAGGAGCTCGACCGCGAACTCGGCGCGACGGTCAAGGCCACCGAGATGATCACCGAACTGTATGTGCCGCGTGCCCGGCTGGCCGGCTTCATGGCCCGGGCCGCGGAGGAGTTGCGTCCACGGGGCGTGCCCGTCATTTACGGGACCGTGCGGCTCATCGAAAGCGACACCGAGAGCTTTCTCGCCTGGGCGCGGGAGGACTGGGCCTGCGTGATTTTCAACCTGCACACCGAGCACTCGCCCGCGGGCCTGGCGAAGGCGGCGGACGCGTTTCGCGCGCTGATCGACGCCGCGCTTTCGTTCGGCGGAAGTTATTTTCTCACCTACCACCGTTGGGCCCGCCGCGCGCAAGTTGAGAGCGCCTACCCGCAATTCGCCGGGTTTCTCCGGCACAAGACCACCTACGACCCGGCGCATCGCTTCCAAAGTGAGTGGTGGCGGCATTACCGGAAAATGTTTGGCACCCCATGAGCATCCACGAGCCCGCCACCCTGCTGACCGATTATCTCGTGGCGGCCCTCGCCGGCGGGCTCGGGTGGCGGCTGCATTGGCGCTGCCCGGCGACCAACTTGGCGGCGCGCTGGTGGAGTCGCGCGCTCGGCCTGACCGCGTTGTCGGCCTTCATCGGTGGGAGTTATCACGGCTTCGCGCCGAATTTTTCACCCTTGGTCGCTGACGCGTGGTGGCTGGGCACCCTGTTGATCATCACCCTCCTCAGTGCCGCCATGGCCCTGAGCCTGCTGCACGAGATCGTTCCGGTTGAGCGGCAGCCATCCTGGCGCATCTTGATCGGGTGCAAGTTAACCGCGTTTGCCGGCACCGCCCTCGTCCATCCCGCGTTTGTCGTGGCCATCCTCGACTACGGGCTGACCATGCTGGCCTGGGCCGCGGCCAGCGTGCTGGTGCCCCGGAGCTGGCGCAGCTGGATGCTCGCGGCGGTCGCGCTCTCCGCCGTCGCCGCCCTGGTGCAGCAGATGCACTGGAGCCCCTCGCCCCATTTCAACCACAACGATCTTTACCATCTCATCCAAGGACTGGCGATTGGCGGGTTTTACCGGGCCGGGACCAGATTCGGGTTTGCCCGCCGGGCATAGCAATCTTGCCGCGCCTCGCGGCTTCCCCGACTCTCCCGCCAGACTCCCGCGCCCGATGCCCTCGAACCGCAATTACCCGCTCCTCCTCGCCGGCCAGTTCCTCGGCGCGTTCGGCGACAACGCCATTCTGGCCGTCATCGTGGGCCAGCTCACCTACCTGCAGAGGTCCGGCGCGATCACGGCCGCCGAGCTGCGCACCAGCAACACGATCTACACGAGCCTGCTCTTCGTGCCCTATGTGCTGCTCGCGCCGCTGGCCGGCTACCTCAATGACCGCTATGCCAAGACCTCGTGGCTTGTCGGCGGCAACGCCCTGAAGCTGCTCGGCACCGGCCTGTGTGCCCTGAGCGTGTGGTTCGGCCCCACCTGGCAGGGCCTCGGTTATCTCATGGTGGGCATCGGCGCGTGCTTCTACGGTCCGGCCAAATATGGCATCCTGCCCGAGATCCTTCCCCGCGAGCGCCTCGTGAAAGCCAACGGCATGGTCGAACTGCTGACCCTCGTGGCCATCCTCGGGGGCGCCATCGCAGGTTCGGTTTTGGCCGATGTCTTCAAGGAGCGCGTGCTCGTCTCCTACAGCGTGCTGGGCGGCATCTTCTCGGCGGCGGTGCTCTGTAATTTCTTCATGACCCCCTCGCCGCACAAGCCTGACATCCGGCTCTCCGCCAGCGTCGCGGCCTTCGGTGGCCACCTGCGTGATCTGCTGGGCTCGCCCCGCCTCAGCCGCGTGCTCATCGGCACCGCCTTGTTCTGGGTCTGCGGCGCCGCCATGAAGATCAATTTCCAGCCTTGGGGACTCGAGGTGCTGAACCTCCCCGACAACACCCAGATCGCCCTCCTCGGCCTGTGGCTCAGCGTCGGCGTCATGGCCGGCAGCTTTCTCGCCGGACAGCTCCACCAGATCGGCGACTTGCGCCGCACCCAGCGCTACGGGTTCGCCCTGGCCGGCATGCTGGCGCTGCTCTGGTCGGTCAATTCGCTCGGCTTCTGGCGCAGTCCGGTCGTCCAGTTCGGGCCGCTGCATCTCGTCGTCCCGGTCGTCCTCCTGCTCATCGCCACCGGCGTGACCGCCGGTCTCTTCCTGATCCCACTCAATGCTGCGCTCCAGTCCGAGTCCGATCCGGACAAGCTCGGCAAGACCATCGCCGTGCAGAATCTCTTTGATAACACCGGCATGCTGCTCGCCGGCGGGTATGTGTTCGCCAGCGTGAAGGCGGGCCTCAGCTCCAGCGGCGTGTTCCTCGGTCTGGCGATCGGGGTGGCCGCGCTGATCGTGTGGCTCCGCTTCACCGGGCGGCAGGCCGCGGCCTGATTTTCCGGTCGCAAAGCCTGTCCGGGATGCGCAGGCGCTTCAGGCTCGACCCCATGTCTGATTCGCTGCTGATCCTCGGGTTGCGCCTGGCGGGAGGCTTGCACTTCGTCACCCTGGGGCTCGCGTGCCTCACGCCCATCCCCCGGATTGGGAGACGAACCTGGCCCGGTTGCCGCCGATGCACCGTCGGTTCTCCCTGGCGCAGAACGTTTCCATCGGTGTAACCATTGCCGTGCTGGGGCTCTTCAGTTTGTTATTCGCCCCGGAGCTGGTCGGCGGCGCGCCGCTCGCCCGGGCCGTCTGCGGGGTGACGGCCCTATTCTGGGGCGGACGCCTCGCCGTGCTACCGTGGCTGGGCGTCCGGCCCGCGCTCACGACATCGTGGCTCAAGCTCGGCTACGCGCTGCTGCTCACCGAGTGCGCCCTCTACGCGGCTGCCTACGCCTGGCTGGCGCTACGGACCTAAACTCGACTTCGCGGCACCGTCACACAAGATGGCCGCTCATTTCCCCCATGAAACTTCCCTGCTTGTTGGTTCTGCTCACCCTGAATCTGTCGCCCGGTCTTTTCGCCGCCAATCCGGCCTTTGATACTTGGGCCGACGCGCTTACCACCGCGACAATGCGCGCCAGTCCCACCGGCGCCACCATCACGCAGTTCTTCAGCGGCGCCGAGCAGGATGCCCTCGACCGCCAGCTCACTCCCATCACCAGGGCTTACCGCGCCGACCGCGTCATCGCCGCGAAAAAAGCCCTGGCGGAGCTCGCAAAATTTGACCGGGCCCAGCTCGATGCTGAGCAGCGCATCTCGGCGTCCATCATCGAATGGTCGCTCAAGGGCGTCGTGGATTCCGAGCCGTTTGCTGATTTCAATTTCATCTTCAGCCAGTTCGGTGGTCTGCAGGTGAGCCTGGTCAACTTCCTCAGCCAGACGCATCCCATCCGCAACAAACGCGACATCGGGAATTATCTCGTGCGCCTCGATCTTGTCGCCGCACAAGTGGACGAGGGCATCGCCCAGTCCCAAGAGGCCGCCACCCGCGGGTTTCTGATGCCGGACTTCATCACCAAGTCTTCGCTCGGGCAGTTTGAGCGTTTCCTCGGCGATGCACCGGCGAAGAATGTCCTGGTCGCTTCGCTGGAGGAGCGGGCCGCCAAACTCACGGACGTGACCCCGGACGAACGTGCCGCCTTCGTCGCCACCGCCGGGAAGATTGTCAGCGAACAGATCATGCCCGCCTTCCGCCGGGCGCAGGCTCTGCTGCAGGAACAGTTGCCGCGCACGACCAGTGACGCCGGTTTCTGGCGCCTGCCGGGCGGCGACCAGGCCTACGCCAACGCGTTGCGCCGTTTCACCACCACCACCATGACGCCCGAGGAGATCCATGCCCTCGGCCTCAAGGAAGTCACCCGCATCGAGCAGACAATGGACGGCCTTTTGCAAAAGCTCGGTTACAAGGACGGCAGCATCAAGGACCGGATGGAGCAACTCAACACCAGCCTCCAGCCCGCGGCCGAGCCCGACCCGCGCCCGGGCCTGATCAAGCGTTACGAGGAAATCCTGGCCGACGCGCTCAAGCGCTCCGAGGCCGTGTTCGACGTCCGGCCCAAGGCGCCGTGCGCCGTGAAGCGCGAGCCGCCTTTCACCGAGAAGACCGCCGCCGCCCACTACAATGCCCCCGCGCGCGACGGTTCGCGTCCAGGCACCTTCTGGGCCCCCCTGCCCGGCCCGACGTTCAACATCACCGGCATGCGCACGCTCACCTACCACGAGGCGATTCCCGGCCACCACTTCCAGATCGCGCTGCAGCGCGAGACCGACAGCCTCCCGCGCTACCGGCGTGACGGCATCTTCGGCGGCGGTTCCGCCTACTCCGAGGGCTGGGCCCTTTACGCCGAGCAGCTCGCCACCGAGAACAACTGGTATGAGGGCGACATCGTCGGCCAGCTCGGCCAGCTCGCCGCCGAGCTGTTTCGCGCCAGGCGCCTCGTGGTGGACACCGGCCTGCACACCAAAAAGTGGACCCGCCAGCAGGCCATCGATTACGGCATCCCGGCCTCCGAGGTGGAACGCTATGTCGTTTTCGCCGGCCAGGCCTGTGCCTACAAGATCGGCCAGTTGAAGATTCTCGCCCTCCGCGCCAAGGCCCGGGCGGCACTCGGTGACAAATTCTCGATCAAGGAATTCCACAACGTCGTCCTGCAGAGCGGCAACATGCCGCTCGCCGTGCTGGAGCAGGTCCTCGACGACTGGTCCGCGGCGAAGCAGTGATTTGACCGGCCAGGTCGTCGCTTGCGGCGACCTCAGGAACGACGACCCGACAGAGACACCCGGCGCCTCGGCGCGCCTTGATAGCTTCGTGTCGTAAAATCCGGCTGTCCGCTCGACTTGGCGGCCAGCGCGCGGTAACGTTCCGGCCACTCATCCCCCATGAAATCCCTCCGTCTGCTCGCGTTCCTGACCGTTTGTTTCGCCCCGCTCGCCGCCGCCGAGACCGGCTTTGACGCATGGCTCGACCGTTTCACCGCCGACTGGGTCCGCGAGGACCCGCAACTGGCCACCGAAAGCCAATACTTCACTGGTGCCGAGCAGGACGCGCTCGACCGCCGGCTCACGCCCGTGACCGCGGCTTATCAGCAGCAGAAGGCGGCGCGCGCCCGGCAAGGCCTGACGGAGCTGGCAAAATTTGATCGCGCCACGCTCAGTCCGACCCAGCGCATCTCGGCCGCCATGTTTGCGTGGCAACTCAAGGACATCATCGGTGACGTCGAATTTGACGACTACAACTACTCCCTTGAGCAGTTCAACGGCGCCCAGGCCAATGTGCTGTCATTCCTCAACAATTCGCATTCCATCCGGCACGTCCGCGACGCCGAGAATTATCTCGCCCGCCTCGGGCAGATCCCGGCCCTCATCGATGACCTGATCGCCGGGGCCAAAGCCCGCGAGGCCAAAGGCATCCTGCCGCCGCGCTTCATCATCGATTCAACTGTCGCCCAGATGGAACGCTTCGTCGCGCCCGAGCCGGCCGCCAACCTGCTGGTCGTATCCCTCGCCACCCGCACCGCGGAACTCAAGGACCTGCCCGCTGCCCGCCGCACCGAACTGACGGCCGCGGCGGAAAAACTCGTGCGGGACGCCATCGTGCCGGCCTACCGCCAGGCCATTGCCCTCCTCCTGGAACAGCGCCCGCGGGCCACCGACGAGGCCGGCATCACCCGCTTCCCCGGCGGCGACCGCGTTTATGCGCACCACCTGCGCAAGTTCACCACCACGGACATGAGCCCCGAGGAAGTCCATCAGACCGGCCGGCGCGAGGTGGCTGCGATTGAAAAGGAGATGGACACCCTGCTCGCCTCGCTGGGTTTCACGAGCGGCACCATCCAGGAACGCTATACCGCCCTCGAGGCCAGCCTCCAGCCGCCCGACACCGCCGAGTCGCGCGCGAAGCTCATCGCGGACTACACCCGTTACACCCGCGACGCCGAAAAACGCTGCGCCGAGATGTTCGACCTGCTGCCCAAGGCGCCGGTCGATGTGCGGCGCGAGCCGGAATTCAGTGAAAAGAGCGCGGCCGCCCACTACACGCTGCCCGCGAAGGACGGCTCGCGTCCCGGCATCTTCTGGGCTCCGCTGCCGGGCCCCGTCTTCCCGGTCGTGAGCATGCGCTCGCTGACCTACCACGAGGCTGTGCCCGGCCATCACTTCCAGTGCGCCATCCAAGCCGAGATGACCGACCTGCCGCGCTTCCGCAGCGACGCCGTGTTCGGCTTCATCTCCGCGCATGGCGAGGGCTGGGCCCTTTACGCCGAGCGACTCGCCGCCGAGGGCGGCTGGTATGAAGGCGACACCGTGGGGCGCATCGGCCAGCTCAACAGCTCCCTGCATCGCGCCCGCCGGCTGGTCGTCGACACCGGCCTGCACACCAAGGGTTGGACGCGCCAGCAAACCATCGATTACGGCATCTCACCGGCCGAGACCGAGCGTTATGTGGTGTGGCCGGGCCAGGCCTGCGCCTACAAGATCGGCGAACTCAAGATTCTCGCCCTGCGTGGAAAGGCGAAGGCCGCGCTCGGCGACAGATTCTCCATCAAGGAATTCCACAACGTCGTCCTACGCGCCGGCGGCGTCCCGCTCGCCGTGCTCGAGACCGTGGTGGACGAATGGGTCGCGTCCAAGTAGCTCGGCTGGGATGCTCGGCCCGACCCTCACAGTTCTGCATAAAATCCCAGGCCGCCCGGCCGGCTAGTGGCGCGACGGCCGGAAATCTGCCATGGTGACGCCATGTCCTCCTTGTCCGCTTCCGAACTCGACGCTTACTTCGCCCGCACCGGTTATGCCGGCCCGCGCACACCGACGCTCGGGACGCTGCACGCCATCACGCTCCATCACGTGACGTCGATTCCGTTTGAGAACCTCGACGTCATGCTCGGCCGCGGCATCAACCTCGCCCCCGAGGCCATCTTCCAAAAACTGGTGCATGATCGGCGCGGCGGCTACTGCTTCGAACAGAACAACCTGCTCCTGCTCGTTCTGCGGGCCCTCGGTTACCGAATCACGCCCATCGGGGCCCGCGTGCGCTGGCAGATTCCCCGCGACATCACACCGGCCCGCACCCACCTGTTCCTGCGCGTGCACCTGCCCGAAGGTGACTGGCTGACCGACGTCGGCATGGGCGGTGCCTCGCTGACCGGTGCCATCCCGCTGGAGTTCGACCGCGAGCTGTCCACACCCCACGAGCCACGCCAGCTGGTGCGCGACGGCCACCGGATGTTCCACCAGCTGTGGACCGGCACGGAATGGACCGATTGTTGCGAGTTCACGCTCGACGAGATGTTTCCCATCGACTGCGAGGTGGCCAACTGGTGGACGAGCGCCAGCCCCGCTTCGCATTTCAAAACCAACGTCGTGGTCGGCCGCGCCGGCCGGGACGGCACCCGCAAAGCGATCCGGGGCGGTGAGTTCACCCACCGGCGTGGCGCGGAAATCGTCGAGCAGGCGCCCATCACCGATGCGGCCCAATTGCTCGCTATCCTCGCGGAGCACTTCGACCTGCACTTCCCCGCCGGCACACGCTTTGGCGCGGCGTGAACTGAATTACAAAAAAGTGGAGCCCGGCCTAAATCCTTCGTCAAGGCTACGGACGACAGGCCGGACGGGCGGCGGGGACGACCTGGGCGATGGGCGACAGCACCTGATTAATCCAGCGCGCACACGACGGTGAGAATCTTGGCGGAGAATGTGGCCAGCCGAAGCCGGCCGGCAATCTTGGGGGGCAGAAAAGTAGTAAACCCTTTTGCGTCATGGAGAGTAAAGAATCCCCGGGGCACCTGTCAGCCATAGGCTCGGCGACGGCTGAAGCCCCGAGGCATTGATCAAGGCCGTTGTGCGGTGGAGTGGGCGCACGTCCTGCTGGAGACGGCCCGCCCTCGGGCCGGTCTTCTTAGCCACCGGGCGAGGGCGCCCCGGCTCCAAATCGATCTAAGGAATAAAAAGGCGCGGGCTTTTTAGCCCGCGCCCTCGCAGAGAGGAAGAAAAGCCGGCCGATCAGAACTTGTAGCCAATCTTGCCGTAATAGAACGCACCGTTGAATCCGAAGGGCGAAATGCCGCTGTAGCGGAAGACGCCGCCGTTGTCGTTGCCCAGCCACTGGGCGGTCGAGGCGATGTTCCGCTCGGGATAGACGTCGAACAGATTGTTCGCGCCGACCGAAAGCGTGATCTTCTCGCCGCAGCGGTAGGTGATGTCGAGGTCGGTGACCCACTTGGCCTCGAAGGTCTGGACCGGCACCATGTTGCCAGCAACCGAACCGGGCGAGGGATTGGCGAGCCGGATGTCGAAACCGGGCGAAAGCGCGGCATTGCGCGCCGCGATCCAGCCGGTGTCACCGGACTGGGCGGCGGAGACCTCGCCATAACGCACGTTGCGCAGGAAGAAGGAGAAGTCCTTGAACTGCCAGTTCAGGCCGAGGTTGAACACGTTCTTGGGCTGGCCATCCTCCATGCGGACCACCTCGACGATGTCGAAGAGCGGGGTGACGACGCCGAGGGCCGCGAGTTGCGGCGGCGTGGGCGAGAAACGGGTGACCTTGGTCTCGTTGAAGTTCGCGCCGAGGGTGGCCGTGAGCTTGCCCGCGGTTGCCGTCTGCCAGGTGTAGCGGAGGTTGATGTCCACGCCCTTGGTCTCGGTGTCGACGGCGTTGGTGAAGTAACGGCCGCCATTGGCCTGGGCCTGGCCGTTGGCGATGAGGAAGGCGGGGATGCCGCCGCCCTGGAAGTTCGAGGAGATCACGATGCGGTCATCAATGTCGATCTGGTAGAAGTCGATGGAGGCGGCGAAGCCCGACTGCGACCAGGTAGCGCCCACCGAGAAGTTGGTCGAAGTCTCGGGCTTGAGGGGACGGGCGCCGAGCAGCACGGCCACGGGGTCGGTGACCGGGAAGGTCTTGTTCTCAAACGGCACGCCGCCGATGAAGTTGGTGGCGGTGGAGCTGAACCACTGCTGCGCGAGGTGCGGAGCGCGGAAACCGGTGCTGACCGAGCCGCGGAGGGCGAAGTCCCGGCCCAGAGCAAGGCGCGAGGCGAGCTTCGCGGTGGTCTCGGTGCCGAAGTCGCTGTAGTCCTCGAAGCGCACGGCGCCGTTGACAAGCCAGTTCTCGGTCAGGTTCTTTTCGGCGTCGAGGTAGAGGGCGTAGCTGTTGCGGTCGGCGTCCACGGCATCGGTCGGACGGAAGCCGGGGAACACCTGCGCGCCGACCGCGCCGAGGTTCCCCGCGGAGGGACCGTCGAGGATGCGGACGCCGCCATCGCGATAGGAGTCGGGCTCGCCGGCGGTGATGTCGTAGGTTTCGCGGCGGTATTCGGCGCCGTAGGCGACTTTGAGCGGGGTGCCGCCGCCGAGATCGAACGTGGTCGCCAGGTCGAGGTTGGTGGTCCACTGGTTGAAGCCGAAGCCGCCGGCGTCGAAGGTGGTCTTGCTGGCGGCGCCGAGCGTGACGTTGGCGGAATTGCTGATGGTGTAATCAAACTGGTTGTCGCCCCAAACCGTGCTGAGATCCCAACTGCTCCGGCCGGTGTCACCCTTGACGCCGGCGCCGATCGAGTAGTCCACGATGTCGGAGTTGATGAGGGGCAGGAAGCCGTTGGGGTAGATGGCGCGCACCGTGCGATCATCGCCTGGGCGGCGGAAGAAGCCGGCGGCCTGACCCTCGCGGGTGGTGTAGCCGCCGAAATAATAGAAGGTGGAGTCATCACCCGTCTTCAGGTCACCGTTGAAAAAGAGCCCCTTGTCCTCGGAGTCACCGTCTCCCTGGCGGTGGTTGATCCGGTTGGCGGTGGCCTCGCGGGGATCGAGCGTGAAGGCCGTGGAGGGGGCGGCGGGCACGGTGGTGCCATTGTTGGCCGTGGGGGCCAGGCCGGAGCCGAAGTTGCCATTGATGCCGACGGGCAGGCCGGTCGTGGTGCTGATGCCGAAATACTGCTGGCGGGTGTCGCGCGCGCTGCGGTTGGTGTTCTCGCGGTCGCGGTAGAAGGCGGTGATGAACAGGTTGCCGTCATCGGGCCCCTTGACGCCGCCCGAGACGCTGAAGTCGATCACGCGCCCGTCGCCCTCACCGGTCTGGCCCCACTGGAAGTCCGTGGTCCAGCCTTTGTTCGTAGCGAGGATGACGTTGATCACCCCGGCGATGGCGTCGGAGCCGTATTGGGCCGAGGCGCCGTCGCGCAGCACCTCGATGCGGCCGATGGCCGAGGCGGGGATGGCGTTGAAATCGATCGAAACCGAGCCGCGGCCGACGAAGCCGTTGACGTTGACGAGCGAGCTCGTGTGCCGGCGCTTGCCGTTCACCAGCACCAAGGTCTGGTCGGGGGCGAGGCCACGCAGCGTGGCGGGGCGGATATGGTCCGAGCCGTCGCCTACCGTGATGCGCGGGAAGTTGAACGAGGGCACCAGCGCCTGGATCATTTGGCTGGTCTCGGTGTAGCCGCCCTGACGCAATTCGCCCGAGGAAATCACATCGATCGGCACCGGCGACTGGGTCACCGTGCGGTCGTTGAAGCGGGAACCGGTGGCGACGAATTTCTCCAGCTGGAGCGTTTCACCCTGGGCGGCGGCCTGCTGGCCGAAAACAGTCGCGGTGACGGTCACAAAGGCGAGAAGCGCAACAGCGCGCGTCCGCCGCAGGCTGGCGCGGGGCGCAGCCTGGGAATCAGACATCTTGGTATTCATACGGTATGGGAACGAACAATCAGCCTGACGACAGGCTGGCTAGGTTGGGTCATGGATAGCCGGAATCGTGCCTGAAACAAGCCATATTCCCACGGGATTTTGCGACTTGTGCACCCCGGAAGTCGCGAAATGATTGCGTCATGAAAATCGCCCCGCGTTTTGTTCTTTTCCCGGTGGTGGCCGCGCTCGTTTTTTTCATGCCACTCGCGTCATTCGCTCAACGCACGCCGGTTGAGGCCGAGCACGGCATCGTCTCCTCGGTCCACGGCCTCGCCTCCGAGGCCGGGGTGGAAATCATGCGCAAGGGTGGCAACGCGGTCGATGCGGCCGTCGCCACTGGTTTCGCGCTGGCAGTCGTGTTTCCCTACGCCGGCAACCTCGGCGGCGGCGGCTTCATGCTCATTCACCTCGCCGATGGCGGCGCCGGGAGCGCCGGCCGCCAGATCATCATCGACTACCGCGAGGTCGCGCCAGAGGCAGCCACGCGCGACATGTATCTCGGCCCCGACGGCAATCTCATCAAGGGCCCGGGCGGCAGCCTCCTCGGCTGGCGCGCCAGCGGTGTGCCCGGCACGGTGGCGGGGCTCGCGCATGCCTTCGGGAAATACGGCTCGGGCAAGATCACTTGGGCGGATGTCATCGAGCCAGCCCGCCGCCTCGCCGCCGAAGGCCACCCTGTGTCGCAGGGCACGGCCGCCAGCTTCCGCGAGTATGCGTATCGCTTCGAGACCTTCCCCGAATCAAAAAGAATCTTCCTCGCCGGCGGCGCATTCCTGCAACCGGGCGAGCTGTGGCGGCAACCCGAGCTCGCGGCCACGCTGGCGCGCATCCAACGGCACGGCGCGCAGGAATTCTATGAGGGCGAAACCGCCCGTTTCATCGCCGACGGCATGGCGAAAAACGGCGGCACCATCACCCTCGCCGATCTGAAGAATTACCGCGCGACAGAGCGCCCGCCACTGCGCGGCACCTATCGCGGCCATGAGATCGTGACCATGCCGCCACCCAGCTCCGGCGGCCTCGCGCTGCTGCAGATGCTCGGGATGCTCGAGCCCTTTGACGTGAAATCCCTCGGCTTCAACTCCGCGGCGAAATACCACCTGTTTACCGAGGTCATGCGCCGCGCCTTCCGTGATCGCGTGGAGTTTCCGGCCGACCCCGACTTCGTGCAGGTCCCGGTCGCCGGCCTGCTCGCCCGTGCCTACCTCGCCGGCCTGATGAAGAACTACGATCCGCAGAAAGCCACGCCGAGCGCCGGCCTCGCTCCCGGCCGGCCCGACGGCTGGGCACCGCCGGCCGAGTCCGGCGAGACCACGCACTTCTCGATCATCGACGCCGCCGGCAACGCCGTCAGCAACACTTACACCCTCAACGGCGCCTTCGGCTCCTGCGTCACCATCCCCGGGGCCGGCTTCCTGATGAACAATGAAATGGATGACTTCACCACGAAGCTCGGCGAGAAGAACCTCTACGGCCTGATCCAGGGTCCGGCCAACAGCATCACCCCCGGCAAGCGCCCGCTCTCGTCCATGACCCCCACCCTCGTGTTCAAAGACGGCCGGCTCGCCCTTGTCACCGGCAGCCCCGGCGGCTCGACCATCATCACCGTCGTGCTCGGCGTCATCACCAACGTCATCGACCACGGCATGAACATCCGCCAGGCGGTCGACGCCCCGCGTTTCCATCACCAGTGGATGCCCGACGTGCTCGCTTACGAGCGCAACAGCTTCAGCCCCGACAGCGTCGCCTTGCTCAAGGCCCGGGGGCACATGCTGCAGGAACGCGACAACGTGATCGTCAGCGACGCCGAAACCGTGGCGATCGACCCGGCGACCGGGATGCGCCTCGGTGCCTCCGACCTGCGCAAGCCTGACAGCCTGACGGTGGGGTATTGAGGAAGACCGTGGGCCAGCGAGCTTGCTCGCGCTCAATGTCGGTGTGGCGCGAGCAAGCTCGCCGCCCACACCAAGACCCCGCCCCCGTGAGAGCGTTTTGTGCAATTTTTTGAGCGGTCCGGAAACTTTACGGACTGGTTGGGCGCGGATTCATAGAACGGTAACGGCGGCTCTCCGCCGTTCCTACCTCAACCCCGTATCGCACTATGAAACGTTATCCCGCACTGATTGCCTGTGCCTGCTTCGCCTTGGGCGCGCAGGTCGCTTCGGCCCAAACGGCCCCCGCTCCGAAAGATGTGGTCACCCTGCCCACCTTCACCATCACCGAGCAGCCGGCCAACCCCTACATTTCCAAGCAGGCCCTTTCCGGCACCCGCGTGGCGATGGATATCATGGACATCCCGCAGACGGTTTCCGTGGTCACCAGCGACTTCATCAAGGACACGATGAGCCAGCGCATGCTCGATGCCGCCAAATACATCACCCCGGTGGTCGAATCCACGCTGCCGGTCGGCGGTGACCGCTACACGATCCGCGGTTTCCAGGTTTCCCACGAGTTCGTGGACGGCATGGTGATCTCCGGCGAGGACGGCTACAGCATGTCGCTCGCCCCGTATAACATCGACCGCATCGAGATCATCAAGGGTCCGAACGCCATCCTCGTCCCTGGCGGCGCCCCGGGTGGCCAGTTCAATCCCATCACCAAGTCGCCGATCATGAAGGACCAGTCCTCGATCACCTTGGAACTGGCCCAATACATCGGCAACGCCATCAGCACTGACACCAACCGCATCATCTCGCAGGAGAAGGGCATCGCCGCCCGCCTGGTCGCGGCTTACTGGGACTCCGATGGCTACACGAAAAACTTCTTCCGCAAAGGCTGGCAGCTGGCTCCCTCCATCAGCTGGCAGCTTTCCCCCAGCCACAAGTTGATCATCAAGGGGGAATTCGTCTACAACCGGGAGTCCACCGGCCTCTCGGTCCCGCTCGACCCCAGTGTCGGCAGCGACGGTTATGCCATTCTCGCCCGGGGCCTGCCGCGCGACTTTTCCTTCGGTAGCGACCGGGACTATCGCGTGCGTAAAACCCGCCGCGTGAACCTCGAGCTGCTTTCGACCCTCAGTGATCACATCACCTCCCGTCTCATGCTCTCGGGCAACCACATCGTCCGCGAGGAGCAAGGCGGCACCAGCGCTGCGATCTTCTTCCCCAACGGTAGCGGCGGCTTCACCGCCTTCAATCCCACCCGCAATCCCCGCACGGGCAAATACGAGCCGGGCGTAACCTGGACGGTGGACAACTCGGGCCCCTTCGCCATCGCCACCTCGACCGCCACCCCGATCCCCGATCCCAGCACCTGGATCTACCGGCGCAACAACGGCTCCAATCGTCTCTATTACAACGAGGCGCACCTGCGCAATGACTACGCCGCCAAGTTTGAAGGCGAGGTTTGGAAATCCACCACCATCGCCGGCCTGGCGGCCAACTTCTCGAAGACGAAATGGAAGAGCTTCCCCGCGGTGCCCCAAGGGCCGGATGTGCCCAACACCCCCGCCGGAATCGCGGGCATCACCTATTTGCCCCAAAATTATCCGGAGCCGTCCCCGCCCAACAACGGCCAGAACAAGACCGCCAAGCTGAGCGAGATGCAGCTCTATGTTTACGAGACCGCCGGCTTCTTCAAGGACCGGCTGTTGCTCTCCGGCGGCGTGTCGCGCTACTTCGGCGAATTGTCCCGCACGGACACCTCCGGGGTCCAGCCGATCGGCCAGCCCACCCTCAACATCTCCAGCACGGCCAAGAGCTATGGCCTCGTGGTGAAGCCCATCAAGGGGATTTCGGTCTTCTACAGCTACAACACCTCCGGCGAGACGATGCCCGGCTCGCTGTCGGCGGGTAATCCCGGCATCGCGGTGCCGCCTTTCAAGCCCTCGGACGGCAACCAGAAGGAGTTCGGCGTCAAGACCTCCCTGCTGAATGACACCCTCACGCTATCGGTGGCCCACTTCAACATCTACCAGTCGAACTACGCCGTGCCGAACAGCGAATACTACACCCTGGTGGCCCAGGGCAATCAGGCGGCGGCCAACCTGCTGGCGACCAGCACCTATCTGAACGTCACCTCGAAAGGCTGGGAGTTAGAGGGCAGCTATGCGGTGACCAAAAACCTCACCCTGATTGGTAATTACACCAACTTCGAATACCGCCAGCCGAACGGCGTCCGCATTCGTGCGGTGCCCGACCAGCATTGGGCGGCCTACGTCAACTACAGCTTCACCGATGGCCCGCTGGCCAACTTCGGCTTCAGCGTCAGCATGGACGGCAAGACCGACATGGTCGGCGAAAGCGTGACCGCCCTCACCACCACCAAGCCGCTGCTGGGTCTCACGGAGACCTTCCCCGGCACGGCCGCCGGCTTCGTGCCCCAACAGGCTTCCTACAAGTATGATGGCCGGACGCTGTTCAACCTCGGCGTCTCCTACAAGGCCAAGGATTGGACGGCCCGGGTCCAGGTCGATAACCTGCTCGACGAGGATTACATCATGGTGGGCGGCAGCCGCACGGCGATCGCCGTCGGCAATCCGCGTGAATTCCGCGCGACGTTCACTTATAACTTCTAAATCAAAGCGAGCCGACCTTTCGGCCCGCCTTCCAGACCGGCCCCGCAGGGGGTCGGTCTTTTTTTCCGGCGCCGGCAGCAGGAAACCGGATTTCATTCTTACTGACAGAATGGGGGGCGGTTGGAGTGGCCGCTTTCACGGTTAGGCTGGTTGCACCCCACCTAACTCCGCCCCGATGCTGCGCTATTTCGCCAACGGAGCCATTCGCTGGAAAGAAACCATGCGCTGCAACACGCGCACGAATTGGGAATTTTATGCCGTGATCAAGGGCCACTGCGCCCCTGCTCTCCACGACGACCAGAAATCCGCGCTGCAGGAAAAGACGCTCTGGGTCTTTGCCCCGGAGTGCAGCCATGCGTGGATCGACGATCGCCGGAACAAATATCACCGTATCTCCATGCACTTTGGCAGCGTGCCCTATCCGCTCGACGAGATTGTCCGGCAGAACGGCGGCTGGCTGGCACGCCAATTAAGCGATGTGGACATCACCCGGATCGAGGCCATCGCCTCCGAGATTGAGCCCCATTACCTGAATCCCAACCAGCTCAGCACCCTGCATTTCGAGGGCCGGCTCAACGACCTCGCCCTGCTGATGCTCGCGGGCAACGATTCCGTGGAGCAACCGGCGCTGCCCGATCTCGCCAACTTCAAGGTGGAAAGCGCCCTCACCTGGTATGCGGTCAATCTCATCCGCCGTCCGACCGTGAAAGAGGTGGCCGACGCCGTGCATGTGTCCACCAGTCACCTGCGCCGGCTGTTCTGGCAGGTGCGCCGCACCTGCCCCAAGACTTCGTTTCAGCGCATCCGCCTCGACAAGGCTCAGGAGCTGATGAGTCGCACCGCGCTCACCCTCGAGGATGTCGCCCGCCACTGCGGCTATGCCAGTGCCAGTCACTTCTGCCGCGAATACCGCGCCTTCCACAATTTCACGCCAACCCACTGGCGGAAGAAACTCATCGACCGGTTTAACAATCCGTTTCCGCCGGGCGTCGTGCTTACGCGGCACTACAGCGCCCGGCCGCACGAGCGCCTGATGCCGGCGTAAGTGGAACCGGACCTTCCGCCGCCACCAAGGTTATGGCGGACAGGCCGGGCGGCTTGATCGGCACAAAAAGGTAGGGGCGGTTGCCCTCAACCGCCCTTGAATTTGCAGGGCCGTTGAGGGCAACGGCCCCTACCCTTGATCACTGCCTCACTCGTTCCGCAGCGCCACCACCGGGTTCACCCGCAGTGCGCGCAGCGCCGGCACCAAGGTGGCCACCAGACCGATGGTCCCGAGGGTCAGCAGCGTGCCCGCGAAGGTCGCGGTGTCACCGGCCGTCACGCCGTAAAGCTCCGAGGCCAGCAACTTGCCGCCAAAGTAACCGATGACACTGCCGATGCCCAGGCCGAGCGCGAGGCGCAGGCCGCCCTCGCGCAGGATGAGCCGCAGCACGTCGCCCGGGCCGGCCCCGAGCGCCACGCGGACACCGATCTCCTGCGTGCGCTGCGCCACGCTGTAGGCCATGACGCCGTAGAGGCCGACACCGGCCAGCACCAGCGCCACGCCGCCAAAGATACCGAAGATCCAGCCGAAAAGTTTTTTGAAGAACTTCGCCTCGTCCACCATCGCCGTGAGCGTCTGCGTGAAGTAGATGGGCAGGTCGTCGTTCAGTTCGCGCACCGTGCTGCGAAGCAGCGGCGTCACCGTCGCCGGGTCTCCGCTGCGCACCTTCGCGAAAACCGTCATGCGCTGCGTGGCGTCGGCGGCCTGCAGGTAGGAGACGTAGGCCTGCGGCCAGGTCTTCGCATCGAACTGGCCCTTGAGCGTGTCGGGCACGACGCCGGTGACCGTCAGCCACGGGCCGGGCTCCTTTTCGGCGGGCGCACCGCGGCGGAAGCGTTTGCCGATGGGATTCTCGTTGGGCCAGTATTGCTCCGCGAAGCTGGCGCCGATCACCACGACGCCCGGCGCCGTGGCCGTGTCGGCATCGGTGAATTCGCGGCCCTGCAGCAACCGGAGGCTCATGGCCGTGAAATAGCCGGGAGAGACCGTGGTGAAGGAGGCGTAGGTGTTGCCTTTGCCCGACGGATCCGGCGCGCGGCCATCGATGATGATCGGACTGCGGTTGTTCCAGGTTGGCGGGTTGTCCGCCAGGCCGACGGCTTCAAACTCGGGCCGGGCGGCGAGCCGGTTGCGCAACTCCTGGAAGAAGGTCCGTTGCTTGGCCGCTTCCTTGTATTCCGTGTCGGGCAGCGCCACGCGCGCGGTCATGACGCCGCGTGGATCAAAGCCGAGGCTGGCGGTCTGGATCCGGATGATGGAGTGGATGGTCAGGCCCGCGAGCACGAGCAGCACGCAGGACAGCGCGACCTCGGCCACGACGAGGATGCGGGTGAAACGACTGAGGCTGAAGCCGGTCGAGCCGCGGCCGGCATCCTTCAGCACGGTGTTGAGGTCGGGCTTGGAGACGCGCAGGGCCGGGAACAGGCCGGCCAGCACGCAGGTGACGACGGCCAGGATGCCCACGTAGAGGATGCCGGTGCTGTCGACGTTCCACACCATCCAATAGGGCGCGGGACTGTTGGCGTTGATGTAGTCGCGAAAGAGCTTCATCAGCCCGAAAGCCAGCGCGAGCCCGCCCCCGGCCCCGAGCGCCGACAGCACCAGACTTTCCGCGAGCAGGAGCCGCACGATGCGGCCGCGGCTGGCGCCCACCGCGCTGCGGATGGCCATCTCCTTCTCGCGGGTGGCGGCCCGGGCGAGCAGGAGGTTGGCGACGTTGGCGCAAGCGATGAGCAGCACGAAAAACACCGCGCCCAGCATGACGAGCAGCAGCCGGCGGGTGTCGTCACCCACAAACTCCTCCTGCAGCGACTTGATTGCCACGCCGAGGTCCTTGTGCGTCTCGGGGTGTGCGGCGGCCACGCGCTGGTTGAGCGTGGCGAATTCCGCCTGCGCCTGCTCGGTTGTGACGCCTTCCTTCAGCCGGCCCAGCACCTCGAGGAAGCGCACGTCGCGCTTCTCGTCGGTTTTCTTGTAGCGCAGCGGCACCCAGGCGTCGGCGAGCTCGGGGAACCGGTAATCCACCGGCCCGACGCCAATGATGGTGCCCCACTCGCCGTTGATTTTGAGCGGCCGGCCGATGACCGCCGGGTCGGATTTGTAGTGGTTCTGCCAATAGGTGTGCCCAAGCACGATGGTAGGTGCCGCGCCGGCCTGGTCTTCATCAGCTCGGAACCAACGGCCGAGCGACGGCGCCACGCCGATCATGTCGGGGCCGCCAGCGGAGATATAGGTGCCCGACACGCGCTCGGGATCCTGACCCGGTCCGCTGAGCGTAAGCGTGCCGTCATAATAAGCCGCCAGCCCCTGCAAAGTGGTCTGACCGGCACGGAAATCCACGAAGTCCTGGTAGGAAACCTCGATATTGTTGAGGCTCTCGACGGCGTTGTGGTGCTCAAGGTGGACCAGGCGGTCCTGCTGCGGGAACGGCAGGCCGCGCAGCATGATGGCGTTGACGATGGAAAACATCGCCGCGTTGACGCCGATGCCGAGCACCAGCGTGAAGACGGCGACCACGACGAAGGTCGGACTCTTGGCGAGAGCCCGCAGGGAAAGACGGAAATCGGACAGCATGGTGTGGAGGGGTTGCCCGTGAAAACACCCCTCCGCCCCTTGAAGTCGCAGAAAAATTCCCTCTATCAAGAGGGGCCGACGCGCAGCGCGGGGGGTGTCGCCACCTGATTCGCACTCGTTCAGACGCCCCACGGAGGGAGAACGATTACGAGAATGAGAACGAGGGGCAACCCGACGCCCACCCGAAAACGCGCTAAGGTCAGCGCGGTCCACCTGGAGGGCCGGTCAGAGCGGCGACAGCCCTACAATCAGGCCGATCACCCCGCCATAGACCACGTGGCCGGCCATGTGGCTCAGACCAACCAGCAGGTCGGTCTCCTTGAATTCCTCGAGTGGATGCTGATCTGCCACCACCCACACTAGCATCAGGCTCACGATCAACCCGTGCAGTGCACCGACGCCCAGTCCCAGCATCAGCGATATCGGCATTTGCGTGTAGCCGAGCGTCACCATCAGGAGGGTGTAAACCAGCCCAAACCCGATGGCCGCCGTCCCATGCACGATCAACCCGACCCGATAGGCGTTGTCGCGGGACTTGGTGATCAGGCTGCCCAGTGCGAGGATCATGTCACCCTTGACGTGGCCGCCGCGCGCGATGAGTCGCATGGCGAGCTGCATCGCAAGGCCACCGATGACGCCCGCGACCAGCGCGGTGCCGAGATATTTCACCAGAAACATTGCTGTCATGGCGCACTCCGGGGTTGAGGTTGGCCGCCCGCGTTACGGTCGGCTCTTGACCCGACCATAGCCGCCGGGGCGCAAAACTCCATCCCCGATTCCGGGCTGCCGGCGCCCGCAATAAAATCTGGCTTCGCGGCGGCCGGCCCGCGAAATTGCCCTGCCATGAATCCCGCCGCCCTCCTCGCGCCGCTGTTCCTCGCCTTCGAGCTCTGGCAGCTCGTGGTCAGCGAACGCTACCTGGGCATCAAGCAGATCAGGGTGAACGCCGACCCGCGCGAGCTGCCCATGGCCCCTTGGATGGCCGCCACCTGGGCCGGCGGTCTCCTCGCTTATTACGTGTGGATGTTCACTTTGCTGCTGCACCCGGTCGGCCGCGCCCAAGGCATCGTGCTCATTCTCGTGACCGGCGCCGGTTATCTGATCCGCAGCACCTGCGGCCTCAAATGGGTGCTGGTCGTGCTGACTTTCGAGGGCTCCATCCGTATCGGCATGCTCGTCTCATTCATCGCCCAGTCCTGGCGCCGGCTGATGATGTGAGCGGTAGGGCGCGGACTCCGCTCCGC
>JBKJRX010000186.1:0-9726 GCA_046593155.1 Lacunisphaera sp.
AGAAGTTCAAGTGCCATGTCTTCACCGGCACGGAGTGCGACATCCTGCCCGACGGGAAGCTCGATTTCGACCAGGAGATACTTGCCCGGCTGGATTATGTGGTCGTGTCGATCCACAGCTCCTTCCGGCAGGAACGGGACGTCATGACGAAACGCATCATCCGGGCCCTGGAACAACCGCATGTAACGATGCTGGGGCACCTGTCAGGCCGCCTGCTGCTCGAACGCGAGAGCTACGAGGTGGACGTGGACAAGGTTATCGATGCCGCCATCGCCAACGGCGTGGCGATCGAACTCAACGCGAATCCCTGGCGGCTCGACATGGATTGGCGGCATTGGAAGAAGGCGGCCGAAAAGGGCCTGCTCACCAGCATCAATCCCGACGCCCACCGCACGGAGCAGCTCGCCTATTACCAGGTTGGGGTCGGCACCGCGCGCAAAGGCTGGCTGACGAAAGACGCCGTTGTTAACACCAAGCCACTTGCGGCTATGAAAAAGTGGCTCGCGGACCGGCGACGGTGAGCGCCGGCCTGGTTGATTTTTTCGCTGTTCAATTTGAAAATCGAACAACGTTCCGGTTAAGAGATGGTTGCGTGGTCTAGTCGAATTTAGACACGAACCGCCCGCCGCCAACACGGTCGATAGGTTGAACCCTTAACCAAGGAGAATGCTCCCATGAAAAGTAAAATCACGACCGCTATCCTGATTGTTTCCACTCTGACCGCGCTGGCCTCAGTGGCCGCCGCCCAGACGGTGCTTCCGTCGCCTGCGCCCACGGCTCCCGTCATGCCACCGTCACCGGTGGTCCCGCCCCAGCCGGTCCGGCCGCCACCCACAATCTCTGCCGGCGCTGCCGCCGGGGCGTCTTCCGGTGCCGCGGGGACCGTCAATTCGCCGGTCATGCGGCCCGATGCCGGAGCGGCGGTCGACAGCCAGGGCCGGGCCGGTGTTGGGGCGACGGTGGCCCCGGGACGCGTTGATGCCAATGCCGCCGGGCGCAGCTCGACCGATACCCGGGCCAATGGCCTCCCGGGCCAGACCATGGTGACGGGGGAGTCTTCGGCCAGTCTGCGGACGGATGAAACCGTGCGGGCGATCCAGTCCACGAGCTACGCCACGCGCGACCAGGTGACGGCCAATGTGCAGTCGCGCATTGATGCGACCAACAACCTCGTCGCCGAACTCCGTCTCCGCGCTGAAGTGTCCGGGGATAGGTCGAAAGCCGCTTTTGCCAAGGCACTGGCGGCAGTGCGCCAGCGGGAACAGGCCGTCCGCGCCAGCCTGCGCGCGACTGCCCGTGTCACCGGTGAGAGCACTTGGGGCGCGGCTCAGTCGCAACTCGCGCAAGACTACGGTGCCTATGCCAAGGCTGTGGCCGAGGCCGAGGTCGCCGCTCGCGCCACGACGGACGTGTCGGGCCAGCGGTAAGCCTCGATCGATGGATTCAGGAGGCGCTGCGGGGTAAACCGCCGCGCCTTGCAACTCACCCGAGTGCCACGCGCAGCGCCTTGGCCTCGGTCACGAGTTCACGGGCGGCGGCCAGCACGTCGGCGTCGGCCGCGGGGTAGGGCGCGGACTCCGTTCCGCGCTCGGGCGGCGAAGGGACTCGCCGCCCTGTCTCATCCGGATCCCCCAGGCCGCTTTCGCGGAAGCGGCGCAGACGGTCCTGAATCAGGTCGCGGATCTCGTGGGCGTTGTCCACGCCGTGAAAGTGTCCCGTGTGCAGATCGTCCTGGGGTTTGCCGTGTTGATGGTCACTGCCGCCCGCGGACTGGACCTTGACGTCGGCCAGACCGAGCAGCCGCTGCAGCGGACCCTGGGAGACTTCGACCTGCTGCAGATTGGCAAAGCTCATGGTGCTTTCCTGCACGCTCCAGACGCCGGTGCGGATGCGCAGGCTGCGGTCAGTGACCACATACCAGCGCATCTCGAAGTCGAGACGCCGGACCGCGTAGGTGAGCGGCAGTTGCAGGAGGTAGGCGGACAGCCCGACGACCTTCAACACCCAGAGAATCGGAAAAGCCCAAGGCGGCAGCCTGATGGCGATCTCGACGAGTCCGGAGAGGAAGCCCTGCCAGCCGCCGCCGCGGTTCCGCTTTCTTGCGGCCGGTTTTTTGGCAGTGGGCGTGGCCCCTTTGACCTCGGTTGTGTTCGGGCCGGCTTCGGCGGCCGCGACGGCCTGCTGGGCGCGCTCGGCGGCGGTGACCTGGGACACGGCCGCGCGGCGCGACTTCTCGATGCGGGCGGTCTCCTCGACATGCACCAAGACCAGGGCCCAGAACAGGATGCCGGCAAAGGCGAACAATTCGGCCACGCCCCAGCCGAACATGCGGAGCTTGTAATAGTTTTTCCCGGCGCGAAAGACCCGCAATGACGCCGGATCGCCGAACGGCGGGTGTGGCTCCGGCGGGACCTTCAGCCAGCGGAGGACGAGCGAGCTGTAGCGGTTATACATGGGAGATCAGAAAGAGGTTTAACCACTAATGGCCACCAATCTGTCACTGATGGAACGGTCCGAAAAGGCCGGCCTCAGGGAATTAAAATTAGTGCCCAATTAGTGTGGATCAGTGGTTAAAAAAATCAGCCGCCTTGGTTGTTGCGGGTGGCCAGCGCCTCGCGGACGGCGCGAAGTTCTGCCGCGGCTTCGCGCAACGCGGCGGCGAGTTCACCCTGGCCACCGGTGCCCGCAGTCATGGCGGCGGGCATTTTCGGTGCGGGATGGTGGGCGTGGTCCTTCACACCGCGCATGCGGGAGTAGAGAAAGTCACGCAGGGTTTCGAATTCCTTGAGGCCCTCAATGGTCATCTCGGCTGAGGAACTGCCCGAAGCGGTCTGGACGAGGATGCGGGCGAGGCCGAGCCAGCGCTCGACGAAGTTGGAGCGCAGGTGGATGTCCTGGATGCGCGCGTAGTTCACGATCACCTCGCGGCGGAAGAGGATGCCCCAACTCATCGAGATGCCGTCGTCGGTGAATTTGTAGCGCATGGTGCGGTAGCGAAACCAATAGAACGGTGCGAGGACCGGAAATAGCGGCGGGATCATCAGCGCGCTCAGGAGATAATAGGTCCACAGCGCCTGGTGGGGGCGCTCAAGGGACTGAATATGCCGGTCGGCAGCGGGGTCGGTCATGCGCGGATGCAAGCCGGTCGGGCCAAACGGTGCAAGCGTGCCGCGGCTCCACGAAACCAGCTATTTTCCACCCTCGCTTTCAACCAAACAAAAAGCGCGCCGTAGCAGGCGCGCCTGAAGAGGAGAAGCGAGGTTCGCTTACTTAGCCGTGACCGTGATGGCGACGGAGCTTTCGCCGGCGCTGCTGGTGAAGAACAGCGAGCCGCTGCCGGCTTTGCCGCCCTGCACGGGGACGGTGACGCTCGTCGCGTTGGCCGGGACCATCACCTCGGGCATGACGACGCTATCCGGCACATCCGTGCGGACGTCGATCAGCATGCCGCCGGCGGGTGCCGGGCTGGGGATGGTGAAGGTCAGGGCCTGCTGCTCGCCTTGGCGCAGGAACAGGGCGGCGGGCGACACCGAGAAGCTGATGGCGTCGACGCGGAAGGTGCCGACGTCGAGATTGCTGCTGCCCGAGTTGACGATGCTGAGCCGGTAGGTGCGGCCGGGCGCGACCGCGGGGACAAAGAAGCTGAGCGAGCTGGGCGATTCGAAGACGGTGCGGGTGGGGGCCGAGTCGAAGTAGACCAGGTCCGCGGTGGTGAAGCCGGCGCCGAGGACGCTGACGCGCGAGCCGACCGGGGCGCGGGTGGCCTCGGAGCGGATGACGTAGCGGCCGGTGATGTTCATCTTCTGCAACTCGGAAGTGACCTCGTTGGGCACGCCGCTGGAGCTGTTCTTGGCCGAGAACTCGCAGATGAAGTAGTAGGAGGCGGACGTGCGGCCGGCCGGGATCTGGTATTCGAACTCCCAGATGTCGGTGCCGGCGGGGCTCTTGGTCATCTTGTAAACCGAGCCGTCGATGATGATGCGCGGGGCAATGCTCTCGGGGTCGATCTGGCGGCTCGTGGGCCGGAAACTGGCCGTGATGGTGTAGATCTGCGACGGGTTGGCGGGGACGGTGTCCGGCGTCAGGTTCGTGATCGTGAAATTACAGCCGGTGAGGACCAGCAGCGTCACCAAGGCGGCGAGGGCCGACAAAATTCTGCTCGCGTGAAGGAAGGGAGTCTTGTGCATTTGGGTAAAGTGATCGCCGGGGCCGCGTAGGCCGTTGGCTGGTCGTAAATTGACTCATTTCATAATGGTCCAGTTCCCCTCAGGGCAAGAAAAAGCTCAGGCGGTGACGGTGCCGCCGCTGGGCGTCTATGTCCACGTGCCGTTCTGCGCGTCGACGTGCGACTTCTGTGCGTTCTACCAGACCGTGCCGAAGGGCGATGCGGTGCGGCGCTATGTCGATGCCGTGGAGGCGGAAGCGGCGCTGGTCAACTGGGACTCACGGCGCGCGGCCACGGCCTTCTGGGGCGGGGGCACACCCGGTCTGCTCAAACCTGCGGAGATCGAGCAGCTCGGCCGCATCATGTTGCTCTACGCCGGTCAGCCGGCGGAGTGGACAGTGGAGCTCGCGCCAGCGACTGTGACCACCGATCGCCTGGCGGTGCTTAAACAGCTTGGGGTGACCCGGGTCTCGATGGGCGTGCAGAGTTTCGATGCCGGGTTGCTGGACGCGCTCGGCCGGCAGCACACCCCTCAACAGATTTACCGGGCCTATGACCTGCTGCGCGGCGCCGGCTTCGCCAGCGTGAACCTCGATCTGATGTTCGCGCTACCCGGCCAGACCGAGGAGCAATGGCGGGCGGATCTCACCGAGACGCTGCGGTTGGCCCCCGACCACCTCTCGACCTATTGCCTGACCTTCGAGGAGGATACGGCGCTGTGGGTGAAGCTTTCGCAGGGCAAGGTGAAGCTCGATGTAGACAAGGAGGCGGCGTTCTACGTGAAGACCTGGGAGTTCCTTGAGACCTCAGGCTATGCCCAATATGAGGTATCGAATTTCGCGCGCCCCGGCCACCAGTGCCGGCACAACCTCAACACTTGGAACATGCACGAGTGGGTCGGACTCGGACCGTCGGGGGCCTCGCAGCATGCCGGTTGGCGCGCGGCCAATCCGTCCGACCTGACCCAATGGCACGCCGATCTCGCCGCCGGCCGCCGCGCCACGACCGACCGCGTGGCCCTGACCAACGACTTGCTGGCGGCGGACTCGGTGATCTTTGGCCTGCGCATGAACGAGGGCGTATCGCTGCCACGGCTGCGCCGGCGTTTCCCCACGCCCGGCTGGACCGGGCTGGAAGACCTGCTGCCCAGGCTCTTGTTCGGCGGGTTGCTCGTGGCCACCGTCGAGGGCCGCATCAGCCTGACCCCGCGCGGCCGTCTGGTGGCCGATGCGATCGGTGCGGAAATCCTTGAGGCTTTTGAATCCGCTGCAAAGGTGGCTGTCAAATGACCCGCCCCCGTCTGCTCCTCTCCCTGCTTTGCATCCTGTTCGCGTCGGGCTGCCAGACGACGGACCCCTCGCCGCTGGATCAGCCATTGGTCGCGCGGTTTTTCATGGAGGTCCGGCCCGGCACGCCGGGCGTGGCGGTGCAACTGCCGGTCAGCAAGGTTGCGCTGAACATCAATCCCAAGCCGGTGCTCGTCGAATACGACATCGTCAATGTCGAGTTCGCCAAGGTGGACCTGGGTTGGTGTCTGTTCTTTCAGTTTTCTTCGGCCGCGGCGCGCGATCTTTACCGGTTGAGTGCGGCCAACCTCGGCGGGCGGCTGGTGCTGACGCTCAACGACACGCCGATCGGCGCGCGCCGCCTGGACCAGGCGATTGCGGACGGCGGTTTGTTCATCTTTCTTGAGCTGCCGAACGAGGAACTGCCGCCCATCGCAGAGCGACTCAAGCGCACCTCGGCGGCGATCGCCAAGAAAGGGCGCTGAAGGCCGTGTCCAAAGCCGCGCTGCTCGCTTTCAGCCTGCTGGCCGCCCCGTTCGCGCCGGCCCGGCGCATCGAATTCAGCTGGCCGACGCCCAACCGCGCGTGGGAACAGGGTCGCGATTACGAGGCCTGGGTGCAGCCGACGGTCTCCGGCGAGGGTGAGTCCGGCTTGTTCGGCTGCGTGCGCAGCAACGGTTCCCAGTTTCATGAGGGCCTCGACATCCGGCCGGTGTCACGGGACGCCCGGGGCGAGGCCACGGACAAGATTACGGCGGCGATGGATGGCGTGGTCCGCCATGTGAGCCCGGTGGCTGGCAACAGCAGTTACGGCCGCTACATCGTGATCGAGCATCCCGACCTCACCCCGGCGGTCTACACGCTTTATGCCCACCTCGCCCGGATCGAGGCGGGCGTCCGGCCCGGCACGTCCGTCCGGCGCGGGGACGTCATCGGCGCCATGGGCCGTAGTGCCGGTGGCTATGCCATACCCAAAGAGCGTGCGCACCTGCATTTCGAGATCGGCCTGGTGGCCACGCACACTTTTTCCTCGTGGTATGCCTGGAAGAAATTCGGCAGCCCCAATGAACACGCTTACTATAATGGCATGAATCTGCTGGGCCTCGACCCGCACGACTTCTTGCGCGAGTGGCGCCGGCGGCGGGTGGACAATGTTCAGGAATATCTTGACCGGATGCGCAGCGTGGTGCGCGTGCGCGTGGCGACCAGCCGCACGCCGGATTTCATCACGCGCTATCCGTCGCTGTTGCGGAAGCCGATGCCCTTGGGCCTGGTGGCGGGCTGGGAGGTGGAGTGCAATGCCACCGGCCTGCCGTTTGCATGGACGCCGCTCACGACCGCGGAAATGGCCGGGCAACGCGCCGGCACCGCGCGGATTGTGTTGGCGGATTCGGCCTTGTTGCGCGCCGCCCGGTGCAAGTCGCTCGCGAAATCTGTGCGCGGTGGGGGCTACACGCCCGGCCCCGATCTGACCACGATGTTGCAGCTGGTGTTTGAGCTGCGCTGAGTTGCCGGGCAGGGGGCTTGGAAGAACAGCCCTTCAGGTGCCGGGCAGCCGGCGTTCGGCGGTTCGCCCGCTCGGTAAAAATAAATTGGAGAGTGTCATAGAGGCCCAAAATCTGATTGCTCCGGGGTAAGGCGGGCCGTTTGGTTGAGCGTTCCGCTCCTATGAAACGCACCCATCACTGCGCCCAACTCACCAAGGCCAACCTCGGCGCGACCGTGTCGCTTGCCGGTTGGGTTGATTCCGTCCGCGACCACGGCGGCATCATTTTCGTCGACCTGCGCGACCGCGAGGGCGTCACGCAGGTGAAGTTCGATTCCAACCTCCGGGCGGAGGCCGCCTTGCTCAAGGACGAGTCCGTCATCGCCGTCACCGGCAAGGTCGAGTCCCGCCCTGACACCATGGTGAACAAGAGCCTGCCGACGGGTGAGGTCGAGATCGATGCCACCGAGCTGATCGTGCATAATATTTCCGACACGCCACCGTTTCCGTTGACCGACGCCAGCGGCGACAAGGTCAACGAGGACCTGCGCCTGACCTACCGCTATCTCGACCTCCGCCGCCCGAAGATGCGCAAGAATCTCGCCGTGCGCCACCGCGCGACGAAGTCCGTCCGCGACTACTTCGACTCGCAGGGCTTCTACGAGGTGGAGACGCCCGTCCTGTTCAAGAGCACGCCCGAAGGCGCCCGCGAATACCTCGTGCCGTCCCGCATCCACCCCGGCGAATTCTACGCGCTTTCGCAGTCACCGCAGCAGTTCAAGCAGATCCTCATGGTCGCCGGCGTGGAGAAATATTTCCAACTCGCCCGCTGCTTCCGCGACGAGGATCTGCGCGCTGACCGCCAGATGGAATTTACGCAGATCGACGTCGAAGTGTCGTTTATCGACCGCGAGGGCATCTATGCGCTCTTCGAGGGCATGCTGAAGAAAGTCTGGAAGGACGTGCTGAATCATGACCTGCCCACGCCGTTCCCGCGCCTGGCTTACAAGGACGCGATGAACCGTTACGGCGTCGACAAGCCCGACACCCGTTTCGCGATGGAGCTGGTGGATTTCAGCGAGACCTTCAAAAGTTCCGGTTTTAAGGTCTTCGCCTCGACGGTCGCCGCCCACGGCTCGGTGAAGGCATTCAACGCCAAGGGTCTGGCCGACATCACCCAGGGCGAGATCACCGCGCTTGAGGAGGTGGCCAAGTCGCTCGGCGCGAAGGGCCTCGCCTTCATCAAGGTCGAGAACGGCGAGTGGAAGTCGCCGATCGTGAAGTTCTTCTCCGACGCCGAGAAGGCCGAACTGACCAAGCGCCTCAACATCGAGAACGGCGACATCATCTTTTTCGCCGCCGCGCCGTGGGAACGTGCCTGCGCCATTCTCGGGCGTGCCCGGCTCGATGCCGCCCAACTGCTCGTCAAGCGCGGCAAGCTGGCGTTGCGCGCCGACCAATGGAATTTCCTGTGGGTCGTCGATTTTCCGCTCATGTCCTATGATGAGGAGCGCGGCAGCTACGCGGCGACGCATCATCCCTTCACGGCGCCGGTCGTCGAGGACACGGACCTGCTCGACAGCGATCCGAAGGCCGTCCGCGGCCAGCACTACGACGTCGTTCTGAACGGCATGGAACTCGGGGGCGGTTCAATCCGCATCCACCAGCCCGCCCTGCAGAAGAAGGTTTTCGAGGATGTGCTCAAGATCCCGGCCGATGTGGTCGAGAGCCGCTTCGGTTACATGCTCAAGGCCTTCACCTACGGCGCTCCGCCGCATGGCGGCATTGCCTTTGGCCTCGACCGCATGTGCGCGTTGCTTTGCGGCACCACCAGCATTCGCGATGTCATTGCCTTTCCGAAGACTCAAAAGGCGCAGGACCTCATGGCGCAGAGCCCGACGCCGGTCACAGCCAAGCAGCTCAAGGAGCTGCATATTCAGACGGTGATCCCGCCGCAGTAACGCTCTGAGGTGGAACCCGGCCTCCGGACGGGTTTGTTTGGCGGCGCGTCCTGAAAACCCGTCCGGAGGCCGGGTTCCACCTTAGAAAACCTGCCACAGCAGGCTTGCGCTGACCGTTCAATCCACGGAAACTCCCGGCATCTTCTTTACCCCATGAAACTCATCACCGCCATCATCAAGCCGTTCAAACTCGAGGCCGTTAAGGAAGCGCTGACCAATGTCGGCGTCGAAGGCATGACGGTTACCGAGGTCAAGGGCTTCGGCCGCCAGAAGGGCCACACCGAGGTCTACCGCGGCAGCGAATACACGGTGGACTTTCTCCCCAAGGCCAAGATCGAGATCGTCGTCAGTGACGAGATCAAGGACAAGGTCGTCACCGCCATCGTCAACGCCGCCAAGACCGGCAAGATCGGCGACGGCAAGGTGTTCATTTCGCCGGTGGATGACGTCATCCGCATCCGCACCGACGAGCACGGCGACGCAGCGGTGTAAGGCAAATCGGAGGCGGTCTGGTTTTGGTTTGTGGGCCAGCGTGCTGGCACGCGCCGTTTGTCCTGAAGCGCGACCAAGGTCGCGGCCCACCTCCGTAAGCCGGACGTTCTGCGGGCTTCTAAGTTTTTAAGTGCCAACGGTTGGCCTTTGGTTCGCGCCCGGCCTGCCCCTATGACACGGACTTCTCCCGGAGTTTATTGGGGTGAATTACGTTCATGGCATTGGAACTGCTTTGGGGGTGTGGTCCATGAACCACACTCCACTCCACAAAACCCTTCGTCTGCTCACCCTCGCCGGGGCCATGGTGGCCCTTGCGTTCGGGTTGTCCGCCCGTGC
>JBKJRX010000288.1:0-46288 GCA_046593155.1 Lacunisphaera sp.
CGACGCGTCGGCCGGGGCCGGAGCGATCGTGGCGGGTCGCTTTTCGGCGAGCGCGAGCAGGGCCGCGGCGGACACGGCTTGGGGGCCGCTATCGGTGGCTTCCGCCGTGGTGGTCGCGTCTTTTTTGTCGGGCGTCGCGGCGGCGGGGCTGGCGAAGGGATCGGCGACGGACCGGCTGCCCTTGCCGCCTTTCTTTTTTCCCTCTTCCTCCGCGATCACGCCATCGAGCTGGCCGACGCGGGCATTGTTGGCCTTCACGACGTCATCCGTCTTGCCCATGGCTTGCGCGGGAATGGCGAGCACCTGATTGATAATTTTAAAGGGTGTCGGACCACGCCCCGTGGCCGGGGCTCCACCCGGCCCGGGCTTGGTGCCCTGCCGGGCCCACTGGCGTGCCTTCGGGCTGAGGGCGACGAGCGCGAAATAACCCATGCAGATCAGCACCGTGAAACCGACGGTCAGCTTGAGAAGACAGCCGACGTTGCGGATGAGCGCGGGGGAAGGGATGAAAGATTTCTGCGATGGCATCGCATAGTCGATGGGGACAGACGGCCTGGGGCTGGGGGCCTGAGGCGTGAGAGAAACCGGAGCTGGAGCAACCGCTGGCGCCTCAGAAGGGGGCAAGGGTGCCGGGGTCTCTTCCGGCTTTGTTTCGTCGCTCATGGGCCGGTGGTCAGGTGATTTTGTTCTTAACCACGAAGGTCACGAAGGGATCGGAGGGTGCTGGAATCATTGGGGATGAGGCTTCGGGTCCTTCGCGTTCTTCGTGGTGAAATGGATTGGTGAAACGGCCTTGGAGAAATCGCCTGCAAGCAGGCTCCTACAGGGAAAGGGAGCGTTTGATCTCGGCGATGATTTTCCCGGGGGGCAGCCGGGTGTCGAGGGTGAGGGCGTCGGCGGGCGTTTCGAGGGCCTCGAACTGGCTCTTCACCATGTCGGCCTTCATGTAGTGGCCCTGTCGCCGGCCCACCCGGGCGAGGCTCGTCTCGTAGTCGCACGCGAGGTAAACGAGTGAAACGCCGGGCGCGCCATTCATGAGCACGCCGCGGTATTTTTCCTTCAGGCCCGAGCAGGTGAACACCGCGCTGCGGCCGGCGGCGAGGCAGTCGTCCATGGCCGTGCGGATGGCGGCCAGCCAGGGCGCGCGGTCGTAATCGTCGAGCGGGAGGCCGCGGCCCATCTTGTCCTTGTTGGCGGCGCTGTGGAAATCGTCGGCCTCATGGTAGGGCCAGCCGAGTTCGGTGGCGAGGCGCCGGCCGATTGTGGTCTTGCCCGAACCGGCGACGCCCATGAGGAGGAGGATTCTGGCGGGAACCATCGGTCAGAGGTCAGAGGTCAGAGGTCAGAGGTCAGAGGTCAGAGGTCAGAGTGGAAAGGGGCACCATAACCTATCGCCTATAACCCACAACGGATAACCCAGGCGTGCCACACCCGTCACGGATTGTGCCGCTTGTAGGTGTTACCGAAAAACATGATCGTGTTCGCGTCCTTGAGGACAACCGCCGCGGGGTCGCCGGTGACGAGGGCCGGCTGACCATCTACGATCGCGCCGCGGACGGTCTTGGTCGTCGGCTGGGTGATGGACTGGTTGACGCCGAACTTCGCGAGCCGGGCCGTGCCGGTGGTATCGATGATGATGCGCCGGTCGCCTTCGGCGGAACCGGTGCGATACTCGCCGGCGACCCGGCCGAGCAGAGCGCCCGATTCGGCCGGCGTCAGGAGGGAATACTTGGGCGCGATGGTGGTGGGTGGGCGCAGCAGCAGCCAGGCGGCGGTGCCGTTGCAGCCGATGATGATGACGGCCATCACCGCGATCTTCAACCAGCGCGGGACCCGGCCGGTCTCTTCCGGTGTGGCGCTGACCGTAACGCTGGCGGAGGTCCGTTCCACGCGGGGCTCGGGCGTCTTGGCGGTCTCGGTGGTGCCGGTGATGGTGGTGAGGATGTAGGCGACCGAGTGCTCCTCACCCCGGAGGGCGGCTTCGTAGCCGACAAAACACAGCCGACGGTAACGCGTGCGGACGACAAAGGCTTCGCGGTCAGTCTTGATCCGGATCTCCGGAATGGCGGGTTCGTAGATCGTGAGGCGCGACGCCACCTCGCTGAGCGCGTAGAGCATCTCGCGCAGCTGGGCGATGGACGCCGCGGGCACCTGTTCGTCCGGATAGGCCAGGCCGGCCGCCACCGCGCCGGGGGCGAGGTGGTGCAGGGTCACGCTGTAGGTTGGAGTCACGGCAGCCATCAGGGTTCGAGAATAAAGAGCGGGCCACCGTCACCGCCGAGCCGGAAGCTGCCGGTGGTGAGTTCACCGTCGTCGAGTGCGCGGTCGATTTCCTCCAGCAACGCCACGTCGAGGATCACCGGGGTGGCGCCGTTGTTGATGCCGATGGCGGCGCGCCAGCGGCCGCCGGGGCTGGTGCCACCGGGATGGGTCTGCATGAAATCCCAGTCGAATTGGCCGCCCATGGGCGTGATGCGGGTCCAGGCCTCGACCTTCAGCTCGCTGTTGTTGATGCCCGGGTGCGGCACACCGACGGCGGTCTCCGCGGGCCAGGCGCCGGTCTCGTGCGCGTGGGCTTGGAAGACGGCCGCAAACACCCGGAAATCATTCGCCACCGTGCTGGCGCGGGCTTTGCGCTGGATGCGGTTATAGGTGGGGACGCCGGCCAGCATGATCATGCTGATGATGGTGACGACGACCATCAGCTCCACCAAGCCCACGCCCGACGCAGACCGCGGGATATCCCGTCGGCCGAGCAGGCGGTTGGAGGTGGAGCGCACTCGCATCGGCAGCATTTCTGCGAAGCCCGGGCCAGGAGGCAAGGGGGAATCGGCATTTCACCCCAGGCGCGCCCGGGGGCGCGCAGTAGGAGACCTCGCCGTTGCCTGCTGCTGCAGGCCCGGTGTTTGTCCCCGGTTCTCGCTGACGCGAAACCGAGGCAAAGAAACCTGAGACCTGAAGTGACGGACCACCAGATGAACGCTGGAGGGAATGGAAAGGTTAGGATTGAGGCAAAGGGCTGCGACTGTATGTCTGTCTGGGCCTCGCCTTGATCTGATGCCCTCAGGTCTCTCTTTCACAGATGTCCATCACCGCACGAAGAATGCTTGTTTTCAAAGCCGTCGGCTGGCGCGAGGCCGCCGTGCTGGTTGCCGCAGCCTGGCTGGTGCCGTTTCTCGTGCACCTCATCCCGTGGAGCGGGGTCAGGCCGCTGGGCGTGTATGTGCTGCCGGTTTTCTGGACGACTTTTCTGGCGGTTTATTTCTACGGGACGCTGCCCGGTCTCGCGATCGGGCTCGTCACGCCGCTGGTGAATCTCGCGCTCACGGGGCTGCCGGCGTTGCGCATGGTCGGAGCCATGGGAATGGAGGTGGCGTTTTTCGTGGGGGTGGCGGCGCTGCTGGCTGGTCGTTGGCCGGGATTTTGGGTGACGGCTCCCCTGGCCTGGGTGGCGGCCAAGGCCCTCACGATAACCGTGCAGTTCCTGGTGCCGGCCTTTGAGTATTCCGGCCAGCCGTGGCAGCATCTGGTGCGCTCCACCCAGAACGGTCTCGCCGGCCTCGCGGTCCTGGCCGTGATCAACGGGCTGCTGGTGGCCTTTTACCCGAAGACCGATGCGTGGGAGCAGGAGTGACTTGGGACGAAAGCTGAAATCTGAAAGCTGAGACCTGAAATCTGAAGCGATGTAGGTCGGGGTTTATCCCCGACATGAAACGCACGCCTGTCGGGCATAAAGCCCGACCTACAACAAACTGACCTGCGCCCATCCGCGCCCTGCCTTGAACTTCGGCCGTTCCTCGATAGGCTGAAGGCATGAGCAAGGCTTTCACGAAGGAGGATGAGGCGGGCGATGTGCTGGTGCCGCGGCCGGTATCATCCCTGCCACCCGGGGCGCGCAATCCCTTCACCGCGGGCGGAGCGCGCCGGCTCCGGGATGAGCTGACGCAGCTGGGGGCGGCCGAACGTCCCGCCCTGCTCGCGCTGGTCGGAGAACCCGGCATGCGCGGCGCCGACGCGAAGGAAAGGCTCCAGCATCTGGAGCAACGCATCGCCTACCTGCACCAAAGCCTGCAATCAGCCGACGTGGCGGCCGTGCCGCCGCCCCCGCACGACGTGGTGCGGTTTGGCGCGACCGTGACGGTGCGCGACCAGCGCGGCACGGCGACCACCTATCGCATCGTGGGCGTGGATGAAACCGACCTGGATCGCAACGAGGTGAGCTGGCTTTCACCGATCGCCCGCGCGCTGCTCAATGCACGCCTGGGGCAGAAGGTGCCGTTCAAGTTCCCGGGTGGCGCGGCGCAACTGGAGATCGGGCGCATCGCGTATGAATGATCCCGGGCTGGGGCAGATCCTGTTGGTCTGGACCGCGGCTTGGAGCGGATGGGCGCTGGTGCTCTTTGGCTTCGACAAGTGGCGGGCGGGCCGGGGCGGCCGCCGCATTTCGGAAGCGACCCTTTGGTGGGTGGGCGCCCTGGGCGGCTGGCCGGGCGGGCTGCTCGGCATCGTTCTCTTTCGCCATAAATCCGCGAAGGGCTCCTTTCAGCTTAAATTCGCGGCGGCGTTTTTTGTGTGGGCGGCGCTGAATTACGCGGCGTGGCGCTTAATGTAGGGCGGGATCACCGTATCCCGCCACGATGACGGCATCGGGTTAAAACAAAGGCGGGATGCGGTAATCCCGCCCTACATCAAATCCTTACCCGATGCTGAGCAACTCGACGTCGAAGACGAGGGTGGCGTTCGGCGGGATGGCGCCGGGGTAGCCGTCGGCACCGTAACCGAGGTGGGGCGGAATCGTGAGCTTCACCTTGTCGCCGATCTTCATCTGGGCGACCCCCAGGTCCCAGCCGCCGATGACCTGGCCGGCACCGAGAACAAACTTGAACGGCTCGTCGCGGTCGACGGAGCTGTCGAATTTTGCGCCGGTCGTGAGCCAGCCGGTATAATGCACGGTGACGAGTTCGCCTTTTTTCGGCGAACGGCCGGTGCCGATGGCCAGGTTTTCAATTTTGAGGGCGGGAGAGGAGGGCATGGAGTGGAAAGTTGAGTTGAGAATGTTTGGAGGGTCGGTCTCCTGACCGATCGCGGCCGGTCAGGAGACCGGCCCTCCAGATTTCAAGCGAGCGTGACCACGATGATCTTGCCGTCATAAGTCACCTGATCGCCTGTGAGCAGCTTCTTGCGCTTCTGGGTCTCGACCGTGCCGTTGAGCAGGACGAGGCCTTGGCTGATCACCTGCTTGGCTTCGCCGCCGGTGCCGGTCAGGCCGCCGAATTTCATGAACTGGCAGAGTTCGATGGGGACTTCGCGGACGATGACGGGCAGGGGAACGGGGGAGCGCGGCGGCATGGGAGGCAGAGTTGTAAGGTGTAAGGTTTAAGTTGTAAGGGAAAGACCCGATCAGGCTTAAGGCTTAAAACTTATCCCTTAAACCTTATCGGGCGTCACCAGGTGGATGCCGTCGGGCTCGATGCGGATGAGCCGGTCTTTGTAAAGGGCGCCGATGGCCTGCTTGAAGGCTTTCTTGCTCACGCCGAAAGCATCGCGGATTTCCTCGGGGAGGCTGCCGTCATGAAAGGGCAGCCGGCCGCCGGCGGTCCGGAGTTTCTCCAAAACCTGCTCGGCCACCGTGGCGACGCGTCGGTAGCCGGCGCGGCCGAGGGCGAGATCCACCTTGCCGTCCGGGCGGACGTGGCGCACGTAGCCTTCAACGACCTGGCCGACCTTGAGCGGCGCCGGCACGTCGGTGTTATAGATGAGGCCGCGGTGGGCGTGATTGATGATGAGGTTATAGCCGAGCGGGCTCTTGCTCGCGACCAGCAGGTGCACGGACTCGCCCTCGTGGTAGGGGGGCGGCGTGAGGTCGAGCCGGCGATTGAGCCGGGCGCTGGCGATGAGCCGGTCGGTCTTGTCGTCGAGCACCACCTGCACGACGACCCAGTCGCCCGGGTTGAGCGGGCCGTCCTGCTCACGCGCCGGCAGGAGCAGATCCTTGCCGAGTCCCCAGTCGAGGAAGACGCCGATGCGGGGGTTGACGCCCACGACCTTGAGGCTGGCAAATTCGCCCACGACGGCGCGGGGCCGTTCGGTGGTGGCGACGAGCCGGTCCTCGGAATCGCGATAGACAAACACCTCGATTTTCCCGCCCGGCACGGCGCCCGCCGGGATATAGCGGGCGGGCAGGAGGATCTCCCCGTGCGTGCCGCCGTCCAGATACAGGCCGGGCTGGGCGGCGCGGACGATGGGGAGGAGGTTGCGTTTACCGAGGAGGGCCATGGTGGAGGAAGAACTGAGGACAGAAGACGGAGGACGGGGCAAGGCAATGGGAATGCGCGGGGCGGCCGGGTTTGAAAATGCAGGGTCGCCGCCGGCCGGCGGGCCGTGTTTGTCCCCAATGGTCCGCCGACGAGCGGCGACCCTACAGCAGACTCAGGCTGGCTGTCCCTCCCCCCGAATCGCTTGCCAGCAAGCGCCGGCCCGGGTCAAATGCCGCCCATGAACGAGGCCGAACTCGAACAATGCCGCGCTTTGCTCGGCGTGACACCCACGGCCACCCCGGAAGAGCTTGAGCGCGCGTTCATGAAAAAGAATTTCGCCCTCATCCGGGGCAACACGGGCGACGAACCCAAGCAGAACGTCGAGATCGAGCGTCAGCGGTTGCGCACCGCGCATGAAAGGCTCGCCGCAAATCTGAAGGAAAAACCCGCGGCCCCGGTGCCCAAGCTGCCGGAACGCGGCGTGGCCCGGACCGACGCCGATGCGGCGTGGCAGCGCAACCGCGCCGAACCCGTGCCGGGCCTGATCGCCCCGCCGGTCGTGAAGGCACCCGCCCTCTCCGACCTGCCCGCGGCGGCTGGGCCGGCCGACCCCGAGCCCGCACTCCTGCGCTTCGACAGCTGGCTGGTCAATTTCCTGGTGCCGCCGTTGCTGCTGGGGTTGGTGTGGCTGGTGAACCTCAGCCCCATGGGATTTTTCCTGAAGGGCTTTCATGTGTGGATGCATGAATTCGGCCACGCGACCGCGGCCTGGTTGTGTGGCTTTCGCGCGACGCCGTTGCCATTCGGCTGGACGCCGGTGGAGCCGGTTCATTCCCATTTTGTTTATGGCGGTCTTTTAATCCTGTTTGGGCTCCTGTTCGCCGCCGGGTGGAAGGAACGCAAGGTGTGGCCCATGATCATCGCGGTGATCATGGTCGGGTTCCAATTCTACATGACCTGGGTGATGTCGGAGACCCGCAAGGAATTCTGGTGGAGTGCGTTTGGCGGCGTCGGCGGGGAGTTCTACCTGAGCACGCTGTTCATGATGTTCTTCTGGGTGCAGCTGCCGGAGAAGTTCAAGTGGGGCGGCTGCCGCTACGTATTTTTCCTCATCGGGGCGACGGCGTTCCTCAACATCTGGGTGCGCTGGGGCGACATCTACCGGGGCATCGAGGAGATCCCCTTTGGCTCAATGATCAACGGGGAGGACGACCAGGGCGGCGACATGAACAAGCTGATGGACGGCTTCGGTTGGAAGAAATTCGACATCCGGCGCAATTACCTGCTGCTCGGTTACGGATGCTGGGCTGCGCTCGGCCTCATGTGGGCGATCTTCGCACTGCGGCTCAACAAGGTGGCCGACTGGGTGGCGGCGAGATTCAGCAAAACGGCGAAAGCCTAAAACCGGGCGGCGAATCCCATCGCCGCCGCGGCGCGGAACGGAGTCCGCGCCCTACCTCTGGCCCAGCTTCGCCTGCCAGGCCGCGTAGGCGGCGGGCAGCGTGGCCGCCCGTGAATTATACCAGCCGTAACCCTTGCGTCGTTCGGCAGTAAGCCCGGTCACCGTGTAGTGCACCATGCGGTCGCGTTCGCTGAAGATGGGCCGGCCCGTGCCAAACTCATAAAAGCGGGCCCACAGGTCGGGCGCGCCGACCGTGGGCACCAGCCCGGTGCCGGTGGTGGCGTCGCGATCCCAAACGACGCCGGGCAGCGCATGCGCGGAGAACCAGGCCCGGGCGCCTTCGAGGGCCGCGATGATTTCCGGCGAGGGTTGCGGGATCGACATAAGAAACAGCACGATCCCCGCACTTTCGAGCGAGCATTCCGCGACGGGCTCAAAGTTTCGCGCGGCGCAGGGCTGCAGGGTGAGAGCGTCGTGCTGCTGGCCCCAGATGGTCCGGCGGCCATTCGCGTCCTTGAGTTGCGTGGCGAGCAGGCACTGGATGCCGGCGGCCAGTCGTTCCCCGGCCAGCGCGGCCTGGTCCGCGGGCACGAAGGCGAGGGCGGCCTTCCGCTCGGCGATATCCCGGAGCAACTCGAGGATGTGCACCATGGCGTCGTCGTTGAACGTGATGGCGTCGTGATAGCCGCCGGCGAGCGGGTAGATCTGCGGGAAGCCGCCATTGGGGTAGTGGGCGGCGAAGATGTAGGTGAGGCCGCGCAGGAACGAATCGCGCCACCGACGTGCGCGGGTGCCGTCATCGGCGGCCTGCGCCACCCGCACGAGGTAACGCAGTTCGTAGATGGTGGAGTTGTTGTCGAAGGTGCCGGCGCTCCAGTCATCCTGATGGTCATCCCCGGCCCCGGGAGAGCGGGTGTAGTCGCCGCCTTTGGTCCAGCCGCCGGCGGGCGTCTGCCATTCCGTGACCCGGTCGGCGATGGCGCGGGCTTCCTCGCGGGCATACCAGGCCGCCGGAGCGTCGAGGCGGATGCCGCGGCTGTAGACGGCCGGGATCGGCGCACTGGTGGTCAGCAGCCGGCCGGTGTTTTCCATGACATCGGTCGGACGCTGCGCCGGGCGGGTGAGTTTCCGCGAAGCCTGCCAGTAGGCGAGCCAGGCCGGCTGCTCGGCCGCGGGCAGGGCCGCGATGCGCTCCGCCGTGACGGGTCGAAAGGCGTCCGGCTCCCACGGGCGCGGCGGGGGGATGCGGTCGCCCTCCTTCGCCAAGGCTGCGACCGGCAGGGCGGCCCAAACGGAAACGACCCCCGTGGCAAGCAACAGCGCCAAGGTGGAGCGCGGCCTCCGGACGCGCTTGAGGATTTGCGTATGCAAAAAACGCGCCCGGAGGCCGCGTTCCACCTTAGGGGATGCGTCCATGCAATGAACCTCAGCGCACCACGCGGGCGCTGCCGCCCTTCATGAGCTTCTCGACTTCTTTTTGCGTGGCCATCGAGGTGTCGCCCGGAGTGGTCGAGGCGAAGGCGCCGTGCGCCGCACCGTAGTCGACGGCCAGCTGCGGGTCGTTCTTCGAGAGGAAACCGAACTGCAGGCCGGAGGCGAAGGAGTCGCCGCCGCCGACGCGGTCGAGGATCTCGAGGCGCGGATACGGGCGGCTCTCATAAAACTTGCCAGCGTGCCAGAGGATGGCGGACCAGTCGTTCACGGTGGCGGTGTGGACGTGGCGCAGCGTGGTGGCGGCGACCTTGAAGTTGGGAAACTCCTTCACGGCGGTCTCGATCATGGCCTTGAAGGCGCCGGTCTCGATGTGCTTGAGATCCTCGGCGCCCTTGACGGCGAAGCCGAGCGAGGCCGTGAAGTCCTCCTCGTTGCCGATCATGACGTCCACATACTTCGCGATCTCGCGGTTAACCTCCTGCGCCTTCTTGAGGCCGCCGATGGTCTTCCAGAGCGAGGGGCGGTAGTTTAAATCGTAGCTGACAATGGTGCCGTGCCGGTTCGCGGCCTTGACGGCCTCGACGGTCAGCTCGGCGGTGGAGGCGGAGAGGGCGGCGAAGATGCCGCCGGTGTGGAACCAGCGGACGCCGAGCTTGCCGAAGAGATGGTCCCAGTCGAAGTCGCCCGGCTTGAGCTGCGAGGCGGCGGTGTTGCCGCGGTCGGGCACGCCGACGGCGCCGCGGATGCCGAAGCCGCGCTCGGTGAAGTTGAGGCCGTTGCGCACGGTGCGGCCGATGCCGTCATCCTCGCGCCACTTGATGAAGTCGGTGGCGACGCCGCCCTGCATGATGAAGTCCTCGACGAGGTGGCCGACCTCGTTGTCGACGAAGGCGGTGCAGACGGCGGTCTTCAGGTTGAAGCATTTCCGCAGGCCGCGGGAGGTGTTGTATTCGCCGCCGCCCTCCCAGGCGGTGAAGGCCCGCGCGGTGCGGACGCGGCCCTCGCCGGGATCGAGGCGGAGCATGACCTCGCCGAGCGAGATCTGGTCAAAGGTGCATTCGGAAGCGGGACGGATTTTCAGGGACATGGACCGAGAGTTTTAGGGTGTAAGGTTTAAGGTGTAAGTCGGAAAGAAGGAGTGGTTTGGCTCAAAGCTTGAAACTTATCCCTTAAACCTTGGCCGCTGCCGCGGCGGCGACGAACTGCTTGGCGCGGGCGGTGATGGCAGCCCAGTCGCCGGACTTCAGGGCGGCGGGTGGGACGAGCGACGAGCCGGCCGCGGTCGCGAAGGCGCCGGCCTTGAGGAAGTCGCCGACCGTCTCGGGCGTGACGCCGCCGGTCGGGAGAAACTGCATGTTGGGGAACGGCGCCTTGAGGGACTTGATATAGGCGGGGCCGAAGAACTCGGCGGGGAAGATCTTGATGACATCGGCGCCGGCGTCCCAGGCGTGGCAGGCCTCGGTCGGGGTCAGCGCGCCGGAGAGGATGGCCACGCCGGCCTCCTGGCAGGCCCGGATGACCTCGGGGCGGACAGCCGGGGTGACGATGAATTTCGCGCCGGCGGCGATGCCGCGCTTCGCGGTGTCGGCGTCGAGCACGGTGCCCAGGCCCAGCAAGACTTCGGGCAGCTCCTTCGCGACCTGCGCGCAGCACTCGATGGCGTTGGGCGTGGTCATGGTGAGCTCGATGCAGGTGAGGCCGCCGGCCGCGAGAGCGCGGGCGCAGTCGAGGAGGCTGGCCGAGCTGTCGGCACGGATGAGGGCGATGACCTTCTCGGACTTGATGCGGTTAAGGACGTCGGATTTGGACATGGGCGATGAAGTAGCGAGTAGTGGGTAGTGGGTAGCGAGTAGATAATAGGAGCGTTGAAAGTGCCAGGAGGGGAAAGCTATTTTAGGGCCAAGGAAAAAGTAAACATCGGGTTCTGTCATGCCCGCTACTCGCTACCCACTACGCGCTACTACAAATTTCCCCCGGCCCAGGCGGGTTTGTCACGGAGGTGGTAGAGGCGTTCGCCGGCCTTGGGCTCCAAGAAGATGCCCTCGGCCTCGCGATTGGCGTAGTCTTCTTTCTTGATGGTGCGCCAGTCGCGCCAGCCGAGGTTGATTTTCCGGCAGGTGGCCTCGGGAATGCCCGTGGCGAGGGTGACGCGGACGCGCGGCGTCTCAAGGCCGGTCGCCGCGTCGTAGGTGCCGATACCGTGGACATGGGTGGAGTGGGCGAGGGTGCCCCACGGCTCGTGCTTGAACCGGTCCCACTGTTTCAGGAAATACTGCACGCAGTGGTAGCCAATGCGCTCAATCGTCGGGCCGTGGACAACGGACACCTCATGGATGTGCGGGGCGTAGATGATGAGTTCCCCGCCGTCAGCCACGATGGGTTCAAGTTTATACATGCACTTCCCGCCGACCCAGGGCTCGTCATACATGGCCGGTGCGCAGGAGAGCACGGTGCGGAACGGCCGGTCCTGGTAGGTGATGTGAAGTTCGCGGGAAAGTTCGCTGGCGTCGTCCCACGCCGCCTCGGGTGTGCCGGCGAAGAGGCCGGCCAGTTCGCCCTTGCCGTGGACGACCAGGCAGAAGCAGAGCTTGGGCACGGTGACCATGGCGCCGGCGCGGTCGACGACCTTGCGGACGGGGGTCCACTTGTTGCCGATGATCATCGGGTTGGTGACGACGGCGCCGAGCCAGTGGAAGAAATTCAGGATGCCCGGGCCGGCTACGCCCGGGAACAGGTATTTGTTGCCGCCCGAGAAGCCGACGACCTCGTGGGGGAACACGGGCCCGATGATGATGAGCTGGTCGTAGTCGAAGAGGCGCTGGTTGATATGCACCGGCACATCCAGGGCGAACAGGCCGCCGGAGAGTTGCTTGATCTCATCGGCCGGGATGCGGCCGAGGTCGCGGAGCGCGGCGGGATTGTCCCACTCGTGATTGATGAATTCCACGTCCTTGTAAGTGGAGGCACGTTCCGCGGCGGTGATGCCGACGCGCTGGTTGATGGCGTCGTCCGGCATCGGCGGGTGCGTGCCGAGGGCGATCATGACGTCGAACTTTTTCGCCACCCCGCCAATCTGCGCGAAGAGCGTCTGGAACATCAGGCCGACGGGCGCGGTGCGGGTGCCGTCGGGAATGATCAGCAGCACACGCCGGCCGCGATAGTCTGCGGCGGGACAGGCGGCGGCGACCAGCGTGGCGATATCGGCCGGGCCGACGGAGTGGCCGCCGGAAGCGACGAATCGATGCGGAGCCACAGCCATGGGGAATGCCGCCGGATCAGTGGCGCGGTGCGGTGTAACCCAGCAGGCGGGAAAGTTCGGTGGCCGCGGCCTGCACCTTGCCGGCCATCTCCGGGATGCGTTCCTTGGTGAACCGCACGGTGGAGGCCGTGATGCCGATGGCGGCCGCCACCCCGCCGTCGGAGGCGTAGACGGGGGCGGCGAGACAGCGGATGCCGGGCGCGAATTCCTCGTCGTCCAGACTGTAACCGCGCTTGCGGGTGAGTTCGAGCTCACGCTTGAGCTCACTCAGGGTGGTCAGGGTGTGGGGCGTCCGCTTAGTGGGGCGCTCAGCGCCGTTGCCGTAAAATTCGCCCAGCCTCTGATGGTGCATGAAGGCGAGCAGGGTCTTGCCCGTGGACGAACAGTGTAGTTCGGCCAGGAATCCGGGGCGGGACGCGGCGCGGAGCGGGTGGGGGCTGTCCTGCACGGCGACAATGAGCGAGCGGTCATCACAGGGAATGGCCAGGTGGGAAGTCTCATCGGTCACGCCCGTAAGTTTTTCGAGGATCGGGATGGCGGCGGTGCGGATTTCCGTGCCGGCCAGCGAGGCGTTGCCCAGCTGGATGAGCACCGGCCCCAGTTCGTAGAGTGCACCGTTTTTGCGGACCAGCCCTTCCAAATGCAGGGTCGTCATGATGCGCAGGGTGGTGGTGACGGGGATGTCGAGCGTGCGGCCGAGGTCGGCGATCTTGAAGCCGTCAGGGCTGCCGCCCAGCAATTTGAGAATACGGCAGGCGTTGCGCAGGTTGGGGATGACGTAACGTTCCTGGCTGGGGGAGGTGGTGGGCATGGGGGCAGAAGCAGGCCTGGAGGGGTGTGTGCGGAGACCAACGCGGGGAAGCGGACCGGGGGCGCGGGGATAGATAGAGACGGCCCAGGCAAGGTTCAAATATGGATTACGAATTCAGTGGTGAAATTACGACCGGAGGGAGATTTTACTAATAATAATTAAAAAACCTTGCCCGGGGTCGGCGGTTCTTTAAACCCCGAAACACCTCCGATGGATAAGCCAAGGGGCGGGTAACAGGTCATAGGTGAAATATTTTATTGCCCCGGTTGCTTGAAAACTATTCATAGGTGGAAGTCTAGTTCATTAGTGAAATACCCCCTTCAAGCGTAACCCGCTTCCTCCCGAACGCCCGCGCCGCTGGCTTGATCCGGCAGGCAGGCAATTTTGTTCAACCCTGACCCTAACCCCCACCCAGCCATGGAAAACATCCCCACCCGCTGGCAACGTCTGGCCGTCCTGACCCGCCAGTTTGTTGCCTCCCCCTTCAACGGCCGCACCGGCGCCCGTTTGCTCTGCGCCCTGGCGCTTGTCACCGGCCTGGCCGTGCCCGCGCTGCAGGCGCAGTCCGGCACCGGCAGCGTCTCCGGCCGCGTCTTGAATCTCGGTAACAGCAAATACGTCGCCAATGCCGTCGTGTCCGTCGAGGGCACGAGCATCGAGACCCTCACCAACAGCTACGGCGAATTCCGCCTGAACGGCGTGCCCGCCGGCGAGGCGAAGGTGCGCGTGGTTTCCAACGGTCTCGATTCGGAAGTGGCCACGGTCAGTGTGACCGCCGGTGCGTCCACCACCCAGGATTTTGATCTCACCAGCGCCGAGCGCTACGGTGACGACAAGGCGGTCAAGCTCGACACCTTTGTCGTCGCGGCCAACCGCGAGTTCGAGGGCAATGCGATCGCGACCAACGAACAGCGCTATGCCAAGGGGCTGAAGGTCGTCATGGCCTCCGACACGTTCGGTGACGTCACCGAGGGCAACGTCGGCGAGTTCCTGAAATTCCTGCCGGGTGTCACCGTCGACTACGTCGCAGCGGACGTCCGCACCGTGTCGGTGCGCGGCTTTGCGGCCAGCTTCACCAACGTGTATTTTGACGGCATGCCGATCACGAGTTCCAACTCGGGCGCGGCGGGCCGCCAGTTTGAGTTTGAGCAGGCGTCCATCAACAACGCCGCGCGCGTGGAAGTGCTGAAGGTGCCGACGCCCGACATGCCCGCCAACGGCATCGGCGGCAATGTGAACCTCGTGAGCAAAAGCTCTCTCGAGCGGAAGGGCGCCCAGTTCAACTACAAGGTCGGCGTGAACTTCAACAACGAGGACCTGAAAATCTCGAAGACCCCCGGTCCCCGCAGCGAGGACAGCTACAAGGTCCTGCCGGGTTTCGAATTTGATTACACCCTGCCGGTCAATCGGAACTTCGGCATCGTGGTCACCGGGCTCTCCTCCAGCCAGTTCAACGAGCAGCATCGCTGGCAGACGCTTTGGAATTACCAGCTGGGCGGCGGCACCATCGCTGCTCCCCTGATGCAGACGGCCCAGCTGCAGGACGGCCCGAAGTTCACCGACCGCCAGTCCGTCAGCCTCAAGGCCGACTGGCGCCTGTCCGAGAACCAGCGGGTTTCCGTCATGGTGCAGGACAGCTATTATCACGCCTTCTTCGCCAATCGTAACCTGAACTTCGACATCGGCACCACGACGACGACCACGGTGGCCGGCGGCCGGGTGCTGAATTTCGGCACGGGTTACTCGGAGAGCGCCACCGGCACCTTCAGCACCACCGATCCCTACGGCAACCGCGGTCGCGTCACACAGGGCGGTTCCTTCCGCGACAAGTATGGCAACACCGCCGCCGCCAACGTCCGTTACACCTACACGGGTTCGAAGTGGAATGCAGAAGCCGGCGCCCACGCCGCCAAGTCGCGCACCTGGTATCGTGTCCTCGGCCGCGGCCACTTTGCCAACGTCGGCACCCGCATGGTCGGCGTGGCCGATCTTCGCGTCGATAACATCCGTTTCCCCTACCACACCTTCGTGGCCAAGAATTCCGGCGGCGTTGCCATCGATCCCTATAACTTGAACAACTTCCGCCTGACCACCCTCACGGACGACCCCATCGATGGCGTCGCCGAGATGAAGGGCGGCTACGCCGACCTGAAGCGCGACTTCGACCTAGGCCGCCTGCCCCTGACAGTGAAGATCGGCACGCGCGTTTACGAGGAGTCCAAGGACAACCGTCGCGGCACGCGCAGCTGGGCCTTTGTCGGCGCCGACGGTGTGGCCAACACGGCTGATGACAACGCCGGGGCCTACAAAGACACCAATTATTCCGGTGAGGACCCCCACTTTGGTTCCCCGCCCATTGAGTGGGTCAACCCCTACATGCTGGCGGAAACCTTCAAGACCAATCCGGGCTACTTCTCGGAGAACCTGGTCACCAGCGAGACCTTCCGGATCAACAACTCCGAGAAGATCACCGAGACGATCACCGCCTACTATCTCCAGCTCGAGGGCAAGCTGCTCAACAACAAGCTCTCGTTCGTCACCGGTGTCCGCTATGAAAAGACCAAGGATGAGGGTGAGGGCGTGCTGAACGATCCTGATGCGCCTTTCCAACGCAACGCCAACGGCACCTTTGTCGACAGCGACCCGCTGACTGCGGGCGTCCAGAGAGTTCGCAAGGCCGAGGCCGGCGCCGCCGGTTCGCTGCAGGAACTGGCCTTGGTGCGCGTCGAGCGCGGCTCGAAGCCGGTCCGCAGCTATGACGACTACTATCCGAGCCTGAACGTCACCTACAACGTGACCGACAACCTGCTGGTGCGGCTGGGCTACGCCAAGACGATGGGCCGTCCGGATTACACCTTCATCCTTCCGTTCACCACGATCGACGACAACGAGAACTTCGACGTGGACCCCACGGTCTCGCCCGGCTCGCTCACGATCCGTAACACCGGCCTGAAGCCTTGGAGCGCGGACAACTTCGACCTCTCCGTGGAGTATTACTTCAAGAAGAGCGGCTACCTCTCGGCCGGTATTTTCCAGAAGGAGATCTCGGACTTCTTCCAGAGCCAGGGCGGCACCGTGGACGCGGCGCTCGCCCAGCAGCTTGGCATCGGACCCGAATTCATCGGCTGGGGTGTCAGCACCCTGGTCAACGGTCCCGGCACCGCCAAGATCCTGGGTTACGAGCTCAGCGCCAACCGGCGGCTGGACTTCCTGCCCGGCATGCTGCGCTACCTCAGCGTAAATACCAACGCCACCAAGCTCGAGCTGTCGGGCGCGAGTGCCTCGGCCTTCAACGGCTTCATCGACACCACGGCGAATATGTCCATCAGCTGGAACAAGGCCCCGATTCGCGCGAACGTTAACTTCAACTACCGCGGCCGGCAGCAGCGCGCGGCGCAGGTCGGCGGCCAATACGGCGCCGCCAACGGGTTCTATGAATATTACGCCCCCCGCACGAATGTGGACGTGAATGTGGAGTATACGTTCTCCAAGCGCTTCAAGTTCTATGCGAATGCCCGCAATATCTTCAACAAGCCCCAGGTGCTCCAGCGCTATTCGGAGGCCGCCGGCAGCGCCCCCTACGCGGTCAACTACCAGCAGGAGGAGTTCGGCATCCAGATGGCGGTCGGCGTCAAGGGCACGTTCTAAGTAACCCACTGCACAACCTTCATGACCATCGCTGCCCGGGGCCTCCGCCCCGGGCAGCTTCATCTGGATAAGCAACGATTCCCTCGCCGATCGCCACGCTGCTCTCAGACTGCGGAATCTCTTCCATGCACATTCACGAAAACAGCCATTCTCGCTCCACCTCCACGCTGCTGACCGAGCAACTTCGCGCGGAATTTCTCGTCAGCGGCCTGTTCGCGCCCGGCGCGGCGAGCTTCCGCTACTGGGAGACGGATCGCACGATCGTCGGCGGCATCACGCCGGGCGCCACCGCGCTCGACCTGCCCAATCCCGCGGAAGTGCGCAGCGCCTTCTTCCTTGAGCGCCGCGAGGCCGGGGTGATCAACCTCGGCGGACCGGGCAGCGTCACGGTGGACGGCACCACGCATGCGATGGAAACGCTCGATACGCTCTACCTCGGCCGCGGCGTGAAGGCGGTCGCGTTTGCCTCGCGCTCGGCCGACACGCCGGCGCGCTTCTATTTCCTGTCCTATCCGGCGCACACCGCCTACCCGGTGCGCCATCTCGCGCTCAAGGACGCCAAGGGCGACCGCCTTGGTGCGCGCGAGACCGCCAACGAGCGCACTCTCTACAAGCTCATCCACCCCGGCGCGTTTCCCACCTGTCAGCTCGTCATGGGTTTCACCCGGATGGAGCCGGGCAGCGTCTGGAACACCATGCCGCCGCACACGCACCTCCGCCGCTCCGAGGTGTATTGTTATTTCAACGTCCCGCCCGCGCACGCGGTGTTTCATTTCATGGGCCAGCCGGCGGCCACCCGCCACCTCGTTGTGCGCGATCTCGAGGTCGCGCTGTCCCCGCCGTGGTCCATCCACAGCGGCGTCGGCACCGCGGCCTACGCCTTCGTCTGGGGCATGGGCGGCGAGAATCAGGAATTCGCCGACATGGATCCCGCGCCGGTGGCGACGCTGCGATGAATACCTTCCTTTGCGTTTCCCGGGTAGGGGCCGTTGCCCCCAACGGCCCGGGCGCTTAAGGGCAAGCGCCCCTCCCATCCTTCATCTCATGTCCAGCATCCTCGACAGTTTTCGCCTCGGCGGAAAAGTAGCCATCGTCACCGGCGCTTCGCGCGGACTGGGCGCCGCCATGGCGCAGGCCCTCGCCGAGGCCGGCGCGGACCTGGTCCTCGTCGCGCGCGGCGACATGGCCGCATTGCAAAAAACCATCGCCGCCACCGGCCGCCGTAGCGTGATCGTGGCCGTCGATGTGGGCACGCCCGCCGCCGCGGTGAAGATCGTGGCCGCCGCCTACGAGGCCTTTGGCCGCGCCGACATCCTCGTCAACAACGCCGGCATCATCCGCCGCGCCCCGGTGCTGGAATTCACCGATCAGGACTGGAGCGACGTGCTCAATGTGAACCTCACCGGCGCCTTCCGCCTCAGCCAGCGCTTCGCCGCCGAGCTGGTCGCGCGCAAGTCGCCGGGCAAGATCATCAACATCGCCTCGATGCTTTCGTTCCAAGGCGGCATCCGGGTGGTCTCCTACACCGCGGCCAAGAGCGCCCTGGCCGGCGTCACCCGCGCCCTGGCCAACGAGCTCGCCTCGCAAGGCATTAACGTCAACGCCCTCGCGCCCGGCTACATGGCCACGGACAACACGGCCGCCCTGCAGGCGGATCCCGTGCGCAACAAGTCGATCCTTGATCGCATCCCCGCCGGCCGCTGGGGCACCCCGGCCGATCTCGCGGGAGCCGTAATCTTTCTGGCGGCTCCGGCGTCTGATTACATGCACGGCCATATCCTCGCGGTTGACGGTGGCTGGCTCGTGCGCTGAACCCCAAACCCATGCATGCGCTGCTATTTGCTCAAAGGTGGAGCGCGCTGACCCCAGCGCGCTTGATTCGATGGCTCTCCAACCAGCGCACTGGGATCAGTGCGCTCCACCTCATGAAATCCCCCCGCCTGTTCGTGTTTTTCTTCGCGTCGTCGCTCACCGCCATCGCCGCCGAACGTCTGACGATCACCGTCACCCACGACCATGCCGGCGCCCGTCCCGCCGAGACCATCACGATCCCCTGGGCCGACATTAACCAGGCCCTCCCAGGCGCCCTGCTTCAGCGCATCGCGGTGAAGGACGCGAAGGGCAATGTGCTGCCCTATCAGGTCACCAACGTTGCCCCGCAGGCCAAGGACCCGAAGGGCGAGGGTGTCGCCTACGGCGAGCTGCTCTTCCAGCACAACTTCGCCGCCGGCGAAAAATCGACCACTTTCACGGTCGAAAAGATCGAGGCGGTTGCGCCGGTGTTTCCCTCCAAGGTTTCCGCCCGCTACGTCGGCGAGCGGCTCGATGACTTCGCCTGGGAAAACGACAAGGTCGCGCACCGCACTTACGGCCCGGCGCTCGCGGCGCCCGACGAACCCAAGGCCGGCAAGGAGGTGCTCGTCACCAGCGGCCTCGATGTCTGGAGCAAGCGCGTCGATTACCCGATCGTCGACCGCTGGTATAACAAGGGTCACGACCACTACCACAAGGACGAGGGCGAGGGCATGGACATGTATCAGGTCGGCATCACCCGCGGCTGCGGCGGCACGGGCATCTGGGACGGCAAGCAGCTTCACGTCGGCCGCAACTACAAGACGTGGCGCGTCCTCGCCAACGGCCCGATCCGCGCGATCTTCGAGCTCACCTACGACACCTGGTCGGCCAATGGCATCTACGTCACCGAGGTGAAACGCTTCACCGTCGATGCCGGCAGCAACCTCGACCGCATCGACAGCACCTTCACCGCCGCCGGCAATGTGAAGGAACTCACCGTCGCCATCGGCCTGAACAAGAATCCCGCCGACCGGGGCCAGGAGCCGCAAATCGCGCTCACACCCGCCGCGGCCGACGGCTCGTTCACCCAGTGGATCGCACAGAAGACGAACGGATCGCTCGGCACGGCGATCATTGTGCCGGATGGGTTCACCGGATTCGCCGAGGACGATCGCAATCACCTCGTGCTGGCCAAGGCCGTGTCGGGCACCTCCCTCCGCTATTATGCCGGCGCCGGCTGGTCCAAGGCCGGCGAGTTTACCACGCAGGAGGCGTGGAACGCCTACGTCGCCGCCTTCGCCGAGCGCGTGCGCACCCCGGTCAAAGCAACCCTTGCCGCCGCCCCATGATCTTCCGCCCGCTGCGCGCCGCGATGGCCGTGACCCTGCTGCCCGCGCTGACCTAACCCCATCCCCATGAATTCACTGATCAACCGCGTTGCCCGGATTGTTCTCCCTTTCACGGCCCTGCTGGCGGTTGCCGGCGCCCAGGACGCCGCTCCCCGGTTCAAGGGCGCGACGCCCCTCGAGTGGTCCGTCAAGATGGCCGACTCGGAAATGGCCCGCCGCGGTGACCACCATTTCTTTGGCGGCGCAAATTCCCGCGCGCGCATCGACTACACGACGTCGTTTTTCGGCACCGCGCTGGTCAAGCTGGCCGACCGCACGGGCAACCAGGCTTACGCCGACTACGGCCTCAAGTTCGGCACCTCCTTTGTCGCCGCCGACGGTTCCCTCCATACCTACAAGCTGGAGGACTACAACATCGACTACATCCCGCCGGGGAAGGTCCTGCTGCTGGCCTGGGAGCGCGGCAATCGTTCCCCCGCGCTGAAGAAGGCGATCGATATCCTTTACGCGCAGATGCAAAAACATCCGCGCACCAGCGATGGCGGCTACTGGCACAAGCTCCGTTATCCGAATCAAATGTGGCTCGACGGCCTGTTCATGGCCTCGCCCTTCCTGGCGCATTACGGCAAGGTCTTCGAGGAGCCCGCCGCGTTCGACGAGGTCGCGAAGCAGATCCTGCTGATGGACAAACACGGCTACGACGCGAAGACCGGCCTCTATTATCACGCCTGGGACGAGACCCGCTCGCGCCCGTGGGCGAACAAGCAGACCGGCCAGTCGCCCAACTTCTGGGGCCGCGCCGTCGGCTGGTATGCCATGGCGATCGTCGACTCGCTCGATTTCTTCTCCCCGACGCATCCCGAGGTCGAGCACATCAACGAGGTGCTGCGCAAGGTCGCCGACGGCATCGTCCGCTGGCAGGATCCGAAGACCGGTCTCTGGTGGCAGGTGCTCGATCAGGGCGACCGCGAGGGCAACTACCTCGAGGCTACCGCCGCCTCCATGTATGTCTACACCCTCGCGAAGGGCATCAACCGCGGCTACCTGCCGCGCGAGAAATACCTGCCCGCGCTCCTGAAGGGCTACGAGGGTATCCTCCGCGACTTCATCCGTCACAACTCCGACAACTCCATCAGTCTCACGCGCTGCTGTCAGGTCGCCGGCCTCGATTACACCAATTCCAAGGGCCAGCCGCGCGACGGCTCGTTCGCCTACTACGTCGGTGAACCCATCGTGGACAACGACCTGAAGGGCATCCCCGCCTTCATCCTCGCTGGCATCGAGCTCGAGCAGCTGCTCGGGGCGAAGGAGGCCGCCTTCATGGCCCGCGGCTGGGGCGACTACGAGACGGTGCTGGCGCGCATCAAGGCGCCGACCTTCCCGAACCGCGACTTTCCCATCACGGCCCATGGCGCCAAGGCCGGTGCCGACGCCACCGCGGCCATTCACGCGGCGATCGAGGCCTGCACCAAGGCCGGCGGCGGCCGGGTGGTCGTGCCGCCGGGCGAGTGGCTCACCGGCGCCATCCGCCTGCAGAGCAATGTCAACCTCCACGTCAGCGAGGGCGCCACGCTGCGCTGGACCTTCGATCTCGACAAATACCCCGTCGTCTTCACCCGCTGGGAAGGCGTGGAGCTGATGAATTACTCGCCCTTCATCTACGCTTACGAGCAGGAGAACATCGCCATCACCGGCAAGGGCACGCTCGATGGCGGCGCCACGTGGGAGACGTGGTGGTCCTGGAACCTTCGCACCGACAACCCCAAAAAGCAGAAGGCGGACCGCGACGCCCTCATTGTGATGGGCGAGACCAACGTGCCGGTCGAGCAGCGCGTTTTCGGCCCCGGCCATTACCTGCGCCCCAACTTCATCCAGCCCTACAAGTGCCGGAACATCCTCATCGAGGACGTCACTATCCTGCGCTCGCCGATGTGGGTGATCCATCCGGTCCTTTCGCAGAACATCACGGTCCGCGGCGTGAAGATCACCACGCACGGCCCGAACAACGACGGGTTCGATCCCGAGTCGTGCCGCGACGTGCTGGTCGAGAACACGCTTTTCGACACGGGGGATGACTGCATCGCGATCAAGTCCGGCCGCAACGGCGATGGTCGCCGGGTCAACGTGCCGTCCGAGAACATCGTGGTGCGCAACTGCATCATGAAGGACGGCCACGGCGGCGTCGTCCTCGGTTCCGAGTGCACCGGCGGCATCCGTAATGTCTTCGTCGAGAACTGCGAGATGGACAGTCCCGAGCTCGACCGCGCGCTGCGCTTCAAGAACAACGCCGTGCGCGGGGGCATCCTGGAGAATGTCTTCATGCGCAACGTGAAGATCGGCCGGGTGGGGGAGGCCGTCCTCACCATCGACCTGCTCTACGAGGAGGGCGCGAAGGGCGCCTTCAAACCCATCGTCCGCAATGTCCAGCTCGACAACATCACCAGCTCCGCCAGTCCGCGCGTCATGTTCATCCGCGGTTTTGAGGGCGCCATCATCGACAACATCCGCATCAGCAACTCCATCTTCCGCGGCGTGACCGAGACCGAGGTTGTCACCCACACCGGTTCCGTCAGCCTGAAGAACGTCACCATCGAGCCCGCCAAGCAGGTGCGGGGCCTCAACTCTGTCGGTTCGCCCGCCGGTCCGCGCCCCGAGCCCGGCAAGAATTAGGCCCCGCCTTCGCTCCCAACCCCCCGCCTCATGCAAGCCTCCGCCCCGACCTCCTCTGGTTCCGTGATCGGCCGTTATCGCTGGCGCATCTGCGCCGTGCTGTTCATGGCCACCACCATCAACTACATCGACCGGAATGTTTTCTCATTCACGATGCTCGATGACACGTTCCGGCACCAGATGCTGGGCATTCCGCTCGACCAACCGTTGACGGACGCGGACATGGCAATCTTCCGGGAGAAGATGAGCTTCCTGGATTCGATCTTCAAATACTGCTATGCCTTCGGCTTCCTGCTGGCCGGCTACATGATCGACCGCATTGGCATCCGCCGCGGCTACGCCACCGGCATCACCGGTTGGAGCTTCGCCGCCGTCGGCCACGGCCTCGTGAGCTCCGTGCCCGGCATGGCGTGGGCCCGCGGCCTGCTCGGCGTGGGCGAGGCGTGCAATTTCCCGGCCGCCATCAAGACCGTGTCGGAGTGGTTTCCCAAGAAGGAGCGCAGCTTCGCCACCGGCATCTTCAACGCCGGCGCCAACGTCGGCATCATCCTTACCGCGATCTTCGTGCCGATGATCATCGCCCAGTGGGGCTGGCGCGCCAGTTTCATCATCACCGGCGCCGTCGGCGTCCTTGTGCTCTTCTGGTGGCTCGGCGTCTACCGCAAGCCCCACGAGCACCCCAAGGTTTCCCCGGCCGAACTGGCCTTCATCCAGCAGGACGGTTCGCCCGACACCGAAAAGCCGGTCGCGTGGCGCGAACTCGTGAAATACCGCGCGACCTGGGCGTTCGCGATTCCGAAGTTCATGACCGATGCCATCTGGTGGTTCTACCTGACTTGGCTGCCCACCTTCTTCAACAGCAACCCCGAGTTTCCGACCAAGGTGGACCTGAAGCAGGTCGGCCTCCCGTTCCTCGTCATCTACCTGGTCTCGGACGGCGGCAGCATCTTCTTCGGCTGGCTGGCCACGAAATTTATCGGCATGGGCTGGAGCGTGAACAAGGCCCGCAAGGTCACCATGCTTATCTGCGCGCTGTGCGTCGTGCCGATCGTCTTCGCCTCGATGACCAGCAGTCTCTGGGTCGCCATCGCTCTCATCGCCCTCGCCACCGCCGCGCACCAGGGCTGGAGCGCCAACCTCTTCACGACGGTCTCCGACCAGTTTCCCCGCCGCGCGGTGGGTAGTGTGGTCGGCATCGGCGGCTTGATGGGCGGCCTGGGCGGCGCGCTGCTCGCGGCCAAGGTCGGCTTCATCATCAACACCGGCGGTTATGTGCCGTTGTTTGCCATCGCCGCCTCGGCTTACCTGCTGGCCCTCCTCGTCCTCCAACTCCTTTCGCCCAAACTGGAGACGGTCCAACTCGCGGAATGATCCGGCACGGGCTGCTTCTTTTCGCCCTGCTGCCGGCCGTCCTGGCCGGCGCGGTGCGGTGGAATGAAGTCAACCGGCAGCCAGCGGAATGGTATGCCAGCGATGAGGCCCGCGCCATCGCCGCGCACGTTGCCCGATATCAGACACCTTCGGGCGGCTGGCCCAAGGCCGTCGACATGACCGTGCCGCCCGATGCGAAATACGCGGCGCTCTCCGCCACGGCCCGGGCACCGACCATCGACAATGGCGGCGCCACGACGCAGGTGCGCTTCCTGGCGCAGGTCATCACTGCGGGCGGTGATGCCGCCACCCGCGCGGCCTTTGAGCGCGGGTTCGATTACCTGCTCGCCGCGCAATACGACCAAGGCGGTTGGCCCCAGTTTTTCCCGCTGCGCGAAGGTTATTACACCCACATCACCTACAACGACAACGCCACGGCCAACGTGCTCGCGATCCTGCGCGACACGGCCCACGCGAAGGCGCCCTTCGCGTTTGTGGACGAGGCGCGTCGGGCGAAGGCCGCCGCCGCCATGGAGAAAGCCATTGCTTGCATTCTGCGCACCCAGGTGAAGCAGGACGGCAAACTTACGGCCTGGTGCGCGCAGCACGATGAAAAGACTTTCGAGCCGGCTTGGGCGCGCAATTTCGAACCACCGTCGCTCTCGGGTTCCGAGAGTGTGGGGCTCGTTAAATTCCTCATGGGAGTCGAGAAACCCTCGCCGGAAATCATCGCGGCAATCGAGGGCGCGATGGCCTGGTTCCAGGCCGTGCCGATTCGCGGGTTGCGGGTGGAAAATTTTACCGGCGCCGATGGCAAACGCGACCGCCGGGCGGTGGTCGACGCTGCGGCCACGCCGCTCTGGGCGCGTTTCTACGAACTCGGCACCAACAAGCCCATCTTCCTCGGGCGCGACAAAACCTTCCACTACGATTTCAACGAGATCGAGCAGGAACGCCGCGCGGGCTACGCCTACCTGAGCGACTGGCCCGCCGACCTGCTCGCGAAGGATTATCCGCGCTGGCGCGCCAGGAACAAACTGCCGTGAGTATTTGTGCGGTATTCTGGAATGTAGGTTGCGCGCTCGCGCGCAACGTGGCGCGCCAGCGCGCCACCCACCTCCTTGCCGGAGCCTGCCTGCAGGCGACGCTTTTCGCCGCCACCCCCAACCCCGACGTCATCGTCGCGGCCGATGGCAGCGGCCAATATACCTCCGTGCAGGAAGCCATCAGCACCGCGCCCATGCGGACCGACCCCGCCGCGCCGCGCTGGGTTATTTTTGTCAAGGCCGGCACCTATCGGGAGCGCATCTACGTCCAGCGCGAGCGCGGTAACATCCATGTCCTGGGCGAAGACCGGGAAAAAACCGTCATCGTCTACAATCTCAACGCGAACCTCCCGGGTCCGGATGGGAAGAACATCGGCACCTTCCGCACCCCCACACTCCAGATCGATGGCGACGGCATGCGGTGGGAAAACCTCACCATCGCCAACGACGCCGGACCGGTCGGCCAGGCCCTGGCGTTGCGCGCGGACGGTGACCGGTTGGAGTTCCGGGGCTGCCGCTTCCTGGGCTGGCAGGACACCATCCTTGTCAATCGCGGCCGGCATTACTTCGTGGACTGCTACATCGAGGGCCATGTGGATTTCATCTTCGGCGGGGCCACGGCTTATTTTGACCGCTGCCACATCCACGCGCTCAAGGACGGCTATCTGACGGCGGCCTCCACGCCGAAGGAGAAACCCCACGGCTATGTCTTCGCCGATTGCCGGATCACGGCAGCCGATGGCGTGAAAACCTATCTCGGGCGTCCGTGGCGCGAATTCGCCAGGACGGTGTTCCTCCGCACCGAGATGTCCGGGGCGGTGCGCCCCGAGGGTTGGCACAACTGGGGCAAGCCTGCCGCCGAGCAGACGACCTTCTACGCCGAGTCCAGCAGCACCGGTCCGGGCGCGAGCGATGCCACCCGCGTCCAATGGGCCAAGCCCCTCTCCGCCGCCGAAGCCGCGCTGCTGACGCCGGCCCGGGTGCTCGCCGGCCACGACGGCTGGAATCCCGCACCGCGCTAGACTTCACCTCCCGCCCCATGAACCTCCCCGCTGTTTTGCTCCGCGCCGGCGCGACCGTCGCCGTTTGGCTGCTTGCCCCGCCGGCCCTTCAGGCCGAAGGGCCCTTCCGCAACCGCGACAACCCTGACCTTCACGACGAGGGCGAGGGCACCTACCCGATACCCTATCATCTGCCCAAGCCCGCCGAGATTTCCGCCGTGCTTGAACGTATCCACGCGAACCTCGACCGCGCCATGGCCACCAAGGTGGTCCACGCGAAGACCGGTGCGGAAATCACCGACCTCACCGTCTTCAACGCCGATGCCGTGGCCTCGCAGGGCGAGCGCAACGGTTTCCATGTGCTCACCTATGCCACCGGCGTCACGCACGCTGGCATGTTGTCGGCGACCGAGGCCACCGGGGACCCGCGCTACAAGGAATTCGTCCAGCGCCACGTGCAGTTCATCGGCGACACCCTCCCGTATTTCCGCGCGCAGGCCGACAAGATCGGCGTCGAAAACAGCATCTACCGCCGGATCCTGGCCCCGGCCTCGCTCGATGACAGCGGCTCGATGTGCGCGGCCCTGATCAAGGCCCGTCTGGCGGGCATCGGCCCGGACATGATGCCGGCCATCCAGCGCTGGGCGGATTACATTCGCTACAAGGAAGTCCGCATCGCCGACGGCACGATCGCCCGCCATCGGCCGCAACCCGAGTCGCTCTGGGCCGACGACGCTTACATGTGCATCCCGGCGCTGGCGCAGATGGGCAAGTTGACCGGCGATCACGCCTGGTTTGATGAAGCGGCCAAACAGGCCGTCCAACTCGCGCGGCATCTCTTCAACCCGGCCGTCGGCCTCTACATGCACGGCAAGCACATGAACCAGCCGCTGGTCGCCGAGTTCCGCTGGGGCCGCGCCAACGGCTGGGTGATCCTCGCCCAGTGCGAACTGCTCGACGTCCTGCCGGAGAACCATCCGGCGCGTCCGGAGATTCTGGCCACTTACCGGCGGCATGTGCAGGCGCTGGCCGAGCTGCAATCCGGCGCCGGCCTCTGGCACCAGATGCTCGACAAGCCCGACTCCTACCTCGAGTCCTCCGCCACCGCGATGTTCGTCTACGGCATCGCCCACGGCATCAATAAGGGCTGGCTCAATCCCGCCACCTACGGGTCGGTCGCGCAGGCGGGCTGGCTGGGTCTCGCGGAGAAGGTGACGGCCCAAGGCCAGATCGAGGGCTCCTGTGTCGGCACCACGCTCGCGAGCGACCACGTCTATTATTACAACCGGCCGACTTCCCTTCACCACGGCCACGCTTACGGCCCGGTGTTGCTGGCGGGGGCCGAGATGATCCGGCTCTATCAGAACCAGGGGAAACTCTTTGATATCCGCCGCCAGTTCCGCAGCTATCACTTCGTCCCCGTCGCCAAATAAGGCATGAGTTTCCTCCATGACTCCGCCAACCCCGAATTGTCATCCTGAGCGCAGTGAAGGATCCATCAGCACAACTGCCGGCGGACATCATGATGGATTCTTCACTTCGCTCAGAATGACAATCAGGGGTGGCAGTTACTTGCTCGGGTTCCTGTTTTTTCCACTTCTCGCCCAGGCGGCTGATCGGCCCGTCCACATCGTTCTCGTGGGCGACTCAACGGTTACCGACCGGTCAGGCTGGGGGGCCGGCTTCCGGCAGTTCGTGAACGAGGGGGCCACGGTCACCAACACAGCGCAGGGTGGCCGCAGTTCAAAAAGTTTCCGCGCCGAGGGCCATTGGGACAAGGCGCTGGCGCTTAAAGGGGATTATTACGTCATCCAATTCGGGCACAACGACCAGCCGGGCAAGGGTCCCGAGCGCGAGACCGTCCCGGCCACGACCTATTATGAAAACATGGCGCGTTATGTTGACGAGGTGCGCGCGCAGGGTGGCCAACCAATCTTGGTTACTTCGCTGACGCGGCGGATTTTTTCGAAAACCAATGTCGTGCGCATCGAATCCACCCTCACGCCCTACGCGGAGGCGGTGAAACGGCTCGCCGCTGCGAGGAGCGTGCCGCTCATCGACCTCCATGCACTGAGTATCGCCTACTGTGAGAAAATCGGTCCCGAACGCACGGCGGCCTTCAATTTTCCGGACCAAGCCGGCAAGAACGACACGACGCATTTGGAAGGCGAGGGCAGCGTCACCTTCGTCCGGCTGGTCGTGGATGACTTGCGCAAGGTCGTCCCCGCGCTCGCCCCCGTGTTGCGCGCGGAACCCCTCAGCCCGCTCACGCTTTGGTATCGGCAGCCGGGCCGCCCATCGGGTGGAGGCCCTGCCGCGACGATGGCACCGGCTGGTCGCTGGGCTGGAAAATCAATTTATGGGCGCGCTTCCACGACGGTGACCACGCGCACCGGATATCGAGTGGCGCGAAGGGAAACTTGTCAGCGCGCCCATCCGCTCCGAGTCCGGCCATGCCGCGACCTTGCGCCATGCTGACGTTACGCATGAACTGAAACTTGCGCCCGGGCGGGACCTTCACCTGGAATGGCAAATAAACTCTGTCGTTGTAGGAGCCTGCAAGCAGGCTCCTACCAAGCCAACCATCCATGAAATCCTTCCCCGTTCGCCTCGGGTTTCTTGCCCTGTTTACGGCGGTCTTCGTCCGCGCCGTCGAACCCGGCCTGCACCGTGATATCGAATACGGCCAGGCCGGCGGCATCAGCCTCAAACTCGACGCCAGCGTGCCGGAGGGAGAAGGCCCGTTTCCGGTCGCCATCCTCGTGCACGGCGGCGGCTGGAGCGACGGAGACAAGGCCAATGTCGGCAGCCAGGGCCGCGGGGCCGATATCTCGCCATGGTTCGCGCCGCTCACGGCCGCGAAGTTCACCTGGTTCTCGATCAACTACCGCCTGGCCCCGGCCCACCGCTGGCCGGCGTGCTTCGATGATGTGCAGGTCGCCATCCGCTGGGTGAAAGCCCATGCGGCGGAGTTCAAGGGCGATCCGAAGCGCATCGCGATCTTCGGGCATTCAGCCGGCGGGCACCTGGCGACCCTCGCCGGCGTGCTCGGGGAGGGCGACACGCGGGTGCAGGCTGTCGTGGGTTTCGCGCCCGTCACGGATTTTGAATACGAACTGCCGGCCCGCGGCGGCCTCAGTCTTTCACTGCAGAATCTGCACAACCAGCCCAAGGAACCGAACGCCGCGTCGATCGCCATCCTGCGCGAGACGGCTTCGATCAACCACGTGAAGCCCGGCCTGCCGCCGTTTCTCCTGCTGCACGGCGATGCCGACAAGACCGTGCCTTACCCGACCTCGTTGAACTTCCAGGCCCGGCTGCGGGCCGCGGGCGTGCGCTGCGACCTCATCACCATCCCCGGCGCGCCGCACGGCCTGCTGACTTGGGAGAAATTCCTTCCAGGCTACGCTGACCAGATGACCACTTGGTTACGCGAAATATTGGAGGCGGGGCCATCAGCCCCGCGGGATATCACGTCCGCCAAGCCGCGGGACTGATGGTCCCGCCTCCAATATTTATTCGTCCTTTTCCCCATGAAAAAACTTCCCTTCCTGATCGCCGCGTTCGGCGTCTCCATCGCGCTGGCCCGCGCCAAATCCCCGCAACCCGCCTGGTCGCCCGAACTCGGCGACGGCACTTACAAGAACCCGATCATCCATGCCGACTATTCCGATCCTGACGTCGTGCGGGTGGGGGACGATTATTGGATGACCGCGTCGAGCTTCAGCCACGTCCCCGGCCTGCCCGTTTTGCATTCGCGCGACCTCGTGAATTGGACACTGGTCACGCACGCGCTGCCGAAGCTGGTGCCCGAGGACGTTTTTGCCGTGCCGCAGCACGGCAAGGGCGTATGGGCGCCGGCCATCCGCCACCACGCCGGCAAGTTTTGGATCTATTATCCTGATCCGGATTTTGGCATTTATCTCGTCTCCGCCACCGATCCGCGCGGTCCGTGGAGCGCCCCGGTGCTCGTGAAGGGTGGTCGTGGCCTCATCGACCCGTGCCCGCTGTGGGACGATGACGGTCGCGTTTATCTCATCCACGGCTGGGCCAACAGCCGCTCCGGCGTGAAGAATGTGCTCACGCTCCTGGAGCTGAACGCCGAAGGCACGAAGGTCATCGATGATTTCGGTTATGTCATCAACGGCGACAAGCTGCCCGGCTACACCACGCTCGAGGGCCCGAAGCTCGCCAAGCGCAACGGCTGGTATTATGTCTTCGCGCCGGCCGGCGGCGTGAAGCCCGGCTGGCAGTCGGTCTTCCGATCGAAGAATATCCGCGGCCCCTACGAGGACCGCATCGTGCTCGCGCAGGGGAAGAGCCCCTTCAACGGACCGCACCAAGGCGCGCTGGTCGACACGCTCGCCGGCGAATCGTGGTTTTTTCATTTCCAGGACAAGGACGCCTACGGTCGCATCGTCCACCTGCAGCCGGTGCGCTGGGAAAACGACTGGCCGCTGATGGGCACGGGCGTCACGACGGGCGCCATGACCGGTGAACCGGTGCTCACCCACCAGAAACCCAATGTAGGGCCGTCGCTTGTCGACGGGCCGGTCGCCGCCCCGGCGACCTCCGACGACTTCAACGCGCCCGCCCTCGGCCTGCAGTGGCAGTGGCAGGCGAATCCCGGCAAGGACTGGTTCTCGCTTACCGCGAAGCCCGGTTCGCTCCGCCTCTTCGCGCAACCCGAGCCCAAGCCGGGCAACCTCTACGACGCGCCGTTCCTGCTCATGCAGAAGTTTCCGGCGCTAGAATTCAGCGTGACGACCGTCCTCGATGCCGCGACCGCGGCACAGGCCGGCCTGATCATCTTCGGCTATGACTACGCCTGGATCGGCGTGCGCGACGGCCGGCTCGTCCAGATCACCGTCATGAAGGCATCGGAGAAGCCCGTTGCGACGGAGAAGGTCGCCCTCGAAAAAATCAATGGCCCCGTGCACCTGCGCGTCGAGGTGGCCGACGGCGGTAAGTGCCGATTCAGCTACAGTCTCGACGGGAAAATATTTTCGCCGGTGGGCGAGACCTTCACCGCCAACGTCGGTCGCTGGGTCGGCGCCAAGGTCGGGGTGTTTGCCGCGGGCGGCGCCGGCGCCACGGCCGATTATGACTCGTTTCACGTCGGCCCAGCGGTGAAGTAAGACTTTCTCAGGCTTGGCGTAATCGGTGCTGGCGTGCGGCGTCACGCCAGTTATCCCGGTTTCTTTTGCGCACGCTTTCTTCCATTATTCATTCGCTGGTCCTGCTCGGTCTGCTGCCTGGCGCTTGGCTGGCCGCCCAGACCAGGCCGCCCGGCGACCAGCCGCTCGCGCTGCCGAAGTATGAAGTCAGCGAACACGCGGGGGACGCCGCGCACGACGCCACGGGCTTGGGCGCGTCGGACGAAAACCTGCGCAGCTCACCGTTTGCCAACGAGCTGACCATGGTCGATTTAGCCGCCGATGAGGGCCTGGGTCTCGACGTGTCCGCGGAGCTGGCGGCCATCAGCACCGCCTCGCCCGCCGCGGCCGCCGCGGGCGAGGAACGGTTGAACCTGCGCGGCTTCCCGACGCCCACGTTGCGCAACGGCTTCATCCAGATCGGCATCCTTGAGACGCTCAACGTCGGCAAGACCGTCGTCATCCAGGGTCCGCTGGTGCCGGTGCTCGGACGCGCGGCCCCCGGCGGCATCCAGGATTTCATCACTACGCGGCCGCAGGCGAGGAACCGGAACAAGCTGGAGACCAGTGCCAGCACGTTGCACCGGCAGAAGTTGTCGGCGGAAGCCACCGGCACCCTCCGGAAGAACCGGCTCTGGCACCGGCTGGCCGTGGACTGGTCGCGCCGGACCGGACCGGAGGAGTTCGTGCGCGAGCAGGATCTGTTCGTCAGCGGAGCCCTGACCCTCAAGCACAGCCGCGCCGCCAGCAGCATGGTCAGCTTGGATTACCGGCGGCTCGACGCCGGGGTGACCCCCGGCATCCCCGAATACAAGACCAGTGCCGGGCAGAAGGTGCTCGGGCCCTACCTGCCGCTGGCCTTGTTCAACGCCAATGGGCCCGGCGCCGGCGTATTGCGCCAGAGCTTGGTGGTCGGCGCGCAGTTCGAGGGTCAGCTCAACCGCACCGCGGCCCTGCGGGCGGCCGTCGAGGGCTGGTGGCGCGCGATCGACCAGGACCGCTTCACGACGTCGCAGCTGGTGCTCGACACCGGGGTGTTCGAGGGCACGCGCGAACCGCGGCACCTTGAACAGCGTCAGCACGCCCTGGCGACGCACCTCGAACTCACCGCGCGTTTCCGCACCGCCGCGCTCGAACACAAGCTGCTCGGCTACGCCGGCGTGACGTGGGGCGACTACGATCGTGGCGAACGGGCGCTCCCGACGGCCGAGCGCAACAACCTGCCGCTTTCGGTGCGGCGCTTCGATCCGGCCGCGCCCGACTATTATTTTCCGGAGTTCGATGAGGCGCTCTACTCGCGCATCCTGGCCGACCGCGGCGAGACCGCCCGCTACTCCTCGGCGGAGGTGAGCGACCGCGTGGCCTTCGCGCGGGGCCGCACGGTGCTGACGGCCGGCCTGCGCCTCGACGAGGTGGATCTGACGGTGGACGACCGGCGGGCCACGGCGCCGCTTCCGCACACCCATGATCGCACGGCCCAGCTGAGCTACCATGCGGGCGTCAACCACCAGCTGGTCCGCAACCGCGTGCTGTTGTTCGCGAGCGTGAGCACGGCGTTCGATCCCTCCACGCCGGTGGATGCGCGCACCGGGCGGATCCAGGACAACGAGACCACGCTCGGCTACGAGGGCGGCATCAAGGGCCGCAACCGTGCCGGCCGGCTGGATTATTCCGCGTCTGTCTTTCTCCTCTACAATCGTAACATCGCCCGGCGCAACCCGCTCTATGATGACCCGGTGTTCGATGCCAACCAGACACAGCCCCAACTCGTCGCTTCCGGTGAGGAGCGTTTCACCGGCCTGCGCACGGAGTTTCGCTATAAATTGTCTGACACTTGCAACGTGGCTTTCCGCGGCGTCCATCTTGAGGCCATCACGACGAAGTCGCCGGCGCTCGGTCCGGAGGTCGGCCAACGGATCGCGCGTCTCCCTGAGAATACGGCGACTGCCCAGTTCCGTTATACCCCACCGAAGGGCGTGGGCGTCAGTTGGGGCGCGAGCCTGAGCTACATCGGTTCTTATGTTGCCAACCATGAGGACGCCAAGCGCGCCTACCTGGCCTATCCCGGCTACGGCTTGGTGGGTCTCAATGCGGCCTACTCTTGGAAGCGGGGTCCCCGGCAGTTCAATGCCGGGCTCACTCTCCGCAACGCCCTCGACCGTGACCTTCTGCGCACCAACGCCCGGGTCGGGGCCGGCCGCGAGCTGGGTTTCTCTGCCCGAGTCAATTTCTGACATATTTTCTCGGCCGGAGCGGTGTCAGGGCTTGCTGTGAGGAAACGAAGATAATTCCATGAACCTCTGCTATTTCATGGGTGAACCGCGGCTGACCCACGGCCCTTCCTTACTTTTTATTTGCGATGAATAATCCTGATTATCTCAACCAACTGTTCGGATTAACTGGCAAGGTGGCCGTCGTGATCGGCGGCACCGGCGAACTCTGCGGCGCAATGGCCGAGGGTCTGGCCGGCGCGGGCGCCGAGGTCGTCCTGGTCGGGCGCAACGCGGAGAAGGCCGATGCGCGCCTGAAGAAAATTGCCGCCACCGGAGGCAAGGTCTGGTTCCACGCCGCCGAGGCCACCAGCAAGGCCGAGGTCGAGGCGCTGCGCGATGCCGTGCTCAAGCGCAGTGGCCGCATCGACATCGTGGTGAACGGCGCCGGCATCAACTCGGCCACACCGTTCTTCGATATCACCGAAGAGGAGTTCGACCGCATCGTGCGCGTGAACCTCAAGGGCGTGTTCCTCGGCTGCCAGGTTTTCGGGAAATACCTCGTCGAGCGCGGGTCGGGCGGTTCGATCATCAACCTCGGCTCCATGTCGGGCGTCGTGCCGCTGTCGCGCGTGTTCACCTACTCGGCCACCAAGGGCGCCGTGCACAACCTCTCGCTCAACCTCGCCCGCGAGTGGGCGCCGCATAAGGTGCGCGTGAACGTCCTCGTCCCGGGTTTTTTCCCGGCCGAGCAGAACAAAAAGGTCCTGACGCCTGATCGCGTGGCCAGCATCATGGGCCACACGCCGATGAAGCGCTTCGGCGAAGCGCGCGAGCTCATCGGCGCCACGCTGCTGCTCGCGTCCGACGGCGCCGGTTCGTTCATCACCGGCGAGGAGCTGATCGTCGACGGTGGCTACCACGCGATGACGATATGATGAAAAGTAGCGAGTAGCGGGTAGTGAGTAGCGAGCATTACCTCGAAACTCCGATTCCGACCTACTCGCTACCCGCTCCTCACTACTCGCTACTTCCCTCCCTTCCCGTGTCCGCCATCAACGACTTCCTCCTCAAAAACAAGCTGCGCATCGCACAGAATCCGTGCGTCAGCCCAGACTTCTGCCTCGACTGGTCTGCGCTCCAGACCGACCTGAAGGCCGGCAAGGTGACCGAATACCCGAAGAGCCGCTTCGCCACCAAGGCCGGCGAGTTCACCCTCGTCGAGAACGCCGCCGGCGACTGCGCGTGGAAGCTGCACGCGGCCGCGTCACCGCTGGCCGGCGGTGTCGCTCACGCCGGGGCGACCTTCTTCCCCGCCTCTTGGGAGAACCTGCTCAAGCTCAAGAATCTCATCCAGGAGCATGATGCCGCCTCGACCATCTTCCCGACCGGCGGCGCCAAGCTCGGCCGCAGCACGCTGGGCGTCGGCGCGCGTTTCACCACGCTGCATTGGCCGGCCGTCGAGTGGGCGATGAGTGCCCTCGAGGTCGGCCTGACCGCCAACCAGAATTCCATCCCGCGCGAGCTCGTCTATGATGTCGACGCCATGCTGGGGAACCAGCTCGACACCGTGCCGTTTCCCTTCATTGGCACCAACGTCCCCGAGGGCCACCAAGGCCAGAGCGTCGAGGGCATGAGCCATGGCTGCGTGCTCTCCAAGCTCAAGACCGGCTTCCACCACCGGAAGATCGCCTGGTCCTTCAACGCCGACCACCAGCCGATCGGTGGCAAGTTCGACGTCCGCGAGGACGCCCTGGTCAAGGGTTGTCTGCTCGCCAGCTACATCACCTTCGATCTCTCGCCCGAGCTTGCGCTCAACCAGCCGGCCCGGCTCGCCGACATCCCGGCCGATGTTGTCATCCAGACCCGGACGCGCGTCGCCGCGACCGGCATGAAACTGGATGATCAGGCGTTTGCGAACCTGCTGTGCACCGTCTGGACGCCGATGCAGAAGATGAAGCGCCGCGACGGGAAATACGCCGCCGCTCGCGCCGCCGCGTTCACCACGCCGGTGGGCCGCGCCTACCTGCGCGAGCTCTCCATCGACGAGCTGCCCGGCCTGACCACGCCCGAGACGACCGCCATCATGCTCGCGCTGTGCGAGGTGCTCGGCATGCCGGTCAACTTTGTGGCGCCGGCCTTCGGCTTCCAGAAGAACACGCCCTATCCAGACAACGCCGCGCTGAAAAAGCTCATCGAGGCCCAGTGGGCCGTCTGCGCGAAGTTTGGGGTCAGCATCGGTTTCCATTCCGGTTCCGGAAAATCAGCCGAGAACTACCAGGTCATGGGCCAGGTCACGGGCAGCGCGCTCGAAATCAAGACCAGCGGCCGCTACACCTACGAGATGGGCGTCGCCCTCTCGCAATCGCAGAACGCCACTGACGCCGCCCTCTGGCGCGACTGGTATAAGTTCACGGTGGACATGTCCGTCGCCGGCGCGTTCAGCGCCGACCCCACCGAGCAGAAGATGGCGCGCATCTTCGTCACCACGTCGCTCGCCAATGGAGGCGGGGCGCCTTCGTCTCACGGGGAGGAGGTTTACACCTCGCCCGCCGCCTGCCGCGCCGCGCTTGAGGCGCTGACGCCCTCCGCCGAGCACATGATCTTCTTCGAATACAATTTCCTGTATGTGCTCGCTGCCGGCGGCAAGCCGGAGAAGTCCGCCCTCGGCGACCACACCCCCGCGGGTTACCAGCAGCGCGCGCGATTCTACGCCGTCAGTCCCGAGGCCCGGCTGCTGTTCTCGAAACGCATCGCCGCCTACCTCATCTTCCTGGCCGAGAACACCGGCCTCGCTTCCCAGGAACGCTGTGCCGCCACCAGCAAATTGCTGGCCAGCTATACGACGCTCGACGCGATGCTGAATGATATTTCAAGGTAGGGCGGCGAGTCCCTTCGCCGCCGCGAACGGCGCGGAACGGAGTCCGCGCCCTACCACCCCTCCCTCCCTTCTCCCATGCGCTCCTTCATCCACGACGACTTCCTGCTGCAGACCGACGCCGCCCGCGACCTGTATCATAATTTTGCGAAGGCCGAGCCGATCTTCGATTACCACTGCCACCTGCCGCAGGCGCTCATCGCGGACAACCACCAGTTCGCTGACCTCTCGGAGATCTGGCTCGGCGGCGACCATTACAAGTGGCGGGCCATGCGCTCCAACGGCGTGTCGGAGCGCGTCTGCACGGGGAACGCCTCGCCGCGCGAGAAGTTCGACGCCTGGTGCGCGGCCGTGCCCAACACGCTGGGCAACCCGCTCTACCACTGGTCTCACCTCGAGCTGAAGCGCTACTTCGGCATCGACGACATCATCAGCCCGAAGTCGGCTGACACCATCTGGAAGCAAGCCAACGAGAAACTGGCCGGCATGCGCATCCACGACATCCTCGCCGCCAACAAGGTCGCCGTCATCTGCACGACCGATGATCCGGCTGACCCGCTCACTGATCACGCCCGTATTGCCAAGCTCGGCATCAAAACCAAGGTCTACCCGACCTTCCGGCCCGACAAGGCGCTCGGGGTCAACGCTCCTGCGGCCTTCAATGCCTGGCTGGAGAAGCTCGGCGGCGAGGCAAAGGTGACGATCAGGACTTTCGAGGATCTGTTGAATGCGCTCCGGAAACGCCATGAGGATTTCCACGCCGTCGGCGGCCGGTTGTCCGATCATGGCATGGAGACCGCGCTGGCCGAAGCCTGCACGCACGCCGAGGCCACGGCGATCTTCGACGCCGCCCGCGCCGGCCGGGCGGCCTCACCGTCAGACTGGGCCAGATACGGTTCCTATCTCATGCTCGAGTTTGGCCGCTGGGACGCGAAGAAGGGCTGGACCAAGCAGCTGCACCTCGGCGCCCTTCGCAACAACAACACCCGCCTGCTCAAGGCCCTCGGCCCGGACACCGGTTTCGACAGCATCGGCGATTTCCCGCAGGCGCGGTCTCTCAGCCGTTACCTCGATGCGCTCGACGCGACCGGCGAGCTGCCGCGCACCGTGCTTTATAATCTTAATCCGGCCGACAACTACGCCTTCGCGACGATGATCGGCAACTTTCAGGACGGCTCCGTGGCCGGCAAGATGCAGTTCGGTTCCGGCTGGTGGTTCCTCGACCAGAAGGAGGCGATGGAGTGGCAGCTGAACGCCCTCGCCAATCTCGGCCTCCTCAGCCGCTTCGTCGGCATGCTCACCGACTCACGCAGTTTCCTCAGCTACACCCGCCACGAATACTTCCGCCGCGTGCTCTGCAATTTCCTCGGCGGCCTCGCCGAGCGCGGCGAAATCCCCTTCGATCGCGAGCAGCTGGGCGGCATGGTGAAGAATATCTGTTTCGCCAACGCCCGGGCGTATTTCCGGCTGGGGTTGGATCCGGCTTACGCCGGCTAAATGTAGGGCCGCCGCTTGTCGGCGGGCCGGGATTTGAGCCGTGCGCCGGGAACAGTCCGCCGACAAGCGGCGACCCTGCACAATCCAATCCCGGGAAACGTGTAATATAATACGTTACAGGTTTTCTGGGTCGGAACCGCCGCCTCAGAGCAGCCGGTGGTCGTGGGCCCAGCGGATGAATTCCTGCTCGAGCTGGTCGAAGGACTCGATGACGAACAGGGTGTCCTGGAAATGCCAGATGTCGTAGGGCTGCGCCGCCAGCGTCTCGGGGCGGTAGGGCAGCTTCTTCACCTTGTCGGTCAGACTGTGCTGCGTCTCGCCGGAGGAGGAAATGATGCCGTTGCCGTAGATGCGCGGGCCGCCGGCGTTCTGGATCAGGCCGAACTCGACCGTGAACCAATAGATGCGCGTCAGACCCTCCTCGACGGCCGGGTCCTTGCAGGCCAGCGCGGCCTCGCCGATCTTCTGGTAGAAGTTGGCGAAGCGCGGATGCATGATCATCGGCGTGTGCCCGAAGATGTCGTGGAAGCAGTCGGGCGCCGGCGTGTAGTCGAGCTCCGAGCGGGCGCGAATATAGTCGGTGCAGGGAAAAATGCGGCGCGCGAGGTAGGAGAAGAAATCGTGCGCGTCGAGCAGGCCGGGGGTGCGGGCGATCTGCCAGTTGGTGACGGCCTGTAGTTTGCGCGACACGTCGGCGAGCGCGGGGATGCGGTCCTTTTCCAGCTTGAGCGCGGCGAGGCCGGTGAGGAACTCTTCGGCGGCGCGGCCGGGCAGCAACGTCTCCATGCGCGCATAGAGCGTGCGCCAGACATCCTGCTCGTCCGCGGTATAGGCCGGGTAGGGGCACTCCGCGCCGACGGGCAGGGGCGCCGTGAGCTTGTGCGGGATGCAGCGCGGGTCGTCGGCGCCGGTCTGGGTTTCAGGGGAGGCGGGGGGATTCTGCATGGCAACACTATGCCCCGGAACGGGCGTGAAATCCACGGCAAAGCCCCAATTAGGCCGAAAGGGGTAAGGTGGGGCGAATGGTGGAACCCGGCCTCCGGACGGGTTGGTTAAATGTGCGCCAACGAAAAACCGGTCGGGAGGTCCGGTTCCAACCAACCGGTCAGGCTTTCAACCGCGCCTGCACCGCAACGCGCACATCCTCGATCTCCCAGTAGCTTTTGAGAATTTTCTGATAGCCTGGGATGGCCATGTTGAGGATGAGCCGCCCCCCCAGGTTTTTCATCCCGCCCTGCCGAAACGAGGAATGCACGAAAGCCTCCTGCCGCACGGCAAAGCCGCCGAGGTCACGCGTCTCGGCGAGAGCCGCGAGCTCATGCGCATGATCGCCGTAGAGGTTGGTCGTGGCGCGGGGGTTGAAGACGAAACGGGTGAGGAGATCGAGGAAACCGAGCATCGGACGCGGCCGGTTCCAACTGAGGGCCGTGGCGGCGTCCGTGAGGGAGAGCTTGGTCAGGGTGGGCATGAAGTGCGCATATTCGATCAGCACGATGCGCCGGGCACCGGCGAGCCCGTTGCCGCCTTCCAGCGCCGTGAGGAGCCGGGCGCGCGCGGTGGCACTGGGTTTGGTCCGGTCGAGGATGAACCCGGCGGTCTGGTAGCAGAGCTTTTGCGCCACGCGGGAGATCATCAACCGCACGAGGGTGCGGGAGGAGGTCTCGAACTTGCGGCTGACTTCCAGCATCGGGAGCAGCGTGGCAATCGCCTCGTCGCCTTGTCCGTCGAGGGCCTGCAGGCTGGCGATGGCGCAGGTGCGCTGGGAAAGGAAGCGCCAGACATCGAACCTCGGGATGTCGGCGGCGAAGTCGGGCGGAGTTAGGTCTCCAAGGCGGTCGAAGGCCTTGAGGCGGTCGAGCCACGCGCGTTGCGGGGCGACTGCGGCCCAGTCGGCCTCGAGGGCGGCGCGATTCTTCGTGAGGAATTCGACCCATTTCTCGGGCTCCGCAATGTTGGCGCCGCTGAACTGAACCTTGGGCCGGTAATTGGTGAATGCCTTCGATTCCTCGCCCGGGTGCTGTTTGCCATACTCCATGATGACGGCGTAGCTGCGCTCCGCCCCGTCGAAGGCGGGTGCGACATCGTCGATGGTCAGCGGGCGGCGGACGAGAGGGTCATCCCAAGCGAGCCAGGCGAGAATGGCCCCGGCAGCCAGCCAGCCGAACGCGAGCACGGGCCACTTCAGCCATTGGCGGCGCGCCGCCCCGCTGGCCAGCGCGAGCGGCACCAGCAGCACAATGACCCCGAGGATGAGCAGGACGGCACCGGGCGGTTTCTCGGCGTCGTTGAAATAAGTTTCCACGATCGAAAACACCCGGCTGGCGTAGAAGAGCGCGGCAATCACCATCCAGGCGAGGGTGAGTGACAGGATGACCAGCGAGCGGAACAGGCGCAACGGAAGTGGCACCGGGGTGGGTGTGGGCGGCGGGTTCATGGGGGGCGGGCGTAAAGGGACTTGGGCCGGCTTCGCGTCGCACCCGGCGCTCAGGCTCCGCCCACCGGCGGAATGGTCTCACCGGGCTTGGGCTCGGGCGGGCGGGGTTTGCGACGGTCGATGCCGTCCCACTTGCGCGAAGGGGGTGAATTGACGAGGGTCTCGGCGAGGTGCAGTGGCAACTGGGCGAGCATCGAGAGCAGGGGCAGCGAGGCGATGAGCGCGAGCGCGGAGGTGTTGGGGGTCAGTCCCCCGAACAGTGCGGCTGAGGCCGCCATGATGAGGATGGCGGCCCAGACGAGGGTGCTGGCCAGCGTCGGCCAGGCGAGGGCCTTCAGCCAGGTGCGCGCCGGCCGCCGGGAACGCCAGAGCGGCATCGCCGTCAGCGCCAGCACCGTGGTGAATAACACCACCCCGGCGACCTCGGTGAAGATTGTGCCCAACGTGAAAAAAAAGGCATCGGGCAGGCCGAACACCTTGGTCACGAACAGGCCGAGCTTGACGTTGGCGTTGGGGGCGGAAAACAAGTCGTCGCGGTCGTAGAGACCCGCGAAGCGGCCGGATTCGATCCGGTTGTGGCGCTGCAGGTAAGCGGCCATGCGCTGGTCATGGAGGGCCGGGTTGGCGCTCCGCAGCCGGGCGCTGCGCGGCACCTGCGGCACGCCGTCGCTCACGCTGGCGACCTCCGGATAATCCCGCCGCAGGGCCTGCCGGGCGACGGTGACGTTGAAAGGCGCAAAGAGGCTGAGCGGGCCCCAGCCATATTCGCTCTCGCGCAACCGCGTGGCAAAGGTGCGGGCCAGGGCGAGGGGATGCTGGTCCAGGGCCACGCCGGACAGCTGGTAATTGAAGTTGGTCCAGCCTGCCGCGAAGGAGGGGGAGACGGCCGTCAGGCCCCACACCGTGGCGGCGCCGGCGACCAGCAAAACCAGACCGAACTTGAGCGCGTGCAGCAGTTCCCGGCGAAGCCACGGCCGGAATTTTTCGTCGGAAATGCCTGTCGACTTGATCGGGCTCATGCGGGGGGTGGGTGCAGCAAGACAGGGTCGGTGGTGGTTGTCACGCCCAGGCACTCACCGGTTGAGGAGGGCGGCGACCCGGGTGCGCCCGCGCACGCTGAGTTTGGCGAAGATGGCGGCGAGCTGGGTCTTGATGGTGAGCGGACTGCGGCGCAGCTCAGCGGCGATCTCCGCGGTGCGCAGGCCTTCGCGCACGCGCATGGCCACCTCGCGTTCGCGTTCGGTCAGGCGGGCGAGCAGCGCCACGGCGCCGGGCGAGAGCTGGCGATCCCGGTCGCCCCGCGGGCGCCGGTAATCGAGCTGGATGTGGAAGGCCGGCGCGGGCTCGCCGGGCGCGGTGTGCAGCTTGATCCGGGCATGCAGCCCGCGGGTGTTGTCACTCACGACCTTGGTGGGTGCGGCCGGCGCCGGGTCGGCCCGCAGTTCGAGACAGGCGGCAATCAGCGGCTCGGGCACCCGGAAGGCGTTGCGGGCGCGCAGCGCGGCGGCGTGGCGCTCCCCGTGGTTCCATACCGCGCAGGCGAGCGCGGCCTCATGGTTGAACCAGAGCGGGCGGCCGGCGGCGTCCAGGAGCAGCAGGCCGACAGGCACGTCCTCCAGCATGGCCAGCACATGATCCAGGAGGGGGAGGTGGGCGTTGGGGTGGGGCATCGGGATAGGCTGAATGGAGTAAATGCCCGTCCCGCCCGGTGGCGCAAGGCCGTTTACTCCTTCCGGCGTATGGCCGCCCGCGAGCCGGGGGAGTAGAGTGAGGGCAACCAAACGCCCTTCAGCCTTCGCCAAGCCTATGGCTGACGGGTCCGGGCACCCTACCATGAGCCGCACCTTTTTTGAAAAACCCGTCGAGCGCAAAACCGGCGTAAACCCGCTCGGCCTGCGCGGTTTCGACCACATCGAGTTCTACGTCGACAACGCCGACCAGTGGCGCGACTTCTTCGTGAAGAAATACGGCATGACGGCCCGCGCCTACGGCGACAACTCGACCGGGCTCAAGGGCCGCCGGGCGCACGTCGTCGGCCAGGGCCGCGTCAATTTTGTGGTCAGCGAGCCGCAGGGCGCCGGTCCGGAGGGAGACTTCCTCCGCGTCCACCTCGAGAAGCACGGTTGCGGCGTGCGCGACGTGGCCTTCAAGGTGAGAGACGCGAAGCACGCCTTCACCGAGGCGCAGCGCCGCGGGGGCCACGCCGTGCGCGAGCCCTACGCCGACGACAACATTGTTCACGCCGCCATCGCGGCCTACGGCGATACGATCCACAGCTTCGTCGAGCGGAAGGGTCACGGCGAGTTCATGCCCGGCTTTGTCAACGTCCCGGGCGGCATCGACGACCGCGAGATCAACTTTGCGATGATCGATCACGTCGTGGCCAACGTCGAAAGCATGGACGAGTGGGTGACCTACTACGAGCAGGTGTTCGGCTTCGACCTGTTCATGCACTTTGACATCAACACCGGCCGCTCCGCGCTTATGTCGAAGGTGGTCAGCTCGACCGACGGCTGGGTGAAGCTCCCGATCAACGAGCCGTCGTCGGCCAACTCGCAGATCCAGGAATTCCTCGACCAGTATGGCGGCGCCGGTGTGCAGCACATCGCGCTGCTCACGCCCGACATCACCGCGACGATCGAGGAGATGCGCAAGATGGGCCAGGAGTTCCTCGACGTGCCGGACAGCTACTACGACGGCGAGTTCGACGAGCGGGTCGGTAAGATCCAGGAGAACAAGGAAGAGCTCAAGAAACTCAAGATCCTCGTCGATCGTGATAACGAGGAAGGCTATTTGCTCCAGCTTTTCACCAAGTGCGTCTTCGCGCGGCCCACGCTGTTCTTCGAGGTCATCCAGCGGCGCGGCCGCTCGATCGGCTTCGGAGAAGGCAACTTCCGTGCCCTGTTCGAGGCTATCGAGCGCGAGCAGGCCCGGCGCGGGACGCTCTGACAAAGAATTTGGGATTCAGGAGCCAGGAGGCGGAATAAGTAATCCCCAAACTTAGTTCTGTCGCTGGCTCCTGATTCCTTCCATCCTGACCACCACTCAGCCATGCCCCACTACCTCAAGCTCGGGTCGATGCCCCGGAAACATCATATCAAGTTCCCGCGCGACCCCGCCGCGAGCTACAAGGGCGAAGGGCTGCACTACGAGCACGTCATCACCACCGAGGGCTTCGACCGCGCTTACAGCGTCGTTTACCACCTGAAGCCGCCGACCCGCGTGAAAAGCGTCGAGCTCTTCAAGGAGTTTGCGCTCAAGCCCGGTGCGCCCACGCCGCTGCGCCATCACCATCTCAAGTCCGCCGGCATGGCCCGCGCGGGTGACCCCTACACCGGCCGCGTGCCGCTCATGTTCAATGCCGACATCGGCGCCTACCGTTGCCGTCCCGCGACGGCGATGGACAAGGGTTATGATTTCTACCGCAACGGCCAGAGCGACGACGTCATCTTCGTCTGGGCCGGCGGTGGCTGGCTTGAGTCGCAATACGGCCGGCTCCGCTACAAGCAGGACGATTACGTTGTCATCCCGCGCGGCACCATCTACCGGCTCGTGCCGGACGATATCGCGAAGGAGGACTACCTCATCATCGAGTCCACGCACCCCGTCCGCATTCCGGAGCGTTACCTGCACAAGGAGGGCCAGATCCGCATGGGCGCGCCCTACAGCGAGCGCGACTTCCACGGGCCGAGCGAAATGCTGACCATTGATCAGGAGGGCGATTTCGGCGTGCTGACCAAGGACCGGACGCGTTTCACCCGCAATATCATGGCCGGTCACCCGCACGACGTCGTGGGTTGGGACGGCTACCTTTATCCATTCACCTTCAACGCGAATGATTTCGAGCCGCTCACCGGCACGGTCCATCTGCCGCCGCCGGTGCACCAGACCTTTGAGATGCACGGCTTCGTCATGTGCACCTTCGCGCCGCGCTACCTCGACCATCACCCTGAGGCAATCAAGGTGCCGTGGGCGCACGACAACACCGAGGCTGACGAGGTGCTGTTCTATGTGCGCGGCCAGTTCGGCTCGCGCAAGGGCGTCGAACCCGGCTCCTTCACGCTGCACCCGCAGGGCATCCCGCACGGCCCGCACCCGGGCACGACACTCAAAAGCTTCGAGCACACCCGCACCGAGGAACTCGCCGTGATGTTCGACACGCAGTTCCCGCTGGAGCTGACCGCCGAGGCGCTGGCGATGGACGACCCGAACTACCCGCTGAGCTGGCTGGGATGAATGTAGGTGGCGAGCTTGCTCGCCACGTTGCACGCAAGCGTGCAACCTACACTCCTGAAACCATGATCGTCGATTTTCAAAAGCTCCCCCCGCGGGAATCCTACCCGTGGCTGATCAACGCGATCAACCCGCGGCCGATCGCCTGGGTCTCCACCATCTCCGCCGGCGGCAGGACGAACCTCGCACCCTTTTCATTTTTCCAAGGGATCTGCGCCAGCCCGCCGACGCTTATGTTCTGCGGTGCCAACGACCGCACCGGCAAAAAGAAAGACAGCGTGCTTAACGTCGAGCAGGTGCCCGAGTTCGTCGTCAACGTCGTGCCCTACGCTCTGCGCGAGCCGATGAACCTTACCTCGGCGCCGCTGCCGCATGGGGAGAGTGAGTTTGAAAAATTCAACATCGCCACGGTGCCGTCGTCGCTGGTCAAGCCGCCGCGTGTCGCCGCCTCGCCGGTGTCCTTCGAGTGCAAACTGGACCGTATCGTCTGCATTGGTGAGGGCCCGCTCGCGGGCAACGTCGTGTTTGGCACCGTGCTCTGCGCGCATGTCGCTGAGTCCGTGATGACGGACGGTGCGCTCGACCCGCACAAGCTTGACACCATCGGCCGCATGGGCGGCGACTACTACACCCGCACCACGGAACTCTTCACGATCAAACGCCCCACGTGAAGTGGGAAGCTCCAAACTCCAACATCCAACCTCCAATGAAACACCAGTCACCAAACACCCAGCCAGCGTTTAAAAATTTCCTGCTTGGGAGCTTCTCTGGAGCTTGGATGTTGGAGCTTAGAGCTTAACCCATGCATATCTTCGCCCCATGACTGACATTGTTATCCTCTCCGCCACCCGCACGCCCATCGGCGCCTTCCAAGGCGGCCTCGCTTCCGTCCCGGCTTCTCGTCTCGGCGCCGCGGCCATCAAGGGCGCGGTCGCCCAAGCCGGCGTCAATCCCGCCGACATCACCGATTGCCTCATGGGCAATGTGCTGCAGGCGGGGCAGGGGCAGGCGCCCGCGCGCCAGGCCGCGATCCACGGCGGGCTGCCGACCTCGGTCCGCTGCATCACAGTGCACAAGGTTTGTGGCTCGGGGATGCAGACCGTCATCGGCGCATCCCACTTCCTCGCGGGTGGCATGGGCAGCATCGCGGTCGCCGGCGGCATGGAGAACATGTCGCTCGCACCCTACTTGCTGCCGAAGGCCCGCGACGGTTTCCGGCTCGGCCACCAGCAGGTGATCGATTCGGTCATCACCGACGGCCTGTGGGATCCGTATAACAACCTCCACATGGGGAACTGCGCCGAGCAGTGTGCCACGAAATACAAGTTTACCCGCGAGCAGCAGGACGCCTACGCCATCACCTCGTTTCAGCGCGCCAACGCCGCGCAGAAAGCCGGCCTGCTCTCCGCCGAGATCACGCCGGTCGAGTTGACCGACGCCAAGGGCAACGTGACGAAGGTCGAGCACGACGAAGGTCCAGCCAAGGTGAAGTATGACAAGATCCCGGCGCTGACGCCGGTCTTCCAGAAAGACGGCACCATCACGCCGGCCAATGCCTCCACGCTCAACGACGGCGCCGCCGCGCTCGTTGTGACCACCGCCGACACCGCCAAGGCCAAGGGCCTGAAGCCCATCGCGCGCCTCGCCGGCTTCGGTGGCCACGCGCAGGACCCGCTGTGGTTCACGACCGCGCCGGTGCAGGCCACGCAGTCCGCGCTCAGCCGCGCCGGCTGGAAAATTTCGGATGTCGACCTTTGGGAAGTAAACGAAGCCTTCGCCGTCGTCCCGATGGCATTCATGCAGGAACTCGGCGTCCCGCACGACAAGCTCAACGTCCG
>JBKJRX010000018.1:0-7023 GCA_046593155.1 Lacunisphaera sp.
GGATGATATTTTCAGCAATGCGGTGAATGTGGCGGCGCGCATCCAGCCGCTGGCCGATCCGGGTGGCATCGCCATGTCGAGTTTCATCTACTCCCAGATCGAGAACCAGCTGGACCTGAAGGGCACCTACCTGCCGCCGCAGAAGCTGAAAAACATCCCTGAGAAAATGCGCATCTTCCTGGTCGAGCCGGTCGGAGGAGACGTGACGGGCCGGGCCATCCGCCGGCACAAGCCCCTGGCGACCAAGGTCGCCATCGGCGCCGTCGTTGTGCTGGCCGCGCTGTGGCTGGGCTATCATTTCCTGGCCAACCGGTCCTGAGCCGGACTCATGCAGTCGGCGGTGGGCCAGCGAGCTCGCGCGCGCTCTTTGGGCGCCCGCGAGCGGGCTGCCTACCGGGGCGCTTTTTAGTTTCGAGATTGCCGAGTGGAATCGCTGCGAACTGCCTGATCCCGGCTGAGCCACCGGCCTGAGGGTTCCACCTCCCAATGGGGCCTCTCTGCGTGGTCCGGCATGATTGCGTTGCGCTGGGCCGCCGGCTGCCTTTGTTTTTGACCCCATGGCCCAGACCGAAGCCCCCAAGATCATCTTCTCGATGCTCGGCGTCTCGAAGAAAATCGAGCGCAAGGAAATCCTCCGCGACATCTCCCTGTCGTTCTACTACGGCGCGAAGATCGGCGTGCTCGGCCTCAATGGCTCCGGCAAGTCCTCGCTCATGCGCATCCTCGCGGGTATCGACACTGAAATCGACGGCCGGGTCCATTTCGAGCCGGGTTATACCGTGGGTTTTCTGCCGCAGGAGCCGGCCCTTACGCTCGGCGCCACGGTGCGCGCCTGTGTGGAGGAGGGGGTGAAACATCTGACCGACCTGACATCGGCCTACGATGCCTCTTGGGACGAGCTCGCCGAGGCCGCGGACGAGAAGGCGAAGGATGCCATCTCCGACAGGCAGGCCAAGCTGCAGGAGGAGATTGATCGGCTCGGCGCATGGGACGTCGCACCGATGGTCGAGCAGGCGATGGACGCCCTCCGTTGTCCGCCGGGCGAAGCCATCGTGGACACCCTCTCCGGCGGCGAGCGCCGGCGCGTCGCGCTGGCCCGGCTGCTGTTGCAGAAGCCCTCCATTCTGCTTTTGGACGAGCCGACCAACCATCTCGACGCCGACTCGGTCAACTGGCTCGAGCAGCATCTCTCCCGCTACGAGGGCACGGTCATCGCCGTGACGCACGACCGCTACTTCCTCGACAACGTCGCCGGCTGGATCCTCGAGCTGGACCACGGCCACGGCCTGCCGTTCAAGGGGAATTATTCCTCCTGGCTGGAGCAGAAGCAGGCGATGGCCACCGTGGCTGAGCGCACCGAGAGCAAGCGTCAGAAGGCGATGGCCCGCGAGCTTGAGTGGATCCGGCAGAGCGCGAAGGCGCGCGTGGCGAAATCTCAGGCCCGCATCAGCGCCTACGAGGCCATGCTCAAGCAGGATGTCGCTGAGCAGGAGAAGAAATTCGAGATCATCATCCCGCCCGGCCCGCGCCTCGGCACGCTGGTCGTGCAGGCGCAGGATGTCAGCAAGGGTTACGGAGAGAAGCTGCTGTTCGAGAAGCTCAATTTCTCCCTGCCGCCCGGTGGCATCGTGGGCATCATCGGTCCCAACGGCGCGGGCAAGACGACGCTCTTCAAGCTCATCACCAATTTGGAAAAGCCTGACGCGGGCGCTTTCAAGGTCGGGGACTCCGTGAAATCGGCTTACGTCGAGCAGTCGCGCGATTCGCTCGAGGGCAACAAGACCATCTGGCAGGTCATCAGTGATGAACAGGAGGTCATGGTGCTCGGGACGCGCTCGGTGAACAGCCGTGCCTACTGCGCCCAATTTGGGTTTACCGGTGCCGACCAACAGAAAAAGGTGGGGGTGCTTTCCGGCGGCGAACGCAACCGCGTGCTGCTGGCGCGCGTGCTCAAGAGCGGCGCGAACCTGTTGCTGCTCGACGAGCCGACCAACGATCTCGACGTGAACTCCATCCGCGCGCTGGAAGAAGCACTGGAGAGCTTTGCCGGCTGCGCCGTCATTATTTCCCACGATCGCTGGTTCCTTGACCGCACCGCGACGCACATCATGGCCTTCGAGGGGGATAGCTATGTCCACTGGTTTGCTGGCAATTACTCGGCCTACCTGGAGGACTTCAAGAAGCGGAAAGGGAAGGACGCGGATCAGCCGCATAGGATTAAATACCGCAAATTGACCCGGTGAAGATTTAATCTCTGTCGGGAGAGGACACCGTTGTGGTCTGGCGTTTCGACAAGCCCAAGGCCCCGAGCCAGTCGCGGGGCTGACCACCCGGTGTTTGTCCCCGGTGCTCGCTTCGCGGATCCAAGGCAAAAGACGCCGAACAACCGCATCGGATCAAATACCGGAAGTTGACGAGATGAACGAGCCTCGCCTCGCGCAGGCTTGAGCTGACCGGTGGGTTGCGATTGGCTGGCGTCATGAAAATACGCGCCCGCTTGCTGATCCTGTTGTGCCTGCCGGTCTCGCTACTCGCGGCGGACCGGATTTTCCTGAAGGCCGCGCGCCTGATCGACGGCAAGGGCGGCGTGATCGCGCCCGCTACGGTCATCATCGACGGCGAGCGGATCGTCGCGGCCGGCTCCGGCCTCCAGGCGCCGGCGGGCGCACGGGTGATCGACCTCGGCGGCGCTACGCTGCTGCCCGGCCTGATCGACCTGCATACGCATCTCTGCGGCAAATACGGCGTCCACTGGGAGGACGAACTTATCAAGACCACGCCGGCCTTCTCCGCGCTCTGGGGCGCACACAATGCGCGGGTGACACTGCTCGCGGGCTTCACGACGGTTCGTGACATGGGCACAGCCTGGCCCTACGTCGACGTGGAGCTGCGCAACGCGATCAATACCGGCGCCATCCCCGGCCCGCGAATGTTCGTGGCCGGCTCCTATGTCTCCTCGACCGGCGGCGCGGGCGACGCCCAGCAATTTTCCGTATACGTGCACGTGCCGAGCGTGGACAACCTCGCCGACTCGCCGGAGGAGGTGGTCAAGCAGGTGCGGAAGAATTTCAAGCACGGGGCCGATTTCATCAAGCTGCTCGCCACCGGGGCTGTGCTGTCGAAGGGGCAGAGCCCCGGCGCGCAGCAGTTCTCCGACGAGGAGATCCTGGCGGCCGTCACCGAGGCTAACCGCTGGGGCCGGCAGGTGGCGGTGCACGCGCACGGCATCGGCGGCATCAAGACCTCCATTCGCGCCGGCGTCCGCACCATCGACCACGGCTCCTTCCTCGACGACGAGGCCATCGGGATGCTGCAGGCGGGCAACCGGAAGACCTTCTATGTGCCGACGCTCTATACCAGCACGGTAATCGCCCGCCAAGGCCGTGCGGCCGGCATTCCGGAGTCGGAGATCCAGCGCAGCCAGATGATCAGCGCCACCAAGGACCTCGGTTTCAAGCGCGCACTCGCCGCCGGTCTGCCCATCGGATTCGCGACGGATTCCGCGGTCATCCCGCACGGCGAGAACGCGCAGGAATTTGTCGAACGCGCCCGGCTCGGCGAGCAACCGATGGCCGGCATCGTGGCCGCCACGGGCCTTAACGCCGAGATCATGGGCTGGGGCGACCGGGCCGGTTCGGTCGAGGCCGGCCGGTTTGCCGATCTCATCGCGGTGGCGGGCGATCCGCTCAAGGATATAGCCGAACTCACGCGGGTCCGCTGGGTGATGAAGGGCGGCGAGGTCGTGAAAGACGAGCTGGCCGGGAAGTAAGCAGCCTACTCGAAACCGAAGAGCCGGCCCATCTCGCGGCGGTCCTTCTTGGTCGGACGGCCACGTTCGCGGGCGAGCATGTGCTCAAGGCCGGCTTGCCTGGCCCGCTCGTATTCGGCGGCGGGCGTGAGATCAGTCATGAATTCCGGCAGTTGCTTGGCCGCGACCCGCGAACGCGGCAGGCCGGTGACCTTGAGGGTGCGGGTAAGGGCGCCGACGCGGACGGTGATTGTTTCACCGACGTGGATGTCGCGGCCGGGCTTGGCCTCAAGTTCGCCGATGAGGACCTTGCCGGCGCGGCACGCGGCCGTGGCGAGGGGGCGCGTCTTGAACACGCGCACGCTCCAGAGCCACTTGTCGAGGCGGGGATCGTCCATGGGGACAAGCTAGTGAAATGTGGGACTCAGGAAAGCAGGAACAGGGTTAACCACTAATGGCCACTGATGTGACACTAATCAGAACAAGCAGGAAACTGTCATGATGGCGGCACGGGTTCACTTCCAACTGCCTTCATTAGTGCCCAATTAGTGTGGATTAGTGGTTAACCGGTTTGGCGTCTTAGTTGCTTCGGAATAAAAACCGGCTATCCTCCTCCCACGTTCATGAAAGTCCGCCCCTTCCTTGTCCTTCTGACCCTTTTCACCGCCATGACTCTCCAGGCTGATACCAAACCCGCGTCGTCAACCGAACTCGCCACCGTCGGAGGGGGCTGCTTCTGGTGCACGGAGGCCGTGCTTGAGCGCCTACCGGGCGTAAAAAAGGTCGTCAGCGGCTACGCCGGCGGCAAGGAAGCCAATCCGACTTACGAGGAGGTTTGCACAGGCCGCTCGGGTCACGCGGAGGTCATCCAAGTGGAGTTCGATCCCGCAGTCATCAGTTACGATAAAATACTCGAGGTTTTCTTTGAGGCACACGATCCGACGACCCTTAACCGCCAAGGGGCCGATGAGGGCACGCAATATCGGTCGGTGATTTTCTATCACAACGAGGAGCAGCACAAGACGGCCGGCCGGGCGAAGATTGCCGCGCAGGCGTTATGGCCTGATCCGATCGTCACGGAAATCTCGCCCTTGCCCAAATTCTACCTGGCGGAAAAATACCACCAGGACTATTTCAAGAACAACCCGAACCAGGGTTACTGCACGTTCGTCATCAAACCCAAGATGAAGAAGCTCGAGCAGAAGGGCGTGATTCCGAAGGGGTGAGGCAGGGCGCGGGCTCCGTTCCGCGCCGCGGCGGTGAAGGGACTCACCGCCCTACCAACTAAGCTCACGCCCCGGCGCGGGCGCGCTGGCGGCGCGACTTGACGATGTCGTCCGTCACGCGGTCGAGCCAGCGGATCGGCCCGATGGGATGGGGGCTGAGGAACTCCTTGTCGGCGGCATTCTGTTCGCCGTGGCGGTAAAGAATGCCGGGCAGGATGCACGTGCCGAAGATCCAGTCGGCCACGGGCAGGGTGAAGAAACCGGAAATCGCCTCGTTGCAGTCGATGACCGCATGGTGGCGCAGGTGAAAGCTGTAGACCTTGCGCCAGAGACCGCCCCAGACCGGGCTGTCGATGAGCGGGCCCCATTTTTCGAAAGACCAGTGCTCGATGGCGTGGAAGATCTCGTAAATGAACAGTGACGAGGCCATGGCCGCGTAGCCGGCGAGAAAAATAGGGTAGGAGGGCAGGAGCCATTGCACGACCGCGAACAGCGGCGTAAGCAGGACGGAAAAGACGATGTAGGTATACCAAGGGAAAAACGAAGCCTCCTTCTGAACCGGCTCCGTGATCGGATAGAAGTTCTCAACGAAGTTGACGTCCAAGCCACCGGGCGTCCGGCGGCGCGTGATGCGGGTCAGGCTGTGGTGATGAGTATGCTGCTTGTAGAAATAGCTGAGCAGGGGAATGACCGGCTTGTGCAGAACGTAGCGATGGAAGAAATATTCCAGGAAGCAGATGAAAAGGGAGAACCCTAGAAAGACGGCCAGCAGCTTCCAGAACGGGCCGGCGATCTGCGCCGCCCAAACCGGCGCCGGGGCGAGCAGCCAGACCAAGGCGAGGGCGCCGCCCAAGGAAACGGTGACCACAAAAAGAAACAGGGGCAGGGAGAATTCCTCCTCTGTATGGGGATTGGTGGAGATGCGTTCAGCCATTTCCCTGAAAAATCCTTGGTTTCGCTCTGATTGCAACTGCCGAAAACGGCCCGCCGATGCGCCATCGCCCAGCTGGACTTTGGCGATATCTGCATACACTGCAGGCATGCCTGAGAACCAAGCCCCAGAAATGAACGGTGCCACGGTAACCGTGGATTTTGTGCGTCACCGCAATGCCCTGCTGGTGCGCGCTGACCTCGGCTCGCTGCTCACCGACTACTACCTGCATCTCGCGGACCACCAGCTGCGTTATACGCCGGACCAAGCCGCGCTGTTCAAGACCGCGCTGGCGGCTTTTACCCTGCACTGTGCCTCCCGGCCGCTGAATGAGCATATTGCCTGGACGCTCAATTTCCAAGATCCGCGGTTGAATCTTTTCCTCACGGGCGACAATGAGGACTGCACCGTCACGGGCCGGCTCTTCACGGAGAATGTGCGCGAAGCACCTGAGAACGTGTTCTTCAGCGACATCGTGACCCGTCGCGGGGCCGAGCCGCGTCGCAGCGTGGTAAATTTCCACGGCAGCGACGTGTTCGCCGCCGTGGCGGGCTATTACGCCCGCAGCGAGCAGCAGCCCGTCCGTTTCTTTGCACTGGGGGGCGATGAATACGCCATGCTGGTGGCGCAGCCTGATTGCGACCTGATCTGGTTCGCCTCGGTGGATGCGGCCGGGGTCCGTAATCCCGGCACGGCAGAGACGCTCGGGCGCATCCAGAGCCGCAACTACGGCTGGCACTGCGGCTGCACTCAGCAAAAGATTCTCGGTGCAATCGCGCCGGCGTTCCGCGCTGATCCGGAGGCGCTGTTCGGCGACGGCGAGACCATCCGGGTGGAATGCCCGCGTTGTGCCGCTGGCCACACCCTGACCCGCGAGGCGATGGAGGCCTACCTCGTGGAGTCGGGGCGGAAGAACGCTTAGGAAGTATCTGCAAACCCGGATTGTCATTCTGAGACTGGACAGCAAGCCGGTGGCTGGCGTGGCACACGCCGATGAACAGACCAGGGCATTGTCATGCTGAGCGTAGCGAAGCATCCATCAGGATGGGCGCCGGCGGTTGTGCCGATGGATTCTTCACTCCGTTCAGAATGACAAACAGGGGAGTTCATTGGCAGCG
>JBKJRX010000117.1:0-10316 GCA_046593155.1 Lacunisphaera sp.
TCATCCGCGAAAAATACCGCGGCATCCGCCCGGCCCCCGGTTACCCCGCCTGCCCCGACCACACCGAAAAGCCGCCGCTGTTCGACCTTCTCAACGCCACCGCCCACACCGGCATCACGCTGACCGAGTCCAACGCCATGTTCCCCGCGTCCAGCGTCAGCGGCATGTATTTCAACCACCCCGACTCAAAGTATTTTGCGGTGGGCAAGTTGGCCAAAGACCAAGTCGAAGACTACACACTTCGTAAAGACCAGTGGCTTGAAGTCTCAGAGCGTTGGCTGGCGCCGTATCTCGACTACGAGCCCACGCCTTGAGCATTGCTTAATCGACATTTAGAGGGAGGAGTTACCAATGAGTCGCACCCAATTGGAATCAATCTTCCCTATACTCATCAAGGACGCACAGACTGGTGAAGAGAGACAGCTAGGGACTGGGTTTTTTATCGGTTCGACAGGTCTTTTCGTTACAGCGAAGCACGTGATTCTTGACGCGCTCGATGATGAACATCGTTACATTCATCCACTAGGGACTGCGCACCGCTTACCAAATGGCCGAATGCGAATTCGCACCGTTCTAATGATCCACTTTTATGCGAATACTGACATAGCAATTGGTTCAGTAGATTTAACCCCGGGACGCGGAGAGGGAGAAGCCTTCAAGTCTTTTGTTCTACCGTTGAGCTATGCGGCACTACTTCCCGGAACTCCGATTCATTCCCACGCATGCCCTCACTGCGACTTTACAGCTCAACCTATTCGCTACGAGTTGAGCAAATTCTCAGGACATCTTGTGTATTTCCATTCAAGCGGCCGTGATAAAAGCATGCTTCAGAATCCGTGTTGGGAGACGACGATGGAAATGCCATCCGGTGCCAGTGGTGGCCCGGTCTTTCGCGAAGATGGTGCCGTGATTGGCGTAAACAGTTCGTCCATCTCGGGTATGACTCCCCATTGTTCCTTCATCTCAGACTTTCACCATGCGTGGGACATGGAGATCCCTGATATCACATCATCGGTTCATGACTCACGCTATAAGCTGAGTTTACGGCAGATGGCCGCCAAAGGGCTCATCGCTCTGATGTAAGAGACCGGACGGCGTCGTGCACAGCAGATGTGGTCGGCACCGGCAGCCTTGCCGAAACAGGAATTGAAATCAGCCGCCGGCTGACGCACTTTGCCGACATAACAGCAGGCGCAAAACAGGTCACCGAGGCGGCGTTGCAGCTGCCGGAGCAGGATCGCCTGCAGGTGGCCTCGGCCATCTGGAAAAGCATGGGCGGCACCGATGAGCATCTCGCGGATCTCATCGCCCGCGCCCGCGCCCAAGATTTTGAAACCGGCAAGGTCACCCCTAAGTCACAGGCCGAAGTATTCCAGGAAGCACGGGCTGCTTTGTAGTCTATTAAACTACTAATGCCCCATGGCAGGGCGGTTTTTGATTAGCGTCCATTAGCGCAGATTAGCGGTTTATTCTCCTCAACCCGGGGCTTGCGCCGGTTTTTGTGGCGTCTAACTGTGACTTCATGCCTGCCGTTTCCGCCCATGCCGCCGCTGCCGACGCCCATCAGGTGGAAATCTATCGACGAATGACGCCCTCACAGCGCCTCGAACAAGCCATGCAGATGAACCGGCAAATGCGCGTGCTCATGGATTCGGGGCTGCGCGCCACCCAACCACAGCTTTCTGCCGACGAACGTCTCCGAGAGATCGCCCGCCGCATCCACCATGCCCGAGACTGACCTGATCGGGCTGTTTGCCATCCCGCTGGAAGAGGCCGGTTTGCCCTACATGGTGACAGGTGCCACGGCCGCCATCGTCTATGGCCAGCCACGCACGACCAACGACCTCAATGTGGTCATCGAGTTGAAAAGCTCCGATCTGCCCCGGCTACGCGCGGCATTTCCAGAAAACGATTACTACCTGCCGCCAGACGAAGTGATAGAAGTGGAACTGCGGCGCACGCAGCGCGCCCACCTGAACGCGCTTCACCACGACTCCGGCTTCAAGGCTGACCTTTATCCGATGGGCACGAACGCCCTGCACCAATGGGCCTTCCCCAAGCGACACTCCGTTCCGCACGGCGGACAGAGCATCAGCTTCGCCCCGCCGGAATATGTCATCCTGCGCAAGCTGGAGTATTTCCGCGAAGGCGGCTCGACCAAGCACCTGACCGACATCCGCGCCATGCTCGACGTGAGCGGCGACGCCATCGACCGGGCCGCGCTCGACGAATGGATCGCCCGGCTCGGCCTGCAGACCGAGTGGGCCCGCGCTTCCTCCCCCCAGGTGTAGGAGACTGCTTGCGGGCGGGCCAATTGTCGCGAGGCACGACACCCGCCTTGCGCTCGGACCGACATCCGCCCCAGCATCCTTTTAACCCCCTGCAAAAAATGACCTCGCTCCCCCTCACGAAGATTTCATCCGCCCTGCTGCTGGCGGCTCTGGTGGCCACGACCGGCTTCGCCGCCAATCCGCTGAACTTCGGCAGCAAGATCAAGACGGCGGACCCTTCCGGCCATGTGTGGGCCGACGGCCGCATGTATGTCTACGCCTCGCACGACGAGGAGTGCCAGGAGGACTTCTGGATGAAGGACTGGCATGTCTTCTCCTCCGCCGACCTCGTCAACTGGAAGGACCACGGCGCCTGCCTCTCCGTCAAGGACCTCGCCTGGGCCGACAACTACGCCTGGGCGCCGGACGCCGCCTACAAGAACGGGAAATACTATTTCATCTTCCCCGCCGGCACCGGACACAAGGACCGCGTCAACCCGGGCAAGAGCACGAAATGGATGGGCATCGGCATCGCGGAAAGCGATTCGCCGACGGGACCGTTCAAGGACATGATTGGCGCGCCGCTCTGGACAAAACCCTACGCGAACGACCCCTGCCTGTTCGTCGACGACGACGGCAAGGCGTATATCTACGTCCCACCGCGCGGGGACTGGCTCGTAGGCGAGATGGCCGACGACATGCGCAGCGTGAAAGAATTTCACAAGATGGACATGGGCGGCTACCAGCCGAAGATGGAGGGCCCTTGGGTCTTCAAGCGGAACGGCATCTATTATTACACCATGCCCGAGAACAACCGCACCCTGACGTATTACACGGGCTCCTCCCCGCTCGGCCCGTGGAAGTATCAGGGCGTCATCATGGAGCAGGAGCACGAGAGCAACAACCACCACTCGATCGTGCAATTCAAGGGGCAATGGGTCCTCTTCTATCACCGCTGGCTGCTCACCGATTCTGAATGCGCCAAAAGACAGCGGCAGATCTGCGCCGAGTATCTGCATTTCAACGCTGACGGCACGATCCAGAAAGTCGTCCGGACCGAGACCGGCGTCGGGCCGCTGACCGGGCCGGCGGCCGGCCGGTAGCCCGACACACCCCGTCGCTATCGCGCCAGCAGCCTTCGCCAGGCTCACGCAGTTGGATCAGGTGGAACCTGGGCCTCCGGACCGGTTTCTACCGCGTGCGCCTAACCAACCCGTCCGGCTTGTCCACCATAGCCTTGGCGAAGGCGGAAGGCCGGGCTCCACCTTCAATTCGCCCCTACTTCGCGGCAGCCACGGCGGGTGCCGGAACCACAAGCTTGCGCGGGACCGTGTGGCGGCCGCGCTCCCCGCGTTCCTCGGCGCCGGTGACGGTGCCTTGGTCATCCAGCTTGAACTCGACGGTCATCTTGCCGTCGGCCGAGACCAAGAGCCGGTCACCGGCCGGGTAGAATATCCGCGGCTTGCGGCTACGGGTTTGCCAAAGATAGCCGTCGTCCTTCCGGGCGAAGACCCGGCTGGGTTTCGTTGGTTTTCCATCCTTCCCCACCCTCACGTTGTAGTCGCCCTCGAACGGCGCGTAGGCCGCGGGATCGAACGTGGTGAGGCGCGCGGGTGAGACATAGGGATCCTTCGCATACTCGTCATTTTTGCCCTTCTGCTTCTCGATCGCCTCCAGGGCGCGCTGGTGCTCGTGCCGTCGTTGAATTTGATCGATTTGCTCTTGGCGGGGCCGTGAACGGATGGCTCAATCCCGCATCGTGTTCAAACCGAGGCGCGCGATCCGGTCGATGAGTTGCGGGTAGGCCAGGCCCGCCTTCAGGGCCGACTGCGCGAAGTCCTCGTCCGGCGCCAAAATGGGATTCGGATTCGCCTCGATGAAATAGAGCTCGTTCCGCGCGTTCAGGCGAAGATCCAGCCGGGCGTAACCGTCGATGGTCAGCAGGTGGTAGATGCGTTTGCAGACCGACTCGATGTTGCGCACCACCGCTGGCTCCAGCCCTTCGGCGTAGCGGTTCTCCAAGCCCCAACGCTCACGATAGGCTTCGTCCCACTTTGCCTTGTAGGTGGCGATTTTCGGCTCGTCCGGCGGCACCTCACGAAAAACCAGTTCACGGATCGGAAAGACCTGCAGGCGGTGATTACCAATGACGCTGACGTAAAGCTCCCGCCCCTCGATGTATTCCTCGGCGATGACGTCGTTGTCAGTCTTCTCGTGAAGGTAGCTCACCCGCTCCCGGAACTGCTCATCGTTTTCCACGAACGACGCCTGCGAAATCCCATAGGATGCCTCCTCCTTCAGCGGCTTCACGAGAATGGGAAACGTCAGGCGTTTCGGGCGCGCGATGCGTTTGCCCCGTGGGATGATCACGAATTCCGGCGTGTAGATGCGATGATAGGCGAGGATTTTCTTGGAAATGCCCTTGTGCTTGCAGAGCGTCAGGCCGGTCGAGCCGCAGCCGGTGAAGGGCATTTCGTTCATGGCGAGGAACGAGACAATGTGCTGGTCGAAGGCCCGGTTGTTCCGGAACTGGTCGGCCAGGTTAAAGATGACATCCGGGCTGAAGGTCTGGAGCTTCTGCCGCAGGAGATCGAGGTCGTCGAAGATCGCCAGCTGCTCGTGGGGATAACCAAGCTCGTCGAGGGCGGCGAGCACCGCGGCCTCGGTCTTCCAGTCCGCGGTTTTCAATTCGCGCTTGAAGTCCTGGTTCAGGGTCGTGGGCCCGATCGCGTCGAACAATGCGAGCACTTTGAGTTTTTTCCTCATGACTATTTGGTGCGTTTGAATTTTCCCGTGAACAGATAGTTCATCACCAGCGTGGTGACGTAAGCCGACACCGCCAGATCCGGACTGGCGTCACTGGGTTTAAGATGCAGGTCAAGCTGGTCGCAGCGCTCGATCAGGCGGGAGAGCAGTTTATTGACGCGATATTTCTTTTCGTTGGTCGCTTCGCACACCGCGTCCATGAGCTGGCGCCGCCGTTGGCGGAGGTAGCTGGAGGCCTTCGGGGGCGGCCCGGCATCCGGCGCGGCCACAAAAAGCTGGCGGAGGTCGCGATCGTAGAAGTCGGGATAGGTGTCCTCATATTCCTTACGCTTCCGGGCATAGTAGGTCTTGAGTTTGATATTCAGGAAGTTGAAGTCCTTCACCCGGTAGGCCGGCTGGTAGGGCGGCGGCTGTCCGGCGATTGAGCGCATCAACTCATCGACGTATTCGAGTTTGTGCAGCGCCTTCCAGCCCTTGAAACGGGCGCGCCAGTCGAGCCCCGGAGTCAGCCAGACCGCGAAAGTCTCGGCAAAATCCTCATCCGGATGGCTCTGGGCATACCAATCGTCGAGGTGCACGACATACGAACGGCTGTAAGGCCGGGGCCGGTAGAAATCGGGCGTGCTGTCGCGGGAGGTCAGACCGAACACACGTTGCCATTTCCGTTTCCGCATGAGCTGGTAGGCGTAGGCATAGGCGTGCGCCGCTTCATGCCGGATGAGTCGCATAAACCACTCGGGGTTGTCGCCCTCCACTTCGAGCATCATCTTCGCCTCGAGCTTGCGCAGTCGCTCGTGCACCAGAAAGAACGGCACAAAGATTGCCGGGATACCGACGGGCACAAACCATTCGTCGCCGACATGGCAGGGCGGATGAAAAACCAGGCCTTTCAGCGAAAGCTCGTCATAGAGCTGCTGGACCAGGGGCTGGAGCGGAGTCCCCGGGAGAGCGAGGCCCAGTTGGGAAATCTTCCTTCCCAGCAGCGATTCGTCGTCCAGATCGTGCCATGCAGGAGATTCCATCGCCGGACCTTAAACCGGATAATTCGTATCTTGAACCAAATTCTGACGGAAAAGGGTGAACCGAGGCTGGGTCCCGCGATCGGCGCCGCCCTGTTGGTGGTTTACATGTCGGACCGGTCTGTCAGGTTTCGCGGCAATATGAATGTCCTGGTCGTTGGCGCCACCGGTCAGCTGGGATTCAGGATTTGCTCGGGGCTCATCCGGAATGGCCACAAGGTCCGTGGGCTGACCCGAATAGGTTCCGCCCGGGCGGGAGAACTACAGCAGGCCGGCGTGGAGGTGTTTCCCGGCGATCTGAGGGACTCCGCCTCACTGGATGCTGCGACCCGCGGGATACAAGTCATCGTTTCCACCGCGACGGCAGTCGTCTCAGCCGGATCAGGCAACAGCTTGGCGGCGGTGGACCGGGACGGACACAAGGCGCTGCTCGCCGCCGCCGTGAAAAACGGCGTGCAGAAATTTGTCTTTATTTCCCTGTCGCCCAATCTGCCGGAGGTCTCGCCGCTCATCGCCTGCAAACGCGACATCGAGCGCGCCGTGCGCGCCAGCGGCCTGAAATGGACCATACTCCAGCCGTCCTACTTCATGGAGATATGGTTTGGCCCGGAACTGGGCTGGAACCTCCGCGAGGGAAAGGGGCAGTTCTTCGGTCCGGGAACGGCGCGGGCCAATGGCATCTCCATTGAGGACGTCGCCGCCTATGGCATCGCCTCGGTGACCGAGCCGAAATCCGACAACCAGGACATTCCGCTGGGTGGACCCGAGGTGTTGTCGCTGGTCGAAGTCGTGAAGATTTTCGAGCGACTCTCCGGTCGGAAATTCCGGATCAAGAAAATCCCCCTTTTCATTCCACGGATCGCCGCCGTCGTCCTGCGGCCTATCAATCCCAAGATCGCCTCTCTTATGGCCTTCGGAGCGATCAGCGATCGTGACGATGTGCTCGACCTCACCAAGGCCCGCCAGATCTACAGCCTGCCGGCCACCTCGCTGGCCGATTTCGCCAAAAAACAGTTCGCCGGTTGAGCATCCAGCCAAGGCACCGCTTTAAAATCCCCGGCCCCAGCTCGGATCTTCTCGGGAGCGCTTCCAGCTGATTCGTGGCGATGCTCCAGCCTTCGTGGAAGCCCATCTTCTCGCGCGCCTCGCGGTCGGCGACGGTCCAGTGGCGGACACATGCCATGCATTTTTGTCTTCCCGGGGCCGGCGTCCTCTAAGGTGGGATGCCCATCGTAAAGATCCTCGGGGCAATCCCCGAGGCATTTGATCAAGACAGCTCGAAATCCAACTGCCCCCTTGTGCAACTGACAATACTCACTCTTTCCGCCCTGCCCTTGCACCTATACGGCTATCGCTTTCTCGCTGCCCTGCTGTCCCACCGTGCTCACGAAATACCTCTTACCCCAGAACTCGCCGCCCCCCAGTCGCTGCTTCACTTTTCTCGCGGAGTTCGTCTGCCACCTTTCCAATGACCAAAGTTATCCAAATTCCATTCTCCAAACAGGTGCCGTTCCATGCATATTTGTCGCCTTGATCGTCAGGTGATTTTCTTTGGTTAATTTTCATGGTTAAAATCGAAGCCCCCTTGGCCTAGTTGGATTTCGCCAGGATCAAAACGACGGGACACCGCACCGGTCCGTTGCTCAAGTATGGCGCGGGCAATCTCCGCAGTGCTGGCTTGAACCAAGTCGGCGGGCACAGCCTCCGTGAGCACATGACGCTCGGGGCCGAGTTGATCGACGATTTCGCCGGCCAACCGTCGAACCCCCACAGTGTCAGGCTTCTTTCCTTCCACGTCAGCGATGAGGTAATTCAAGGGATTCAGTGCCTCGAAAGACGGAGCTTGGTCGGGGAACGCGGCCCCTGACCGCACCTCGTGCAATTTTTCCAAGCGGTCACGCGAACCCATCGTCAGCTTCTTTCCGCAGATTGCACAGCTCGGCCATGCATTGAACGTCTTCTTGCAGTGGGTGCACCAATTCAGGAAATACCGCGTGCGCTCGAGGGGGAATTTCAGGGTGCCTTTGATGTGACGCGTCGTGCCCGCACGCAATGCGGCCATAAGCGCGTCATATCCGGGCTCGATTTCCAGCAGGGTGCACTCGCGGCCGAGGTTTTCCAGCGAGTGCGCATCAGAACACGAGTAGAGCCCAAATTGATCCAAACCCGGCACGCGGCGGCACATGTTCGGATTGGAGGTCAGCCCGGTTTCCACCGCCCAGAGGTTCGGCAACTCGTCTTCGTAAACCTTCTCCACGGAGATTTCCCCGCCCACCACGCCCAGCACCGAGAACCAAGGATTCATCACGTGCGGCGCGGCGACATGAACGCGATCGAAGCTTCTCACCCCGCGCATTAACTCTCGCGGCGAGAGCGCAAGTGTCGGCCGGCCTTCCTGCAAATCGCCTTTCTTCGCGACCCGCGTCGCGAACTCCCGGACCACCTTGAGCGAGGGAAAATAGATCAATTGGTGGATTCCTTTCATCTCGTTTTTTCCGGGGGCGCAATTTACCTCCGTGTTCAGCACAAACCGCAGCGGCCGACGCAAGGTCTCCGGCAGGCGCGCGTGCACCGCCTTTTCGATCTCCGGCTTCAGTGCGCGCAGGCCGGGCTCGGCCTCGATCGTCTGTGCCTCGATTTCCGCCAGCCATTGCGGCTGCAGGCAATCACCCGTCCCCAGCAAGTCCACACCTTTGCGCTGAGCCCAGAGCGCAATATTCTCGATTGTCATCGCCGGCGACACACCGCCGGCAAAGCGGGAGTGCAGGTGGAGATCGGCGGCGAAGCGCATGCCTTTACCGATAACCATGCCCGGCAAAACCCCAACAAGTCTTCGTCCCCACTGGCCACTTACTTATACCAATCGCCCTAAGTTTTTACGGTTTAATTGGAAGTGAAGACCGCCAAGCTGGAGGAATGGCACGAACAATCCCACCCTTGGGCGAAGCGTTGGTGAAAGAAATTGAGGCCGCCTGGGCGCAGCCCCAGGAGGAGTGGGCGCGCAAGCGCCTGTTGGTGGTGCGGCTGATGGCCCAGCACCAGATGACGACCGATCAAATTGCCTAGGTGGTGGGTGTGAGCCGCAAGAGCGTGTTCAACTATCGTGATCTGGTGGTGAGGGGCGGGGTCCCGGCGCTGCTGAAGCGGGATTGGGCGGGGGGCCCGACGCCGGTGGTGCGCGGGGCCTCCTCGAAGCACGGGAAGAGCGACGCCGGCAGCGGCCGCAAGGCCGGTTGCTCGGCTTGGGTGAAGTAGGTGCCGACTTGCTGGCGGATGGTGCCGTGCAGGCGGGTGTCCGCGACGGTGCGCTCCCACTCGGCCAAAAACGCGTTTCGTTCGGCCAGGCTCCTAAACGTGCGGCTCTTGAGCGCGTTGGCTTGGGCGTATTTTACGCCCGCCTCGATCTTGCCCTTGTGCCGCGGCATCGCCGGCCGCGTCGGCAACAGCGCGGTGCCGTAGTGCTCGCAAAAGGCGCGGAGCTTCGGGTTGAGGTTCGGATCGAACCAGTCGGCTTGAAGCACCGCCGCCTTCAGGTTGTCCGGCACGAGGGTGGCGGTGACGCCGAGGAAGTGCCGGTAGGCGTTCTCCAGACAGCGGATGAACGTCTCGGTGTCCTGCCGCCAGACGACCTCGCTGTAGGCCTTGCGCGAGTGACTGAGCACAGCGCGGAAGAGATGCGGCCGGTGGTGCCGCCGGCCCTCCTCGGCGATCCACGCGCCCTGGCCAAAGTCGACCTGCATTTCCTCGCCGGGCGCACACTCCATCCGGCGGAACGGCAACTCGTGGACCTGCACCAGGCGGCGGACGAACCGTTTGACCGAACCGTAGGCACCACCGAAGCCATGGTCGCGCACCAGATCCTGATAAATGCGCTGCGCGGAGAGACCGACCTGCACGCCGGCCGCGATCTCGACAGCAAACGGGCGGCACAGGCTCGCCGGTCCCGGCACAGAGCCGAGGGCCGGGTTCGTGGCTGCATTTGGCGGCGGATCACTCTCGGAGCCGTGGGCTGGGTTACTGGCTGCATTTGCTTCTGCTTCCGCCCGAATCAATTGCCGGCCGACCGTGGCTCGGTCCACGCCTAGCTCACGCGCTATCCGGCGCCGCGACCAGCCTCGGGTGGTTAAAACGATGATCGACTGTTGGATGCTCACTTTGAGTTGGTTCATTCGCTGTGGGTCCGATACCCCGAAGCTTGCTTCGGCTTGGTTGGTCGGTCGGGTTTGGGTGTGGATTGCATGACGCTCGGATGAGTTGGCAG
>JBKJRX010000069.1:0-3834 GCA_046593155.1 Lacunisphaera sp.
GGCCGTCTCAACGAAACCGCTGAGCTGGACCGTGCCGTTGTAGGTGTCGACTTTGACGTCGAGCGCCTTGACGAGATCGTCCTCGATGAAAGCCGTCTTCACCTTGGCGGTGATGGCGGTGTCATCGATGTAGGCACCGGTGCTGCGGTTGGTGGCGGTCGAACTGCATCCGGCGGTAAAGGCAACACCGGCGGAGCCGAGGAGGAGGGTCAGGCAAAACAGGATATTTTTCATGGTAGGTTTGAGCGAGGGCAGGTTATCCGCCATCGTGCGCCCAGCTTACTCTGCGGGCACCCGGCGCGCAATCGAGGGGCCTGCTGAGCGCAGGGTCGGGAAAGCCCCGGGGCATATCCGGAAGATTGGGGCGAATATAGCCGCCGCATGGGGTGAGAAAGGGGCCGGTCGCACGGCATCCACGGGCTCCATGGGTAAGTTTCAGTGTCAATTTACGAGGGTAGGATCTCTCTTCCCGAGGGCGCCACGTTGGGCGCAGGTCAGACGGGGAGGAGGGCCGATGCCCGCGCCATGTCCGCAAGCCAGAAAAAAAACATCATCCGGGTGCTCGTGGTCGAAGACCGCGAGGACGATTTCCTTTTCCTGTCGCACGTGTTCGCGCTCACGCGCAACGCCGCCTACCATCTGGATTGGAAGGCGGACTACGCGGCCGGCCTGGCGGCGCTGCAATCGGGCACTTACGATATTGGTCTTTTCGACTATGACCTCGGGGCCGGCACCGGGATCGACCTGCTGCGCGCGGCGCAGGCGATGGACTGCCCGATGCCCATCGTGTTGCTGACGGGTCACGACAGTCCGGAGATCGACGAGGCGGCCTTGCGGGCCGGGGCGGCGGATTTCATGAGCAAGGCGGCGCTGGATCCCGTGCAGCTCGAACGGGCGATCCGCTACGCCCTGCGGCAGGCCGAAATGCGGACACAACTGCAGCGCAGCCGGCAGCAGCTCGACCTGTTCATGCGCAGCGTGCCGTGCGCCGTGGCGATCCAGGACGAGGGCGGCGCAATGCTTTTTCAGAATGAAATCTTCGCGCGCCATTTCGAGGCGACCGAGGTGCGGCGGCTCAATCACGATCCTTTTGGCGCCAGCTTGGAATCCCGTCCCTGCCGGAGTCGCGGACGGGACTGGCTCGTCAATTCATTCGCCATGGTGGGATCAGACCACCAGCGACTGCACGGTTTCGCGGCGTTGGACGTCACCGCGCAGGTGCAGGCCGAGGAGGAGCGCCGGCGGACGACGCAGTTGCTCGGCAGCATCATCCAGAGCCTGCCGGTCATCGTCGGCCGGCTGGATGCGGACGGACGGGTGATTGAGGCGCGCGGCCATGGCCTGGAGGCGGCGGGCATCCGGCCCGATCATCTGCCCGGGCACCGGCTCACGGAACTCTATCCCGCGGCCAGTGAGGCGGTGCGGGAGGCCCTGGCAGGGGAATCGGCCACTTTTTCCCTGACCGGGCGCCAGCGCGACACGGAGTGGCACGCGGAATTTTTTGTGAGCTTCGATACCGCGCAGGGGGCGGGTGCGACCTTCTTCGGGCGCGATGTGAGCGCCCGGCGCTGGCTGGAACGCCGTTTGCTGACGGTCAGCGATGACGAGCAACAGCGCATCGGGGCCGATTTACACGACGGGTTGGGCCAGCAGCTGACCGGCCTGTCCTGCCTGGCGGCCGCCTTGCGCGACCGGCTGAAGGCGGTGCTGCCGGGCGAGGCCGAGCAGGCCGAGCAGGCCGGGAGGATCGCGGGACTGGCCAACGAGGCGGTCGCGGAGTCGCGGGCCCTGGCGCGGGGCCTGTGCCCGGTGCAACTGGAGAATGCGGGCCTCGTGCTGGCGCTCGAGGAAATGGCGGGCCAGGTGCGCGCCCTGCACGGGGTGGAATGCCGCTTCGAGGTGAAGGGGCCGCCACCGCACTGCGACCATCTCACGGCGCTGCATCTTTATCGCATCACGCAGGAGGCGGTGCACAACGCGGTCCGCCATGGCCAGGCCCGGCGCATCCGCATCGCGCTCATCTCGCGCGCCCGGCAGCACCGGCTCCGCATTGCCGACGACGGCCGCGGTTTCCAGCTGCCGGCGCACACCCGCGCCCCGGGCGGCGGTCTGCGTCTCATGAGCTATCGTGCCACCGTCATCGGCGGGAGCGTCGCCGTCGATTCCCGGCCCGGCGCCGGCACCCGGATCACCTGCCATTTCACCACCTTTGCCAATCATCATGAAATCAATCACTCTCGAAAAACCCCTCTCGCCCAAAGTCTCCAAATCGCCTGTTAAACACCGGATCCTTCTGGTCGATGACCATCCGATCACCCGCCAGGGTATCGCGATGCTCATCAACCAGGAAAGCGATCTCGAGGTGATCGGCGAGGCGGACAGTGCCCCCTCGGCCATCGACTTTTTGCAAAAGCAACCGGCCGACCTGGCCGTCATCGACATCACGCTCAAGACGACCAACGGCGTCGAACTCATGAAACACATCCGCGTGCTGGCCCCGGACATGCCGGTGTTGGTGATGTCGATGCATGATGAGAGCATCTACGCCGAGCGGGCCATGCGGGCCGGCGCCCGCGGCTATATCATGAAGCAGGAGGCCAGCGCCAAGATTCTCACGGCGGTGCGGGCGGTGCTCGGCGGCGATCTCTACCTGAGCGACCGGATGAAGGAGCGGGTGCTGCACCGCTTCGTCAACAACCGGAAGGAGCGCGTGGGCTTCAGCATGGACACCCTCAGTGACCGCGAGATGGAAGTCTTCCAGCTGATCGGCGAGGGTTACAGCACGCGGCAGATCGCGGCCAAGCTCAACCTCAGCGTCAAGACGATCGATTCCTACCGCGAGCACCTGAAGCTCAAACTGCAACTCGACGCGGGCAAGGATCTGGTGCGCTACGCGATCCAGTGGATGAAGAGCGAGAACGTCAGCTAGCCCTCCACCGTTAAATAGGGGCGCTCCCGGACACCCCGCCCGGCGGGCATTTGGTGGATTTCGATTTGCAGGGTCGGCGCGGGTCGCCGGACCTTGGTTTGCCCGCGAAGCGGCTCGCCGGCCAGCTTCCGTCGTCAAGCCGGTGGAGCCCCGGGCGGCGGCCCGGCATTATACTGCCTCGTTCCGGATCAAGCAGGCTTCTCCCCGATGGGGTATATACCGACCCCTCATTGGGGCAGTGACCCCGTTGGCCAAAACTGCGCGATTTGCCAAGATGAGCGGGTTGCCGGCCGGACAGTCACGACGCATCAACTATGTGCTGTTGATCGCCGGGTTGTCCGGCCGGCAACGCTTCCTTCATACCCCTAAGCATATGGCCGCCACGAAAAAATACCCCAGATTGATCGAGGCCTTCCGGCCTTCCGGTGAGGAAATCCAAGACTACAGCCGTCTTATCATGCAGCATGAACACCGTCCACCCTCAGCGTTGAAAAGATGTCAGCGCGAGGCAGAACTGCAGCTTTGGGCGATGCGGTCACTCCCGGCCGGGCGCCACTCGCGACGGCAGCCGGATCGTCTCAGCGCCTAGCGCTACTCCGTTAAGAATTCCTCCACACCCCCGTCGCTGCGCGCCACCCGTTCGGCCGAGCTCACGGCCGAGGCCCTCTTGATAGAGGGGATCCCATCTACACCAGCGAAAAATCTTCTCTAGGAAGCCGGAACCATGCAGAGGAACCACGAATAAACACGAAGGCACACGAATGAATCGAAAGTAGCAGCGGTGGTAACCCTGCTGGTCGGCTAACGACAGCTGCGGTGGTTTTCGATCATCACTGAATGGTGTGGTCTTTAAATGTAGGGCCGGTGCTCGTCGCCGGGCCGTGGTTCGCACGCGGAACGGTCCG
>JBKJRX010000111.1:0-18928 GCA_046593155.1 Lacunisphaera sp.
ATCGGGCGCAGTCACGCGACCGCCGGCGAGGATCGCCTCGCGCAGGCCGGCGGGGGGTTGCACCTCACCGAGCTTCGCGCTGACCGCCGCATCAAAGGCTTGCTGGCGGGCAAACCACTCGCGCAGCGCCGGGTCGCGCTGGACCTGTTCCAACGCCGCACGAAAGGCCGCATCATTGGCGTCCGTGCCGTTCGGCCGGTAGCCTTGCAGGATGAATTTTGCCTCTTCGTTGTTCATGAGAGTTTCCTCGCGGACGGATTGTTGAAGGCCACGACCTTGTTGCGGCCGGCGGTTTCCTTGCGGGCCAGGGCCGCGCGCAGCTGTGCCTTCCCACGCGACAGGCGGGACATGACAGTGCCGATCGGCACCTCGAGCATCGCAGCGATCTCCTTGTAGGAGAAATCCTGCATATAAAAAAGGGTCAGCGGGGCACGGTAGACCTCCTCCACCTCCTGCAGGGCCTCGACCACGAGGCCCGCATCCATGCCGGTGACAATATCCACCTCGGGTGCCGGCGGATCGGCCTCGACCGGTCCCAGGTCCTCCAATGCCGTGACGCGCTCGGCGCGGCGACGACCGCGGAGAAACTCGCGATAGAGTGTGGTGAAGAGCCAGGACTTGGCCTTGCCCGCCTCCCGCAGTGCATGCCCCTGCTTCGCCCAAATGAAGAAAGTCTGCTGGGTGAGATCGCCCGCATCCGACGTGTTCCTTGTCAGGCTGAGAGCGAAGCGGAAGAGCGGCGTGTAATGCGCGTCCACCAACTGGTTGAAGGTCTCACTGGCCATGCCGGGATAAGAGTCTGCCGGCCCGCGGCTTATTCCAAAGAAAAGAATCCCGCCTCACGGGGCAATTCATCTGCCCGGCGCCCACTTGGGCGGGCGCTTCTCGCGGAACGCGGTAATTCCCTCCTGAATCTCGGCCGACTGGCGGGTCTCCAGGTGCGCCGTCATCGCCTGTTCCAAGTCCGCCGATAGGGGCGAAGGCCACAGCTGCGTGAACAATTGCTTGGTGCGCACCACGGCCTCGGGGCCACCCTGCATCACGTCGGCGGCGGTCTTCAGTGCGACCGGCATCAACTGGTCGCCGCCGAGCGCCTCGTTGACCAGGCCGATCGCCTCGGCGTAACGCGCGGAGAAAGTTTCACCCGTCAGCAGGATCCGCCGGGCGTCACGCTCGCGCAGCTGGCGGCGCAGGAAGGTCATTACCAGCGCCGCCACCAGGCCACGCCGTGTCTCGGGGTAACCGATTTGGGCGGACTCCTCGGCAAAAGCGAAATCGCAGGCCGACATCAGCCCGGCGCCACCCGCGATGGCGGCGCCACGCACGACCGCGATGGTCACCAGGCGACTCTCACTCAGCCGGCGCAGTGCCTGTGCGATCAAGTCGGCCGACTGGTGCGCCCGACCGGGATCAGCCGCCTCGGCCAGATCCAGCCCGGCGCAAAACACCGGGCCGGCGCCAACCAGGATCAGGACGCGTTGAACGGGATCGTTTTCCGCGACGGTCAGCGCAGCCAAAAGCGTCTGCACCAGTTCAACCGAGAGCGCGTTGCGCTTCTCGGCGCGGTTGAGCGTGAGGAGCGTGATGCCCGGGCCGGCACTTTCGGAAAGCACAAGAGAAGCGGACATGGGTCAGTCGGTTGAGTGAGAATGATCCGGCGGCAGTTCCATGGGCATGGCCAGCAGGGCTTGGCCGAGCGTCTTGCCCTGGGCGTCGATGCGCAACGAGCAACTGCCACCGCCGGCGAGCACGCCCGGCAGGACGAAATTGAGGGCCTCAAGATTGGGCACATCGTAGCGGACCACGGGGCCGGTCCCAAGCGGCTTGAACCAAGCCTCGACTTGCGCCGCAGTCAGATGCTGCCGCAGCCAAGCATAGGCTTCCGGTGTGCGCCCAAAGACCGCGATGTTGGCTGAGGAACCCTTGTCGCCGCTGCGGGCATAGGCGATGGTGCACAGGGTCTTCATGGCAATTGCCAGGCGGGTTTCACGGCGGTGCGCGGAATCAAGCACGGCCAGTAGCCAAACACCGGCATGACTTTGGGTCGGCCCGCAGCGTAGCCCGTAACGCCCGGTGGGCCGCAGGTGACGAGCGGCGCGATTTCGCGGGTGAACCGCTTGACCGGCTCCTGCGTGTCAGCCGCCACGCTGATGCGCAGCACGGTCTCGATGAGATCGGCTTCGGGAATGCGCCGGACAATCCCACCGACGCTGGCGCCCGTGCCCAGGCACTCGACCAATGTTTCCCGGTAGGTGCAGCCCGCCTCCGCTAAACGGCGCAAGACACCCTCGCCCGCCCGCCGCGCCTTGGCGACTGCTTGATCACCGAACACGGTGAGCATCCCATGGGCCTTGTAGCCGTGACGGTAGGTGGCACTGACCTTGTAAGTGGCCGGCGGCGGCCGGCCGGCGGCGCCGGAAATCCGCACGCGATCCGCGCCGCTCTGCTCCACCCGCAAGGTCAGGAACGAAACGGTCACATCAGGCGAAAGGTAATTACCGGGATCACCGATCTCGTAGAGGAGCTGCTCCTTGACGGTCTGCACCGTCACCGCCCCGCCCGTGCCGGCGGGCTTGGTCAGCACACAGGAACCGTCGGCCGAAACCTCGGCCACGGGAAATCCAATGTCGTGCGAACCCGGCAGGTCGAGCCAATCGGTGGAAAATCCCCCACAGGCTTGAGTTCCACATTCAAGCAAATGACCGGCCACGGTCGCGCCCGCAAGGCGATCATAGTCAGTAACCGCCCAGCCAAAGTGGGCACAGCAGGGCCCCACCGTCAGCGACGGATCAGCCACCCGGCCGGTGACAACAATGGCGGCGCCCGCCTGCAGGGCGGCCGTGATGCCCTCGGCACCGAGGTAGGCGTTGGCTGTGACCAGACGGTCCGCCACCGCTGCCAGCTCCGCGCCGGTTTCCAAATTACGAAAATCAGAACCGGCGGTCCGGACCAAAGGAAGCACGTCGTCACCGGAGACCACCGCGACCTTCAAATGGGCCAGGCCCGCCTTGGCCAGCTCGGCTCGCACCACGGCTCCGCAAGCCAGCGGGTCGAGTCCGCCGGCGTTGGTCACGATTTTGGTCGTGCCGCCGCCTTGCCAGAATTTCACCAACGATTGAACGACCTCGACAAAATCCCGCGCGTAGCTGGCGGCCGGATCCTTGGCGCGGGTGATCGCCATGATGGAAAGCGAGACCTCCGCCAGGTAATCGAGCGTGATAAAATCCAGATCCGGCTGCTGCGCGACCAGGCGGGCCGCCGCGTCGGGCTGGTCGCCCCAGAAACCGGACGCATTGGCGATCTTGAGCGGGCGGGTCATGGCTCAGACTTGGATCACACCCGTGTGGAAGGCCGCCTTGGCCGCCGGCCGCGTCGCCAGGGCAAAAGCCCGCAGCAGGGTCGCGCGGGTCTCATGCGGCTGAATGACGGCATCCACCCAGCCGCGCGCGGCGGCGTAGCGGATGTCGGCCTGCTCCACGTAATTCTCCTTCACTTGTTGGCGCAGCCGTTCGAGTTCCTCCTTCGGCCGATCTTTGGCCGCCCGCGCGAGGATATTGTAGACCACGTCGCTCGCCTGCGCGGCACCCATCACGGCATACCGGGCGTTCGGCCAGGCGAAGATGAAGCGTGGATCAAAGGCCTTGCCGCACATCGCATAGTTGCCGGCACCGAAGGAGCCGCCCGTGATGACGGTGATCTTCGGCACGGTGGAATTGCTCAGGGCGTTGACCATCTTCGCGCCGGAGCGGATGATGCCGCTCTGCTCGGCGTCGCGGCCGACCATGAAACCAGACACGTCCTGCAGGAACAGCAGCGGCAGGCGCGTCTGATTACAGTCCATGATGAAGCGCGCGGCCTTGTCGGCGGAATCGGCATAGATGACGCCCGGCATCTGCAGCCCACTCGCCTTCGATTGCACCCGCATCCGCTGGTTGGCCACAATGCCGATGGGGCGGCCGCCGAGCCTCGCAAAAGTGGTTACGAGCGTCTTGCCATAGTCGGCCTTGTATTCGTCCATCGAGTCCGCATCGACCAGGCAGCGCAACAGGTCGCGCACATCGTATTCACGGCGGCCGTCGAGCGAGACGGTATCGAGAATCTTGGTGGCGGGAAATTCCGGTTCGACCGCTGGAGGCAGCGCGCCCGGCGTTTCCGCGGGCAACAGACCCACCAGGCTGCGCAGGCGTTGCAGGCAGGCTTCGTCGTTCTTCTCCTTGAAATCCACTGTGCCGGAAAGTTCGGCATGCATCGCCGCCCCGCCCAGCGACTCCTGGTCGATTTCCTGGCCGATGGCGGCCTTCACCAGTTGTGGTCCGGCGAGATACAGGCCGCTGCCTTCGGTCATGAGAATTTTGTCACACAGCACCGGCAGGTAGGCGCCACCCGCCACACAATTCCCCATGATCGCGGCGTATTGCGGGATGCCGGCAGCAGAGATCACCGCGTTATTGCGGAAAATCCGGCCAAAGTCGTCCTCGTCGGGGAAAATCTCATCCTGCATCGGCAGGAACACGCCCGCCGAATCCACGAGGTAGACGAGCGGCAGATTGCACTCGAAGGCGATGCGCTGCGCGCGCAGCACCTTCTTGCACGTCATCGGCACAAAAGCACCTGCCTTTACCGTGGCATCGTTGGCCACGATCATGCACGGGTGGCCGCCAATGTCGGCAATACCGGTAACCACGCCCGCACCCGGGAAGACACCCCACTCCTTATACATGCCGTGGGCCGCCCATAGGCCGAGCTCAAGAAAGGACACCGCCTGGTCGTCCGCCAGCCCCGCGAGCCGCTCACGCACGAAGAGCCGTCCGAGCTTGTGCTGGCGGGCCTGACCGTCCGCCCCGCCGCCTTCGCGGAGCACGGCTTCTTGCCCGGCAAATTCGTGGTAGTAATCGAGAAGGGTTTTCGGGGGCGGCACAGGTGTCGGGTGGGGTTGGCTTTCCTATGGACACTCTCACCACAAATTCGACTCCGGGCAAACCGCAATCCGGCCGCCTAGGCTACGCCATAAGGATGATTGTAGGTTTTCCGCGTCGGGAAACCTAGTGCCACGCGGGCGAAAGGGGTATCCTGGCGGTAAATCACCAGCCGTGCACTTCCGCCGGCCCAATCCCCTCCTCCATGAGTTCCGTTTCCTACCCCGCGCCCTGGCGCGAGCAATTGTCCCCGGTTGAAATCACTTTCCTTAAAAAGGTCGCCCACTTCGCCGAGACCGAAATCGCCCCGCATGCCGACGCGTGGGAAAAATCGGAGGCGCTCCCCCGCGCCGCGTTCATGAAGGCCGGCAAGCTCGGCCTGCTGGGCATCACGGCCCCGCGCGCCCTCGGTGGCCAGGGCTTCGGCTACGCGGCCTATGCACTCGCGATCCGCGAACTATCCCGGCACCAGGCCGCGTTCGCGATCGACATCGCCGCGCATAACGCGCTCGGCTCCGGCCATCTGCTCGCCGCCGGGAGCCCGGCCCAGCACAAGCGTGTGCTGACGAAATTGCTCAAGGGCACCTGGCTGGCGGCCTGGGCGCTGACGGAGCCCGAGGCCGGCAGTGACAGCGGCGGCGTGCAGACCACCGCCACCGAAATTGCCCCCGGCAAGTGGGAACTCAACGGCTTCAAGCGCTATATCACGCTCGGCCGGTCGTCGGATGTCGTGATTGTGATGGCCGCCAGCGGGAAGACGCCCGAAGGCCGGAAGGAGATCAGTGCCTTTCTCGTGAACCGGTCTGAAATCATACCGGTGCGGAAGGTGCCCACCTGCGGACTCCGGGCCAGCGACACCGCCGAGTTCAAACTGGTCAAGGCGAAGGCCGAATTGGTCGGCCCGCGCGGCACCGGCCAGACCACCGCCCTCGCCTGCTTGGACAAGGGTCGCATCGGGGTGGCCGCCGTCTCACTCGGACTCGCCCGGGCCGCCCTCGACGCCGCGCTGAAACACGCCGTCAACCGCCGCCAGTTCGGCAAGCGACTGGCAGATTTTCAAGCCCTGCAATTCATGCTGGCGGACTGCGAGGTGGAGATGCGCGCCGCCGAGGCGCTCGTGTTGCAAGCCACGGCCCTCGCCTCGCGCGGTGAACGGCACACGATCGAGTCTTCGGTCGCCAAACTCTATGCCTCCGAGGCCGCGTCGCGCATCTGCAACCGCGCCCTGCAAATCCACGGTGGCTACGGCTACACCCGGGACATCCCGATCGAACGCTACTGGCGCGACGCCCGCCTGAGCGAGATCGGCGAAGGTTCGTCCGAGGTGCAACGCATCGTCATCAGCCGCGCGCTCCTGAAAGGCACTGAAAGCGCCCTGGCCGGTATCCGTTGATTCAAAATTAAAGCCGCTGGATATTGATTCCCAGCGGCTTAAAGTGGTGGCGAGTCTCGGAATCGAACCGAGGACACAAGGATTTTCAGTCCTCTGCTCTACCAACTGAGCTAACTCGCCATAACCGAAAGGGGCCGAGTTAAAAGGGCGCCCGAAGGATGCGTCAACGGGGAATTTGACCGATTTCCCGCCCCGGCCTGACAGGACCGGATCAGCGGCCGGCGCCACCTTCCTCCGGGGGTTTCACGGACCGGAAGTTCCGCCACAGCGCCAAGTCGTAGATGATCTTGAGCCCGCCCGCGATGAAGAAGGGCACACTGCTGAGGGCGGCCGTGGCGAGCAGCGGTCCTGCACAGAGCGGAGCCAGGGCGGTCCCTAGTTGCCGCGCCGTGCCGGTCACCCCGTTGGCGGCGGACCGCTCCGCCGCAGGCACCACGGCATTCACGTAGGATTGCCGGGTCGGCACATCCATTTGCGAGATCATGTGCCGGGCGAGCAGCACCCCCACCGCCCAGCCGAAGGAAGGCATCAGCGGAACGGCCATCAGCAGCACATTGGAAGGCAGATGCGTCCAGACCATCGTGTTCACCAGTCCGATGCGGCGGGCCAGCGGCACGGCGGCCAGCGCCGAGAGGCCAGACAGCACATTCGCGCCGAAGAAGATCCCGCCGAGTGCCGCCACGGACACACCGAACCGCAGGTGGAACCAGTAAGCCAGGAAGCTTTGCACAATAAAACCGCCGCCAAACGCATCGAGGGCGAAGAGGCCGCTGAGGCGATAGACCGTGCGACGCGATTCGCCCAACCCCAGGAACTGTTTCGCCGCCGCGGGCGCCGTAGCCACCTCAACGCCCGGCCCCAACCGCCAACTCAGGGCGCCGATGACCAGGCCCAGGGCCCCATAGGCTCCGAGCAAAGCGCGATAGCTGGCGAGTGGCGTCCAGCCGGCGCGCTGCAACGCCTCAGCCGCGAGCCCGCAGCCGAGCGCACCCAAGGCCGTCGCGCCATAGCCCACGACGTTATACCAAGCGAAAACCCGCGTCCGGTCGCGGGCATCGGTCAGTTGCGCGAGACAGGCTTGCTCCACCGCGAGGAACGGACCGACTTCACCGCCAGTCGGGCTGATGACGCCCACCGTCGCGCCCAGCACCAGCAGCGTGAAGTCACCCGTCAGCGCCATCACCGCCCCACCCAGGGCCATCAGCGCTGCGCCCGCGACGAGCACCCGTCGCCGGCCCCAGCGATCGGCGTGCGTGCTCAGCCACAGCGTAATCGCCGCATCGCCGAGGAAGGTCATGGTCAGCAGCAACCCGATGCGCGCCTCCCCCAACCCGGTGGCGGCGAGATAAAGCACCAAGATCACGCCCAGGATGCCGTAAGCAAACATCCGGACCACGCGCGCCGCAAAGAGCAACCGGACGCTGGCGGACCACGGGTTCACGCGGCGATGCAGCCGCGACCGCCTGACCGCCGCAACGCTATTTCGGCGGCGGCACCGGGGTGAGGTTGCCGCGCCATAGCTCCCGGTAGATCGCGCTGTCCGGCGCATCGAACCGCCGCAGGTTGAAGTCCCGCGCCTCCACGTAATCGAGGCCATAGTGAAACGACGCCAGCAGCAGCGGATAGGAGAATTTTTGCTTCCGGTGCAGGTAGCTCCGGCACCAGGCGAGATAGTCCACTCCGGTCGCAAGGTTCTGCCGCCAGGCCCAGACGTTGGGTTCGTAGGGCTCGCGGCTCACGGTGCCCCACGCCACCGGCTTGATCTGCAGCAGCCCCCTCGCCTCGCCGTTGCGGGCCGCCGGATCGAAGTTCGATTCTGCCGCGACCAGCGCGAAAATGAACTCCGGATCCATCCGGTAACGCTCCGCCAGCGGCTGGATGGCCGCCCACACGGTTTCGCGAGTGGCGGGATCAGGGACCTTGACCTCTTGCCGGCCGCAGCCGGTGAGGAGCAGCCCACTCGTCGCCGCAAACAGAATCGTCTTGAACGGAGGCGGGAACTTCATCTTTGGAGGCGGGGTGCCCTCACCCCGCGGTTGCCATCGATGCCTGCGGGGTGAGGGCACCCCGCCTCCATCTGAAACTCAGTGCCGGCGGAAGATCAGCGCGGCGTTGTGGCCGCCGAAGCCGAGGTTGTCGGTCAGCACCGTGTTGATCTTGGCCTCGCGCTTCACGTTTGGCGTGTAGTCGAGGTCGCAATCGGGATCAGGAGTCTCGTAATTGATCGTCGGGGGCACGATGCCGGTCTCGATGGCCTTGATGCTGATGACCGCCTCGATGCTGCCCGCCGCGCCGAGCAGGTGGCCGGTCATCGACTTGGTGGAACTGATGTGAACCTTGCGGGCATGGTCGCCAAAGATCTTCTTGATGGCGATGGTCTCGAACTTGTCGTTGTAAGGCGTCGAGGTGCCGTGCGCGTTGATGTAATCGACCTGGTGCGGCTCGATGTTGGCGTCGCGCAGCGCCTTGATCATGGACTGCGAGAGGCCCTTGCCATCCGGATCAGGCGAAGTGATGTGATAGGCGTCACACGTGGCGGCGTAACCGGCCAGTTCGCAATAAATGTGGGCGCCGCGGGCGAGGGCGTGCTCCAGGCTCTCGATCACCAGGATCGCCGAGCCCTCGCCCATGATGAAGCCGTCGCGGTTGAGGTCGAAGGGCCGGCTGGCCTTCTGCGGATTGTCGTTGTTGGTGCTCATCGCCTTCATCGAGCAGAAGCCGGCGTAGGCCAGCGGGGTGATCGCCGCCTCGGCACCGCCACAAACCATCACATCGGCCTCGCCGCTCCGGATCATGCGGAGCGATTCACCGATGGCGTGGGTGGCGGTCGAGCAGGCGCTGACCACGCCGAAATTCGGTCCGCGCGCGCCCAGTTCGATGGCCACCAAGCCGCCGCACATGTTGCTGATCAGGGCGGGAATCATGAAGGGCGAGACCTTGCGGGGGCCCCGCTCAAGGAGAACCTTGTGCTGGTTCTCGATGGTCCACATGCCGCCGATGCCGGAGCCGATGATGACGCCCACCCGGTCCGCATCCTCTTTGGTCATGTCGAGCTTCGCGTCGGCCACGGCCTGCTTCGCCGCGCAGAAGCCGAAATGCGTGTAGCGATCGTTGCGGCGGACTTCCTTGGCATCCATATGCTGGGCCGGGTCCCAGCCGCGCACCTCGGCGCCGATCTGGCAGCTGTAGTCCTTGGCATCAAACAGCGTCACCTTGTCGATGCCGCACTTGCCAGCCACGATGCTGGCCCAAAAATCGTTCACATTGTGACCCAGTGAGGCCACTACGCCCATGCCGGTGACGACGACGCGTTTGTGTGTTGCAAGAGTTTCCATCGTTAAAATCGCGGGTAGAAATGAAAAAAGCGCCCTACCAGACCAGCGCTAGGCCAGACGGTAGAACGCTTCGGTCAATTGCCAAAATTTATTTCTTACCAGCCTTGTTTTGGATGTAGGCGGTGACATCGCCGACTGTCTGGAGCTTCTCGGCATCGGACTCGGGAATCTCGCCCTTGATCTCATCCTTGAATTCCTCTTCGAAAGCCATGATCAGCTCGACCGTGTCGAGCGAGTCGGCACCAAGGTCGTCGAGGAACGAAGCCTGCGGAGTGATTTGTTCTTCGTTAACATTCAGCTGGTTAACGATGATTTCTTTGACGCGCTGGTCGATGGTTTTCTGGTCAGCCATGAGATTAAAATTGGGTCGAAAAACTTTTGTGAAAGAGGTCACATCACCATGCCGCCGTCAACGGTAAAAACTTGACCGGTGATGTAACCTGCTTCCTCCGAACAGAGAAACGCCGTCATGTGGGCGATATCGGCCGCCTCGCCGAGTCGCTTCAGCGGGATGACCGAGGTGATTTTCTCCGCGGCTTCAGGAGGCAGCCCGGCGGTCATGTCGGTCTTGATGAAGCCCGGGGCCACGGCGTTGGAAGTCACCCCGCGCGCGGCGAATTCCTTGGCGATGGCCTTGGTGAACCCGATCAGGCCGGCCTTGGCCGAACAGTAGTTGGCCTGGCCGGCGTTGCCCATGATGCCCACCACCGACGTGATGTTCACGATGCGGCCCCAGCGCTTCTGGGTCATCGACCGGCCGATGTGTTTCGTCCAGTGGTAGCAGCTGGTGAGATTGGTCGTGATGACGGAGTTCCAGTCCTCCTCGGACATGCGGAACAGCAGGCCGTCCTTCGTGATGCCGGCGTTGTTGACGAGAATATCAATCTGGCCGAATTCGGCGAGGAGATCGGCGCTGGCCTTGGCGACCGCCGCGCCGTCCGCCACGTCCACGGCGAGAGCCTTGGCCTTGCCACCCGCGGCCGTGATGGCCGCCGCCGTCGCACCGCAGCTGTCGGCGGACTTGCTCACGCAGATCACGGTCACGCCGCCCTTGGCCAGCAGTTCCGCGATGGCTTTGCCGATGCCCCGGCCGGCGCCGGTGACGAGGGCCACTCGATTGTTATAGGTCAGACTCATAGAGTAAGAGCGCCATAGAGCGCCACGCCCCGTGAATTTGTCAATACACGTCGCGCTGGTAACGCTTGTCCTTCTTCATCCGCTTCACGTAGTCCGCGGCGGCGGCGGGCTCCATGCCGCCGTGTTGCGCGATGATCTCGTGCAGCGCGAGGTCGACATCCTTCGCCATGCGGTGGGCGTCGCCGCACACGTAGAAATGCGCGTCGCCCTTGACCCACGCCCAGAGTTCCGCGGCGGCCTCGCGCATACGGTCCTGCACGTAGACCTTCTTCGCCTGGTCACGGGAGAACGCCAGGTCGACCCGCGCCACCTTGCCCTCGGCGAACAGTTTCTTCCACTCGTCGCCGTAAAGATAGTCGGTGGCGGCGTGCTGGTCGCCGAAGAACAGCCAGTTGCGACCGGGCGCGTTGGTGGCGATGCGCTCCTGCACAAAGGCCCGGAACGGCGCGATGCCCGTGCCCGGTCCGATCATGATGACGTCCTTGGTAAGATCAGCCGGCAGGCCGAAGTGCGACTCGGCCACGAAGACCGGGACGGGCGTCTTCCGTCGCGTGACGCGGTCGGACAGAAAGGTGGAGCACACGCCGTAACGCCGGCGGCCGTTGGACTCGTAACGCACCGGCGCGACCGTGAGGTGCACCTGGCCGGGAAACATCTTCGGCGAGGATGCGATCGAGTAGAGCCGGGGCATGAGCCGACGGAGGTGGTCGATGAATTCCTGGGGCGTCAGCTTTGCGCCAGGGAATTCCTCGAGCAGGTCGAGGTATTCGCGCTGGCCCAGAAACAGCTCAATGGCCTCCTTGGCCTCGGGCGCCAGCAACGTCGCCAGCTGCTCCTTCTCTTTCGCATCGGTGGTCTTGGCCGCCAGGGTCTCGAGGATCTTCTTGGTCGGGCCGGCTAGCGAAACCTTCGTGGTCAGCGCTTCGCGCAGGCTGATGGCGGCGGTCATCCGGGCAGGCAGCACCGGCTCGTTGCCGGTGGCACCGAGCAGGTCGATGATCTCCTCGACCAGCTGCAGCCGGTTTGAGGGAAAAATCCCGAGCGAGTCGCCCACCTTGTAGGTCAAGCCGCTGCCCGCGATGTCGATCACCAGGTGCCGCGTGTCCTTGCTTGAACCGTCCCTGTTAAGCACGCGGTTCTCCAGCAGTTTGGCGGGAAGCGGATTGTCCTTCGTGTAGGGACTGAAAGGCGGGGTGGAGATATGCATACGCTGCCGAATTTTACTCCCGCCGCGAGAGGGCATGGCAAGCTTCGTTTGCGTCATGGGGAATCTCGTTGCGCCACCCTGCCGCGCCAGCCATTCATCCCCTTCACATGGAACCCGTCCGCATCCAGAAACTCATCGCCGAGGCCGGCGTCTGCTCCCGCCGGGCCGCCGAGGCGCTGATCGTCGCGGGCGAGGTCTATGTGAACGGCGAGAAGGCCACCTTGGGCCAGAAGGTCGAACCCGGCACCGACAAGGTCACGGTGCGCGGCAAGCCTCTCAAGTCGCACGCCCAGCCCAAGCTGGCCCTCGTCATGCACAAACCCCGTGGCGTCGTCTGCAGCAACAGCGACCCGCACGCCGATCACACCATCTTCGACCTGCTGCCTCGCGAGTGGGCCAAACTCCGGCTCTTCTGCGCCGGCCGCCTGGACAAGGACAGCGAGGGCCTCGTCATCCTCACCTCCGACGGCGACCTCGCGCACAAGCTCATGCACCCGTCCAACCTGGTCGTGAAGCGCTACTATGTGTCGCTCGAGGAACCCTTCCCCGCCGGCCGGCTCCGCCAGCTGCTGCGCGGCGTCGTCATCGAGGGCGAGCACCTCAAGGTCGAGAAGGCCAGCTTGGTCAACCCCAAGGCCGACCGCAGTTCGTCCGAGCTCGACGTCCACATGCACCACGGCAAGAAGCGCGAGATTCGCCAGCTCTTCACCGCGCTTGGTTTCGAAGTCCGCCGCCTCCGCCGCTATCAGATCGGCGCCCTCCGCCTGAAAGGAATTCCTTTGCGCGGTGTGAAACAACTTTCTAGCAAAGAAATCCAGTCCCTCTTCGCTGTTCCTCCCGCACATTATCGCGAGATGACACCCTCTACCCACGATGAAAACTAAACTCTTTCTTCTCGCCCTCGCCCTCGCCTTGGCCGCGACGCTTGCGGCCGACACGCTCAAGACTGATACCGCCGTCTTCGTCCAGACCGACCCCAAGTCGCCCGTGCTCACCCGCCTCAAGGCCGGCAGCACGATCACGGTCGTCGGCGAGGCCCCGGCCGGCTGGCGCCGTGTCGAGGTCAGTGGCCCATTTGAGGCCTATGCCCAGAGCCGCGACATCACCAAGGGCCTCGAGGTCCGCGAGGGGGGCAACATCTACGCCGCCCCGCGCAAGGACGCGCAGCTCCTCGCCGTGGCCGCCCCGGGCGACAAGTCCGAGGTCATCGGCCTCGCGGGTGGTGATTGGTGCCAGATCCGGCTCGAGAAAAAACTTCAGGGCTTCATCGCCGTCGGCGAAGCCGCCAACATTTCCGCCGACGCCAGGCCGATGCAGCCCGTCACCGCCGCCCCCGTTCCGACCGGCCCCGTGACCACCGTTGGCCGTCCGGTCGCCCCCTCCGGCAACACCGCTGACACGCCGCGCCTCTTCGCCGGCACGCTCGTCCTCGCCCGCCGCCCCATTCTCAATCCGAATCCGCCCTACGACTATCAGCTCACGGACGCCACGGGCCGACGCTTCGCCTACGTGGACACCCGGCGTCTGCTGCTCACGGACAAGATGGAGACCTTCCTCGATCGCCAGATTGCCATCACCGGCACCGTGCGGAACACCATCGATGGCAAGGACCTCGTCATCGCCGCCGAATCCATGTCGCTGAAGAAATAACCCCTCTCTCCACCGGCCGGCCACACGGGCCGGCCTTTTTTATCTCATGGAACTGATCGACGGTAACAAAATTGCGGCGGAGATTATCGCCGAGCTCAAATCCCGGGTCGCCACGCTGCCCGGCCGGCCGCCCTGCCTCGCCCTCGTGCGCGTCGGCGAGGACCCTGCGTCCGTCTCCTATGTGAAGAAAAAGGAGACGGCCTCCGCCACCATTGGCATCACCAGCCGGCTCATCTTCCCACCCGTCACCATTTCGCAGGACGAACTCTTCGCGCTCATCGACGGGCTCAACGCCGACGCAGAGGTCGACGGCATCCTTGTCCAATCCCCTCTACCCAAGCACATTAACGAAGTCGCCGTATTTCGCCGCATCGCCGCGCACAAGGACGTCGATGGCTTTCACACCATGAACCTCGGCAAGCTCGCGCAGGAGGACGACACCGGCTTTGTTGCCTGCACCCCCGCCGGCATCATGGAACTGCTTAAGCGCTCGGGCATTTCGCTCTCCGGCAAACACGTGGTCGTGCTCGGCCGCAGCCTCATCGTCGGCAAGCCCGCCGCTTTGCTCGCCATGCAACGCAAAGCCTGGGCCAATGCCACCGTCACCGTCTGCCATTCGCAGACCGCCAACCTCCCCGCCCTCACCCGCCAGGCCGACATCCTCATCGCCGCCATCGGCAAGGCCGAGTTCGTCACTGCCGACATGGTCAAACCCGGCGCCGTCGTCATCGATGTCGGCGTCAACCGCGTCGCCGATGCCACAAAAAAGAGCGGCTATCGGCTCACCGGCGACGTCCATTTTCCCACGGTGGCCCCGCTCTGCAGCCAGATCACCCCGGTGCCGGGTGGCGTGGGCCCGATGACCGTCGCCATGCTCATGCAAAACACGGTCAAGGCCAGGCGGCAAAACACGCCTGTTTCCCAGTCTTAGTATTAAATAGGGAAGTTTCCCCTTAACTGAACCTTGCCAGCCGTTGGCAAAACCCTTTCGCTCTCCCCCTTTAACCAAGCATGGCCACCCCCAAGATTCTTGTCGTCGATGACCAGCCCATCAACGTCCAGTTGCTGAAACGCAAGCTGGAGCGCGAAGGCATGATTGTGGCCACCTCCTACTCCGGCCGGGAGGCGCTCGATCTGGTCAAGGCCGACAAACCGGACCTTATCCTTCTCGATGTGATGATGCCCGAGATGGACGGCATCGAAGTCTGCCAGCGACTGCAGGCTGACAAGGAGACCAAGGCCATCCCGGTCATCTTCATCACCGCCCGCACCTCCAAGGAAGGCAAGATCGAGGGTCTGGGCGTCGGCGCCGTGGACTACATCACCAAACCCATCGATCTCGACGAGACCCTGGCCCGCGTGCAGACGCAGCTCCGTTTCGTGGCGATCAACCGCGAGCTTATTGAGCTGCAGACTCGCTTGGGCGAATCCCGCCGTTCCGCCACCATTGGCGCCGTCACTCAGGGCATCGCCCACAACCTGAATAATCTCCTGGGCGTCGTCATCGGTTACGTTGATCTCATCAAGGCCTATCACGAGAAGCCCGAACTGGTGAAGAAGAACGCCCAGCACCTGGAAGATGCGGTCAACCGCATCGTCGGCATCATCAAGCAGCTCACCGGCCTCGTGGTGAAGAACCGTCCGCCCCTCATCCGCGCCAGCCTCGCGCGCATGATCGACAGCGGCATCCGTCGCTACCAGATCGAATACAAGATCGACCAACCCATCACTATCGAGCACGCCACCCCCGAGGTGCTGATCGACACCAACGTCGAGGTGTTTGAAGACACGCTGGCCAAGCTGCTCGTCAACGCGTGGGAAAGCTACCACGACGAACCCGACGACAAGCGGCCGATCAACATCCGCACGGAGGTCGTCGAGCGTCCCGAGGAAGGCCGTTTTGCCCTCCTGCACATCGAGGATCGCGGTCGCGGCGTTGACCCGGAGATTCGCGACCACGCCTTTGAACCCTTCACCAGCACCAAGCACACCGTCGGCGTCGGCATGGGCCTGACCGTCGCCCGTCACTCGATGCGCAACCTCGGTGGCGAGGTCACCTTGGCGGACCGGAGCGGCGGCGGTGCGATCTGCACCATCCGCCACCCGCTCGAGCGAAAGAACAAGGACAAGTCCTGAGATTTGTGTAGGGCGGGATCGCTAATCCCGCCTTCGTTCGAACCTGATATCACTTTCGCGGCTGGATCAGGCGATCCCGCCCTACAGCCGACATTGGTATTGCGGGCCGCATTGCACCGCGGCAATTCATCAGTCCGCTGTGATTCCGCTTCCCAAGATCGCCTTTCTCGGCGCCGGCAACCTTGCTTCGGCCATCGTGCGCGGGCTGCTCGCGCATCATGCCTGCGCTCCGGGGGACATCGCCTGCACCAGCAAGACCGGTGATTCCGCCCGCCGGCTCGCCGCGCAAACCGGCATCACCTTTGAACCCGATCTTCCCAAACTGCTGTCCGCAGCCGACACGGTCGTCGTCGCCTTCAAACCCCAGTCGTTGGCCGTGGCCGATTCCCGGCTGGGCGAACTGACCACTGGCAAGCTCGTCATCTCGCTGCTGGCAGGCAAAACCATCGCCAGCCTCGCCCGGACCTTTCCCCGGGCACGCAACATCGTTCGGACCATGCCCAACACCCCCGCGGCCATCGGTGCGGGCATGACGACTTACGCCACCCTCGCCCCGCTCGGCGAAACCGACCAGCAGACGCTTGCCACCATGTTGGGCGCGCTCGGCCAGCATCTCCCGGTGGCGGAAAGTCACCTCGACGCCCTCACCGCGCTCGGTGGCAGCGGCCCGGCCTTCCTGTTTGAATTTGTCGCCGGCTTGCGCGACGCCGGCATCGCCGCCGGCCTGCCGCCCGAGGTCGCCACCAAGGTCGCGCTTGAGACCACCCTCGGCGCCGCGCGCCTGCTGGCTCGTTCGGACGAGACGCCCGAGGCCCTGCGCGACAAGGTCACTTCGCCCAATGGCACCACTTTCGCCGGCCTGCAGGTCATGGCCGCACGCCAGTTTCGTGACCTCTTGAAGGAAACCGTCCTCGCCGGCACCCGGCGCGCAGGTGAATTGTCCCGGGACTAGATCGCAAAGACGAATCGAGTAAAGATTGCCGCGGCTGCGGGAACCACTACCTCTTCGGTCATATGGGCATGGAATTCGGTTGGTGGGACAAGGACGACGAGGGCGTGAAGTGGCAGATCAATGCACGTTTTCACGGCGGTCACGTCGTGTTCAGCCGCAAGACCGGCCATAATTCCTCGTGGGAAGACTTCGCCCCCACCGACGAGCAATGGGACCGGCTCATCACCGAGGCCGAACGCCGCCTCCCCCGCCGCCTCATGAGCACCAAGGAATTCAACCTGCTCAAGGGCCAGCGCCCGCAGTGAGGTGGGCCTCACCGTTGATGAAACCACTAACGAATTTCACCAACGGGTGAAATTTTGTTCCAGAAGCTCCGGCTTATCGCCTTTGCCCCACTGGGTGGGCCCGCTAATCGCGGGCAATAATAGTCGGCGGTTAGCCGACCCCTCAACCCAACATCGAAGGCGATTAGCCGGAGGGGACATCGCAGGTTTCGCCGTTGGCGAAACTTATTAGTGGTCACTTGAAAAATCCCCGCGCCCGCGGCCAGAGGTAGAGGAACGCCGGCGCCAATTCCGCCGGGCGCTCCTCCACCCAACGATCAATCTCCTCCACCGTAAACCAGTCGCCGCGCTCAATCTCGTCAGCTTGCAGCGTGAACGGTCCCTCGGCCTCCACCCGGTAGACCCACACGAATTCCTGGCCGGTCTCCTCCCGGGCCTCGATCTTGAACAACCGCTGCGGCGGCTTCACCGGCCGGCAGCCGATCTCTTCCTCCAACTCACGCCCCGCCGTGCCATCGTAATCCTCGCCCGCGCCGACATGACCGGCCGCCGAGGAATCCCACACGCCCGGGAACAGATCCTTTTGCATCGATCGCTGGTGCAGGAAAATCTGGCCGGCACGGTTGACAACCAGCAGATGCACCGCGCGGTGCCGCAGCTTGCGCCGGTGCACCTCGCGCCGGGTCAGCTGACCGGTCACCCGGTCCTGCTCGTCCACCACGTCGAAAATCTCGTCCAGGTTCTGGCCCACAGAACACACGAATGGACACGAAAACATCGAAGTCCAGCCGACTCCGGCCTGCCGGTCATTCCTCGCTCCGCCCAGAATGACCGGTTTGGGTATTGGTTGTTTTATCGACGTGCCTTTTTTTCGTGTTCTTTCGTGTGTTTCGTGGTTCATGCTGCCTTTTCCCATGGCCAAAATCGAAGTCAGTCAGGTCGCCGAGATCCTCAAGAAGCACAAACTGGATCCCTCCATCCTCCGCGAGATCGTCGAGGAGATGAACGAGATCACCTCACCCGCCGCGGACGAGGACATCAAGCCGCCCGCACCGAAGAAGCAGTTCGTCATCCTGCTCTCCGACATGGAGGGCAAGCTGCCGAAGAAGGATCTCACCGGCTGGGTCGTGCAGATCGCCGAGGACGCCAGTCCCTACTCTACCACCGACCGCGTCTTCAAGGGCGCCTACGACTTTAATGCCTCCAAAAAGGGCCGCCTGCTGCCGGTGAAGTCGGTCGGCGAGGCGCTGGAGAGCGCCAGCGCCAAATATTTCCGCGAGTCCGAGCTCTGGGTGAAGACCAAGCTGCCCGTCGCCGTCGTCGTCACCGACAACGTCCTGCCGAAGGACGAATTTAAGGTCGAGAAGGTCGACCGCCGCCGGAAAGATATCTAAGATGGCCGCTGCTTGAGGTGGAACCCGGCCTCCGGACGGGTTGGTTCGGCGCAGTTCTAAAAGCCCGTCCAGAGGCCGGGCTCCACCTTTGACTACCGCAACCCGGCCGCCTCGGGCTTGAGTCCGCGAGCTTTCAATGCCTCGGCCACGGCCTTCAAGTCGAGCTTCGCGCCGGGCTTCACGCCATTGCGCGCATACCAGCCCTGGTTCATCTCCAGACAGAACTGGATGTGGCGGCTACGCGAGTTCACCGACCGCTCGTCGAGCGGATACATCGGATAGATTTCCTTCAGTTCGCCCGCGTGATCGAAGTAACCGATGTCGAGCGGCAGTGTGGTATTGCGCATCCAGAAGCCCTGCGGCTGCGGGGCCGTGAACACAAAAAGCATGCCCTCCTGCTCGCCCATCGTCTTGCGGAACATAAGTCCCTTTTGCACCTCGGGCAGTTGCGCCGCGATCTGCATCTGCACCGGGCGATCGCCCACCTTGATGGTAAAGCGATCATCCACCGTCTTCGGCTCCGC
>JBKJRX010000116.1:0-6918 GCA_046593155.1 Lacunisphaera sp.
CTTCCTGCGCGACGGCGCCCTGCCGACGCTCGGCGCGCTGCGCCCGCGCTTCCGCGGACGGCTGATGATTCCCATCCGCGATCATCAGGGGCGCGTCGTGGCCTTCACCGCGCGTCAGACCGAGCGCACGCCCGACGACGATCCGGCGAAGGAGGCGAAATACGTCAACTCGCCCGAGACGCCGATTTTCATCAAGGGCAACCTCCTGTTTAATCTCGACCGCGCGCGCACCGCCGTCGGCGACGGTAAACCCTTCGTGCTCGTCGAAGGCCAGCTCGACGCGCTGCGCTGCTGGAGCGTCGGTCTCAAAACCGCGATCGCACCTCAGGGCACGTCGATCACGGAGAGCCAGCTCGTGCTGCTGCGCCGCTACCACACACAGGTGGAGTGCTTCTTCGACAGCGACGGCGCGGGGCAAAAGGCCGCACTGCGTTTCCTGCCGATGGCACTCAAGGCAAGTCTCGAAGTGCGCTTCCTCACGCTCGCCGGCGCCGAAAAACTTGATCCTGATCTGCTGTTCCTCGAGCGCGGGATCGCCGGCTACGACGAAGTGCGCCGCGGCGCGCAGAGCGCGATGACGTTTGCGTGCCGCGCCGCTCTCCCCGAGCCGACGCCTGCATCTGCGGAACAAAAATCGCGCGCGGCGCAGACGCTGTTCGAAATCATCGCCAACGCCGAGAGCGAGGTCACGCGCTCGCAGTTCATCAACGAGACCGCCTCGAATCTGCGGCTGCCGCTCGCGGCCGCCCAAAAGGATTTTCAAAGTTTCCTCCAACGCCAGAGCCGGCAGGCCGCCGCCCGCCCTGCTCCGAGCGCCGATCTCCCCTCGCCCGCCTCCGATTCGTCCGCTCCGGCCACGGCCGTCGACAGTCGTGCTAACAGCCCCGAGCGCCACCTTCTGCTCCTCTGTCTCCATTTCGAGTCGATTGGCAAAACCCTCAGCCACTCGCTGCCGCACGAGTGGATCGACAACGGCCACGTGGCGGGCGCATTGCTCAACCGTTTCTTGAGTGAATTTGAGCAGGATGCCTGGCCCGGTCGCGATCACCTCGATGGCCTGCTGGAGACACCGGAGGAGCGCGCACTGGTCGCCAACCTGATGTTTGAGACGCCCATAATCGACGATCCCGCGAAGGTGGCGCAGGAGGGTCTGAAGCAGCTGCGCGCCCGTGCGCTGGAGCCCCGGCTCCGGGAAATAGAACTTGCTTTGGCCAACCCCCATGCGGACATTGAATCTGACCCAATTTCACTCTTGAAAGAACGTTCCGAACTGCAACGCCTGCTCCGCGCGCCACTCGTTTTGGCCGCAGTTGTTTGACCGTTTCCGTGTTCGTCGTTAGGTCGTCTTCCTCCCGTTAGACCGTCCTCCACTTTTTCCATGCCGCGCAAGTCCAAGTCCGCCGATTCCTCCCAGTCCGAAGCCGTCGAGGCCGCCCTCGCCAAAACTACGCCCAATTCCGCGGAAGGCGCGGCCCCCGGTGCTGAAAACATGCCTGCGGGCGGGATCAACGATAAGATCCGCAACCTGATCCGGCTCTCGAAGGAGCAGGGTTATCTGACGTTCGACGACATCAACGAGGCGCTGCCCGAGTCCGTCGAAAATCAGGAGGAAATCGATAACGTCCTATCCATTCTCCAGAATCTGGAAATTGAGATCCTCGAGCCCGATCAGGTTGAGGACTACAAACAGCGGCAGGAAGAGGCCGAGGAAGAGGAATCCCGCACGTCGCAAAACGACATCCTCGACGATCCGGTCCGGATGTATCTCAAGCAGATGGGTCAGGTCCCGCTGCTTACGCGCGAGCAGGAAGTGGAAATTTCCAAGCGCATCGAGAACGCGGAGCTCAAGGCGCAGGAGGCGCTCTTTCAGGCCGCGGTCATCGGCGGCTACATCGGCGGGCTCGGCGCGAAGCTGCTAAACCGCGAGGAGCGTTTCGACCGCATCGTCATCGACAAGAAGATCGAGTCGCGCGAGGCGTATTTCAAGGGCCTCGAAAAACTCGTCGGTAATACCCTAAAATCCGAGGCCACCGTCGCCGAGGGCTGGGAGGAATACCTCCACGCCAAGGGCGAGGCCGAAAAGAAAAAGGTTCATTCCAAGTTCAAGAAGCGCGAGAACGTCCTCCGCTCCTTCTTCGCAAAATTTTATTTCAAGCTGAAGGTTTACGAGGAATACCTCGAAAATCTCCGCCCCACCCTCGAAGAGATCGATTCGCTCCACCAGCAGCTCGATCGCGCGAAGCATCCGAAGACCAAGAAGGACGCCGCGATCGACTCCAAGTCGATCAATGCCCGCCTCAAACAAATCGAGGCGCAGCACCGCATTCCACCCGGCGAACTCACCGCCGTCGTCCGACAGACGATGATCCACGTGGGCGAGGCGCACAAGGCCAAGACGGAGATGGTCGAGGCCAATCTCCGCCTCGTAATTTCGATCGCGAAGAAATACACGAACCGCGGTCTCTCGTTTCTCGACCTCATCCAGGAGGGCAACATGGGCCTGATGAAGGCCGTGGAGAAATTCGAATACCGCCGCGGCTACAAGTTCTCCACCTACGCCACGTGGTGGATCCGCCAGGCCATCACCCGCTCCATCGCCGACCAGGCCCGCACCATCCGCATCCCGGTCCACATGATCGAGACGCTGAACAAGGTGATGCAGGTCCAGAAGCAGCTCCTCCAGGAATTCGGCCACGAGCCGACCCCCGAGGAGGTCGCCGAGGAGATGAACCTGCCCGTCGAACGCGTGCAGCAGATCATGAAGATGGCGCAGCAGCCCATCTCGCTCCAGTCGCCCGTCGGCGACGGCGACGACACCAGCTTCGGCGACTTCATCGAGGACAAGTCCGCGGACAATCCCTACGACATGACGGCCTTCTCGCTGCTCCGCGAAAAGATCATGGATGTGCTCGACTCGCTCACCGAGCGCGAGCGCCGCGTGCTCACGCTGCGTTTCGGCCTCGTGGACGGCTACAGCCGCACGCTCGAGGAGGTTGGCAAGCAGTTCAAGGTGACCCGCGAGCGCATCCGGCAGATCGAGGCCAAGGCGCTCCGCAAGATGCGCCACCCGACGCGCATCCGCCAGCTGCACGGCTTCTTCGATGCCGAGCAAATCGACAATCCGCAGAACCTGCTCAAGAAGCCGCCGATGATTCCGCCGCAGTTCATCAAGCAGGGCGGCCCGCTCGGCAAGGCCCTCTTCCCGCAGGACTGAGACCGCTTTACGCCTTTACTCACCTTCCCCGCCATCTAACCTCCCGCCATGTCCCTTCCCTTGCTTACCCTTGCGGCCATCTTCGGTCTCGGCGGCACCGAGTTGATCATCATCCTGATCATCATCCTGCTCCTGTTCGGCGGCGCCAAGCTGCCCTCGCTCGCCAAGGGCCTCGGCCAATCGATCAAGGAATTCAAGAAAGCGAGCAAGGAAGGCGAAGAGGAAGACAAGGCGGAGAAGAAGCCCGACCCCGGCGCGAAGCCCGGAAATAACTGAGCGCCCCGGCCGCCCTGCCCCGCAAACCGCGTCATCCGACGCGGTTTTTTTATGTGTGTGTGGTCGAATCAGCCGCCTGTCGGCAGGTGGTAGGGGCGGTTGCCCCCAACCGCCCTTTTCGGAAAATCACGACATGCCCGGTCAGCGCAAAACGATCGGCCACATTCCGCCGGCATCCGTGCCTGCCGGCTCATGGTTCTTCATCACCATTTGCTGCCCGCAGCGCAGGACCAACCAACTCTGCCGGCCAGCCACCGCTCCGCACCTGCTCGAAGACGCCGTCTTCTATCACACCAGTCAGCGCTGGGTTCTGCACCTGTTTCTGCTCATGCCCGATCACCTGCACTTCATCGCTGGATTTCCGCCGGAGGAAAACATGTCGGAGATCATTCGAAACTGGAAACGACTGACCGCCCGGCGCACCGGTATCGCATGGCAGAAGAACTATTTCGATCACCGCGTTCGACCCGACGAAGGACTGCAGCTTAAAGCCGACTATATCCGGCAGAATCCGGTGCGGGCGGGCTTGGTCAGCACCCCGGAAGCATGGCCCCATTTCGTCGATTACAACACGCTCGAGGGCCGTTGAGGGCAACGGCCCCTACCCTCAAACCCGGTAGGGGCGGTTGCCCCCAACCGCCCTTTCCTTCAGGCCCGACGACCAGCGGCGGCCCTACATGCCGCCCCCCTACTTCTGCATGCTCCCCTTGAACGCCGCGATCTGGTCCGGGCTGCCGAGCACCAGCACCTCGTCGCCGGTGAAAAGCTTCTCCTCGCCGCCGGGATTCGGAATACGCATCCCGGCACGGCGGATGCCGGCCACTTGCAGGCCATAGGTGCGGCTTAGCGCCAGCTCGGCGAGACTGCGCCCGTGCAACCCGCACCCCGGCGGCAGTTCCACCGCCTCCATGCGCACTTCATCGAAAGTGGACACGAGCGGCGCACCCGAGGCGTGCTGGAGGAACTCCTTGCCGGCCGCCACCTGCTTCGGGTCCCCGAGCAGCAGCACCTTGTCGCGCGGATAAAGGATCATGTCGCCGGTCGGGTTGCCCACCATCACGCCGGACCGCTCCACGCCGGCCACGGTGCAACCGAATTTCGTGCGCAGGGCCAGCTCGCTCAGCGTGCGGCCGCGGGCGTCGGCCAGGTCCGGCAGCACACAGTCGCCCAGCGCCAGGTTCCACTCGCTGTGGGCCGCCATCCACGGCGCCGTGGTGCCGGTAAATTTTTGGTCGCCCTGATTCAGCATCACGTCGAGTTCCACCTCCACCATGCTGTGCCAGTAGATCAGCCGGCGGCGCAGGACAAAGAATCCGATGAGCAGGATCGTCAGCGCCAGCACGGGCAGCCAGCGCGTCACCCCGCTGAGGGGCAGGATGGCGCTCAGCCAGAGCATGAGCAGCAACAGCGCGGCGGCCTTGAGGCCGGCCTCCACCACGGGCGCGAGCTTCGCCGCCCGGGGATGTCCCTGCGTGCTGACCTGGGCGTAAAGCAGCGTCAGGGCGGAGACGTTGCGCCAGATGGCGATCAACGGCGCGAGGGCCAGCAGGCCGAGCCCGCTCCAGAACAGGATCTCCGCACCCCGTGGGAAACTGCGGTCCACCGGAAGAAAATCACGCACCAGCCCGAACACCTGCTCGGAAAACACCAGCAGGCCCGTCACCAGCAGAATTTCCACGCCGATCTGGATGAAGCGTTTCTTGCTCATCTGCCAGAGCAGGCTCTTGCGTTCGCGCTGCTGCATCCGCTCGAGCCAGCGTTGATAATAGCCCTCCCATTGGGCGAGCCACTGCGGCTGCCGGGCGACGACCCAGCCGCTGATCGTCTCCGACTTGCGCGTCAGCACCGGCCCGACCAGCGTGGTGATGAACGAAACCCCGACGGCCAGCGCCTGGAATTTCGCCGGGATGGCGCCCGCCACGACGCCCATCTGCGCGATGATGAACGAAAACTCACCCAACGGTGTGACCGACAGGCCGACCCGCAGCGAATCCCGGGTCGAACCACCGATCAGCAACATGCCGGTGGTCACCGCCAAAGGCCGGGCCACGAGCACGAAGGCCGCGATGCCAATGATCAGCAGCCACGCGTCCGCCGCGGCCTTCAAGTCGATCAGCATGCCGATGGACACGAAGAACACCGCGCTGAACACATCCCGCATGCCCTCGAAGGCGCGGCCGATCTGCGTCTTGTGCGGCGTCTCCGCGATGATGGCCCCGAGCATGAAGGCGCCGAGCGCGAGGGAAAACCCCGCCCGGTCCGCCAGGAAAGCCAGCACGAACAACAGGCCGGCCACCACGATCGTCGGCAGCTCCTCGCCGGCGCTGAGGCTCATCTTCTTGAGCAGCCAAGGCACCACGAGCATCCCGCCGATGCCCGCCAGCACGATGAAAGCCCCCAGCATGCTGAGGGTGGTGCCGAGGGAAGCCTGGGCCCCGCCGATGGAGGCAATCGAGCTGAGCACGGTCAGCATCACGATCGCGACAATGTCCTCCAGCACGGCCACGCCCATCGCCAGCTGGCCGGATTTCTCGTGGGTCGCGCCCGTTTCGACCAGCACCTTGCTGATGATGGCCGAGCTGGACACCATGAGCATGGCCGCCAGGAAAGCCGTCTCCACCGGGCTGAAGTGGAGCGCGCCCCCCAGGGCCCGCGTCAGGATATACATCACCAAGGCCCCCGTGAAGGTCGCCAGCACGAGCGACAGGCCCAGGCGGCGGAGCTTCCGCAGGCTGAGGCCCATGCCGATCGAGAACATCAGGAAGATCAGGCCCACCTGCGCCAGCGTCTCGATGCTCTCCTCGCTCGACACGAGCGAGAACGGCGGCGTGTGGGGACCGATCAGGATGCCCGCGGCGAGGTAGCCGACGACGACGGACAGCCCGATCCGATGGCAGGCCCAGCCCACCAGCCCGGCCACGAGCATGACGACCGCCAGATCCTTGATGAAATCGATTCCGTGCATCGCGTCCTGTGGTCCTAAAAACGCCACAACCACTCCCCTCGTCAAGCCCGCAGCCCTGCCGTAAATCGTTTTTCGCCAGCGAGTTTGCTTTTGACAATTTCGCCGGCCGGTCGCTTGTATTCTTCAACCCCCCGCCACCGCCACAATGTTCAACCAACTGCTGGGACTTTTTTCCAACGACATCGGCATCGACCTGGGCACGGCCAACACCCTCGTCTATGTGAAGGACAAGGGCATCGTGCTCCGCGAGCCCAGCGTGGTCGCGGTCCACACCACCTCCCGCAAGGTCCTCGCGGTCGGCGAAGAGGCCAAGAAGATGCTCGGCCGCACCCCGGGCAACATCACCGCCATCCGCCCGATGAAGGACGGCGTCATCGCCGACTTCGACATCACCGAGGCGATGCTCCGCTACTTCATCAAGAAGGTGCACAATAATTCCAAGGTCGTCTCGCCCCGCGTCGTC
>JBKJRX010000344.1:0-11938 GCA_046593155.1 Lacunisphaera sp.
AGCCGGGCTCCGGCCGAAGTCACGGCCGGCCGCAGGGCCTGGGTGAACAGCGCGCAGGCCGCCGCATAGAACAACTGCTGCGCGAAGAAGAGCGGCAGGCCGAGGGAGAAGACGGCGGCGATGAAAAATGAATAGAACGGGCCTTTCGCCAGCGTCAGCTCGTTGTAGGGTCCCAGCCACTGGCCGTGGACCAGGTATTCAGCCAGCTGCAGAAAAAGCCGGTCGTCATGGCCGGCGCCGCCGATGGCAAACACTCCCTGACCGCGGGTCAGCCAGAGTTTGAGGGCGGTGAGCGCCAGCGCGACGGCCAGCCAGAGCCGGTTCCGGTAGACGGCGGGTTCGCTCATGCCGCGTTGGTGTGGGTGTCGAGGCGCAGCACGCCCAGGAAGAAACTCGTGAGGATCATCTGGCAGCCCAGCAGCAGGCAGAGCGCCCCGGGGATGACCCAGCGGAGCGTCTCGGCGGGTTGCAAGGGGCCGAAGCCCCGGTCGCCCCAGATCCAGACCGCACCGATCGAGAGCGTGAGCCCGGCCGCCACCAGCACGCTGCCGGAGACGAGGCCGGATTCAAGAGTGACGTAACGGAACCAGTCATCGAAACTCGCCTGCGGGCGGCGGAGTCCGGCGCGGATCGTAAAGAACTTGCTGAGCACGGCGAAGGACGCCGCCTGGAAACCGATGAGCACGGCGACCGCGGCAAAGAGCAGCGTGTGCACGTCCAGCGTGATGCGTCCGAGGGGCAGCGGACCCTGCACCAAGGCGCCGCCGATGATGAGACCGACCGTCATCAGGAAGATGCCGGGATACCAGAAGAGCCAGCGCGGGCTGAACAGCAGCATGAAACGGAGATGCCGCCAGCCATCGCGCCAGGGCCGGAGATGCGGCGGCCGGTCGCGCCCATCCTTGCGCAGCACGGTCGGCACCTCCTCGACGCGCATTCCGAACAGCACGGACTTGATGACGATCTCCGAGGCCAGCTCCATGCCGGTGGTGCGCAGGTCCATCCGGCGATACGCCTCGACCGTGAAGGCGCGCAAGCCGCAGTGAAAGTCGCCGATGCGGGTGTGAAAGAAAAGGCGGCCGGTAAAGGAGAGGATGGGATTGCCGATGTGGCGGTTCTTCCACGGCATCGCGCCCGGTTCGATGCCGCCGAGGAAGCGGTTGCCCATGACGAGGTCGGCCCCGGCGCGCAGTCGCTCGACGAAGCGGGGCAGATGGCTGAAGTCGTAGCTGCCATCGGCGTCGCCCATCAGGATGAAGCGTCCGCGGGCCGCCGCGATGCCGCCGCGCAGGGCGTTGCCGTAACCTTTGGTGGTGATGGGCACGACGCGGGCGCCGGCCTTGGTCGCCAGTTCCTGCGAGCCGTCAGCACTGCCGTTGTCCGCCACGACCACCTCGCCCGCGATGCCGGAGGCGGCGAGCGCGTCCATGGCCTCGCGCACGCAACCGGTGATCGTGAGCGCCTCGTTGAGGCACGGGATCACGACAGTAAGTTCGAGCGGTGGCGCGGACTGGGCGGGGGGCAAGGACACGGCCGGAGCAAAGCAGCCGGCCCCGGCTTGGCAAAGGCAGAAATACCGCGTCCGTCAGGTGATCCGTCCGCGCATCCAACCGAGCACGGCGCACAGGAAGGCCACGAGCGCAATGATGCCGAGCGAGGCATGGGCGGAGGCCTTCTTTTCGTTGCGCAATCCCTCGGCCAGACTGACGGCCAGTTGGGGAGTTTCGGTCGGAATGGGCGGAGCCGCCGCCACCCAGGCTTCCGTGTCGCTGCGGCCGTCATACAGCACGAGTTGCGCGCGTTTTCCCAGCAACGGACGGACATCGACGACCCAGTAAGCCACGCTCTCACCATTGGGACCGGGGCAGCCAATTTCCTCTCCGAATTGCGCGCCTTGGTCATCAAGGATGCGAACGCGAAGGCCATTGCCGTTGCCGATGGGATAACCGGCATAGGGCACGACCAACCACGGCTGGCTGAGGACAAAGGATGAGCTGACCACGGTGCAGGTCAGGTCGGGCCCGGCGGGGGCGGTGCCGTAGAATTGATTGCGCAGCACTTCAGGCTGCAGCGGTGCGGCGCCTTGCAGGCGCTCGGGGCCGAATGGTGAGAGCGTGGTGAAGCTGAACGTCAGGCCGGAGAGAGCCTGCTGGCCACCCAGCCAGCGCTGCCAGCGCTGGCCCGCATCCAGCGACAGCGGATTGGCGAGGATCAGCATGGGGATCACGGTGCCGACACTGATCACCGCGGCCAGACGCCAACCCCAAGGGTCCACCGGAACAGTCATCGGAACGAGCGGGTCGTGTCTCCGTTCGCGCCAACCCTGCCAGCCCACACCGCAGACCAGCAGCACCCCGCCGGCCGCGAGGAGCCACGGCCAGCGCGACTGCCACCGGCGAACGAACCCGCCCAGCGCATCCGGTGGCGAACCCGGGTTGACGGAGACAGGCAGCAGCGCCCGGAGACCTGGCTGGTCGAGCAAGCGGGCGACCAGCGCGATGTCCTGAATGAGCACCGCGCGGGTGGCCGGCGCGTCGAGCACGGTGTGGTCACCGGACGCGAGGTAGCTTTGCACGGCCGTGCGGCGGAGCGCCGCCTGTTCCGCGGCATGGAGGTGAAAATAATGGGCGTGACCCTCGGTGCTGTTCCGTGCCAATCCCAGCAGCACCAGTCCGGCCCACAGCACCGTGCCCAGAAAAAAGACCGGCCGCGCGCGGCCGGGCGCGGGCAACAGTCGGCAAAGGGCAAAAGACCCGGCCAGCACGCCGAGAAAAAGCAGGTCGCCGTAGCGCGACACGAAATCGTGGTTATCCCCGGTCCGGCCGAAGGCGAGGCCGGCGGCCTGCACACCATTCACCAGGCCGAGGACGAAAATCATGCGATCAACCGGCAGCGTGCCGGCCTGGCTCCGCAAGCGCAGGGCATGCACCAGCCAGGGCAGCTGCACGATCGCCGCGGCCCCGGGCAGGATGCTGGGCCAGCCCAGCAGGTGCAGGCAGGCGTGGAGGAAATCAGTCGGGGCGCGTGGGACTTGGGTGAAGGAGCCTTCGCCCGTGAAGTGAATAAGCGCGAGGATCCCGATGCCGAGCGCGGCAATGACGCCGGGGACCAGCAGGTCCTGTTTCCGCCGCGGACCGGTCCAGAGCCACGAGAGAACCACGGCGAGCGGCGCCAACCACAGGCTGGCGAGGGTGAACAGCGCGGCCACCGCCGCGGCCTGCGCGAACCACCAGCCTTTGCTGCCGGCCGGGTGGGTGCACGCACCGTGCACGTGCAGGAAAAGGAAAATCAGCGCGAGCGGAAACTGGGATTGAAAGCCCCAGGCGATGTTTTCCCACGCATGGGGCAGGCTGCCCGCGAGCACCAGCAGCACGGTGACGGCCGTCGCGGGCGCCGGCCGCAGCACCGACCAGGCCCAGCGGGTGGTCAGCGCGATGAAACCCGCGTGGAGCAGGGCATTGACGGTCATCTGCACCAGGGGATCCCAGCGTCCGGTGAAGGCCACCTGCAACCACGCGAGCAAGCGGGTCCACACCGGCAGGTGTTCGAAGTGCGGCCGGAAAAAATCCCCCAGCGTCAGGGTGCCATTCAGCCACGGGGCGATGATCTGCTCGGCTTCGATGACCCATTGGTCATTGTAGGGCACATCGCTGGCGAAGAGATGGATTTCCGCCAGCCGGGCCGCAAACACCACGAGCGCCGCGCCGCCGGCCGCGAGCCAGGCCGGGCGCGGGACCGCCAGCGTGGTGGGAGCCGCGACCAGCGACGGGCGCCGCCAGGCTTGCACGGCGTCGATGACAATCGCCACCAGGGCGACGAGGTAGAGCGGATAGGCGGAGGCGAGCGCCGCCGGACTCATATTATAGAAGGAGGTAACCTGAACGAGGATGTTGATCGCGAGATAGGCGGCGCAGGCAGCCAGCATGGCTCCCGCGAGCCCCAGCGGAAAAGACACGCGGCGTGCGCCCACACTTTCGATGCCCCGCGCCACGCCGACCAGCAGCAGGAGCGGCCCGAGCCACGCGAAAACCTGCGCCCCCAGATTCCCAATCCGTTCAAGGGTTTCCACCTTCCAGTCATTGCGGCGGTCCTGCCCGGGCGTGGCCGGCAGCGGCGACCGCGGTGCATGACTGAGCCGGGTGCCGACGACGTTGCGGAACGGCTTGAGCTCGGCGTAATCGCCAATGCTGTCCGGGGCCTGGGCCTTGAAGTCGCGAAAGAGGATGAAGAAGACGGTGTATTCAGTGGCGGTGTCGATGAGCGGACCGACCTGCCGGAAAGTCAGTGGCGGTAGAAAGCCGCTGCGGCGGGGCTGGGCGGGCACGCGGCCGGTATCACACGCGGCGTTCACTTCGTCGGCGATGAGCTGGAAGTGGCGGAGCGCGGTTCCCGCGTCGGGCGCCATGCCGGCGGCCGTGAGCGCGTCGCGAAACGCCCACACCATCCAGCCGCCGCGGATCTGGCGTTCGGTGGCGGGAAAAAGATTCTTCTCCGACCAGTTGTCGGTGACAAAGGTCTCGAAGTAGGGACGCAGGCGCGCAAACGTGGGGCTGAGCTCGTAGGCCCGTTCGCGCATCTGGCGGGTGACCGGCACCTGGTCGAGTTCCGGGCCGGTTTTCAGCCGGGTCAGCGCACCATAGGCGGCCTTGAATTCGGAGGAGTGGAACTCGACGGTGCCAAACCAGCCATAATGCCGCAGGTTCAGAGTGGAGACGATGACGATGGGCAGCAGCGCGGCCAGGGCCAGGCAACCCAGGGTGACGGCAGCGGTGCGCCATCGCTCCAGAAGTTCGCGGCCGAGCGCGGCCGCGCAGCCGAACAAGAGCAGGCCGACCGCGGGCAAAAACCACACGCTTTCCTCCCGGGTAAGCCAAAAGCACCCCAGGCTCAGGCCGGCGAGCACGGCGGGCCCGATCTGTCGCCGGATGGTCTCACGGCGGCGGGCGAAGAGCATGACCAGACCGGCCACGCAAAAGAGCGCCAGCGGGGTGTAAAGGTTTTGGCGCATCACCCGGCTGAGGTTGCCGGCATCGAAGCTCATGGGATTCCAGAGGAGCACGACGTAGCAAAAAAATTGGGCGGCGGCGGTGCGCAGCCACGGCCCCAGGCTGCGGGTGAGCGCGGCGCAGGCCGCGGCGTAGATCAGCTGTTGGGCAAAAATCAGTGGCAGCCCCAGCCAGAAGGTGCCCGCGATGAACAGCGGGAACATCGGCCCCTTGGCCAGCGTGAACTGGTTATAGGGCCCGAGCCACCGGCCTTCGATCAAATGCCCGGCCAGATCCACGAAGAGACGGTCATCATGGAAAGCCGGGCCGATGGCGAAGATCGTCTGCCCCCCGGTCAGCCAAAGCTTGAAGAGGGTGAGCGCAATCGCCGCCCAGAACCAGGCTTGGTTGGGGAGGCGGCGCGGCATCAGCGGGAAGCGGGGGGCATCGTCACTTGAACTCGATATCGGACCAACCGGTCCAGTCGAAGGCGAATTGGCCATAGGGGCCGGGATTGACGCGAAGAAAGACGCGGCCGGTGCTCCGCGGGAGAGTGACGCTGAATTTCTGCAGGCCCCGATCCCCCATGCGATTCACCGGATCCATGAAACGTTCATGCAGGATCACGGGTTCACCGCCGGAACTCCAATAGATGACGAACTCGGCTCCGTTGGTGCGTCCGCCGTTGCTATAGGCCCCGGGGATGAAACCAAAGGCGCCGTTGAGAGTCGTGGCCCCGGCCGGAACATCAAAAATCATCTCGCTGGGGGCATGCAGGATCATCACCGACCGCCGGTCAATCTGATCCTCGTTGGGCGGATTGAGGGCCTCAAAGGAAACGGGGGCATCGCTGAACATGTGAAACTTGGCCCGGTCGGCCTCCTTGAAATAATTCTTCCCCGCGTCGGATATGGGCATGGAGTGGAGGGAGACCTTGAGGTCGTCCTGCACGCAGTCACGGTCCTGCGGCGCGACCTCGATGGCGATGCTGTGGGCGCGGCGCTTGGGTGTGCCGCCCGCGGCCCGCATGAAGTCCAGCAGGTCGTCGATCACCGGATTGAGCATGAAGCCGGTCTCGCCGATGGGGCGGGGCAGGCGGTGGACGCTCTCGGTGCCCTTGTCATCGGTGATGCGCAGCTGGACCAGGACCGGTTTGAAGAGGAACCGGCGGAGCTTGCCCAGCAGGCTGAAGCGGTAGTCAATCTCGACCCAGAGATTCTGGCCGGCCAAGTCCGCGATATCGAGTTTCTGGCCGAACCGGATGGTGGTCGAGCGGATCGGCTTCGGATCGAAGACGGCGGCGTAAAAGCGCCCGGGCTTGCGTTGCCAGACCGTGAAACCCTGCTCGGTGAAAAGATAGGTGTAGCGTTGGATCAGCAGCCGCAAGGCGTGGGGGTCGTCCATGGTGGCTAGCCGATAGTCGATGGTCTGCAGCTTGAAGAGGACGAAGTCGGGGGCGTGGTCCGATGCGTAGTAGTCGTAATTCAGGCGGGACAGATAGGGGGTGTAGGCGGAATAGCCCTGAAAGACGGGACGAGGTTGATAGTTGAAATCGTTGAACAGGGCGACCGCCTGCTCGTAGCCCAGGACATCAACGGAGGACCGCCCGATGAGAGTCTTCGCTTTAATCAGCTCGAGCCCGTTCCTCTCGACCTGCAGGTGCGTCTCATAATAATTGCGCTTGGGCCCGATCCCGAGGGCGAAGAAGAAGTTTTTGTTTAGTTTAGCCTCGGTGCCCCCCAAGGCCCCGCGCACGACCCCGGGGAGGACCACGTCAATGCCGATGAGCGAAACCAATCCGGCGGCGGCGAGCATGAGGTGTTTGGCCAGCCGCCAGCGCGGGGCTTCATCGACCAGGATGCGGGCGGTCACAATCACCGCCAGCGCGGCGAAATAGAAACCGACCTGATGCCCGTCGGCCCGGATGAAGCCATGTTTCCAATTGAGATAAATGAACGCGGTTGTGCCGAGGGTCAGGGCAGTGGCGCGCGGTTTTTCCGGATGGGTGGCGAGGTTGATCAGCAGGTAGGTGGCGACCAGTCCCAGCACCGTGATGCCCATGTAAAGCTGGGCGGGTGGGCAGGAGAATCCCATCGCATCCTGATAGCCCTGGCTGATTTCCCACGAGCTATACAGATAGGCCGGGATGTTGCCCAGTTGCTGTCCGCAGAGCATCCACCCAACGAGGAACAGGCCGACAAAGATGGCCGGCGCGCGCAGTGCCGCCAGGAACCGGCGCCGGGTCCAAAAATCCGTCCCGCCCGCCAGCAGCACCAGGAAAAGCGCCAGCAGCAGGTTCGTGAATTTGACGAGCGAGAGTATCGCCAGCAGCGCGAGCCAGGCCACGGAACTCCAGCGCCAGGGGGTGTTGGTGCGCCGGATCAGTTCCAGCCCGGCGAAGGCCACGATGGTCTGATGCATGGCGTCCTGGTAGGTCAGGCCGAGGAAGAAAAAGAAAAGGAAAAAGAACACCCGGGCGTAGCCGCCCAGCCGGTAGCCGTGCCAGAAGACGATGGCCGAAAAAACCACCGCTTGCAGCCCATGCCAGACGATCAGGCTCGCCCATTGCCCGCCCCAATAAGTCTTGCCCATGACAAAACCGAGCGGTCCATAGGTGAACACGACCTCCGTGCCGAATTGCCGGCCGTCCAGGAGGAACTTACCCAGCGCCATGCGCCATGAGGAATCCAGTCCGGATGCGGGAAAATCCGGCAAGACGAAGGCGATCAAGGTCAGCGCCAGAAAACCGAGAATCCGGAAGATCCAATCGAGTGGAGTGGGTCGGGCGGGAAGAGGCTGGGCGGAATCCATAGGATGGAGAAATTATAGGAGGGGACTTAGCCGGCGTCTAGGGAGAATTTTCCAAAAGCAAATCAGCCCAGAACGCCCAGTCGCTCGTCGCGAGGCCGGAAGGGCCCGGATCGGTGACCAGTTCCAGTTCGCCGCCCGTATGCGCCGGGAGGGTGATGTGGAAGGATTGCAGGCCCCGGTCCCCCGGTTCCTCGCGCGGACGGAGCAAGCGGTGCAACAGAACCTGTTCCCGGCCGCCGGCCGGCCGCCACCGGATGATAAATTCAACGCCATCGGTCGTTTCGCGGTTGCTCGCCGCGTAGGCTCCGTCTCTGAGCGCATAACCTCCCCGGAAAGCCGCGACCCCCGCCGGGATCCGATAAATGATCGAAGCGGGTGCATGGGCAAACAACTCGGCCCGGCCATCAATGAACGAGTAACTGGCTCCGTGCCGCGCGCTGGCCTGGATCGGGTGCAGGGAAGCAGCGAGCAGGCCGAGCTTCAGGGTGCGGGTGACCTCGACCGGCAGAAGCGGGGGCACCAATGGTTCAACGAAAGGCTCGGCCGGGGACCGGAGCTGGTAGAGGCGGAAACCCTGCGGCACGAAGACCTGTGACTCGACCTGGCGATAGTGCTGGCGAAGGAAATCGCTCAGGGTCGGGTATTTTTCAGGCGGGTATTTCTGCCAGTGCCGGTTGGCCCCCACGCTGCAATCGACAATGAAGACCGGCCGGTTCGCCGCCAGATCGCGCAGCAAGGTTTCCAATGCGCCGGGCACCATCGCGTAGGTCGTGTCGCGCCCCGGGGCAATGTTGGTCCAGGGAATCAGGCCGGTGATGAACGAACAGATGACAAAGCGGCTGGCGGCACGGCGGTCGGCCGTCAGGTAAATGTCCGGGTGGAATCCCCACACGAAAATGCGATCAGCCGGCGCGGAGTGTTCCCGGATGTAGGTGGCGACGCGCTGGGAGGGGTCGATGGGTATGGTGCGGTGCCGTTTGCCGGGAATAGCGGCGGCGAGCAGATAAGACGCGACGGCGGCGGCGAGGGCCGCACCCAGCCGCACGGGCCAGCGGCCGGCAGGTGACCGGGCGAGTTGGCCGGTGTGCGCGAGGGCGAGACCGGCGCCGAGCGCGAAAGCGGGCAGGAATTGGATGACGTAATGCTCAAAATCCCGGCCGCTCGAGGCGGCGCCGCCGAGTGCCGCCAGCGACCAGACGATCAGATAGACGGCGCCGGGACTCCCGGTCTGCTCGCCGTGAGTGGGCTGGCGCTGGGCCAGGCGGTAAAGCAGCAGGCCGCCCCCGGCGACCCAGAGCGCGGTCAGCAGGCCTTGGGAACCTGCCAGCAACAAGCGGAATGAAACCAGCAGCGCGGCGGCCCGGTCCCCGGTCGTGATTTCCGGTCCGTAATAGGACAGGTTGTAGGTCCAGCTGTAGAAAATCAGGTCCCGCAGCGCGCCGTGCCAGACGAAGTAGAGGCCCGCCAGGAAAACCGGCAGCAGCCAGCCGGCCGCCAGCGCCAGCCCACGCGACCGGAATTCCCGTTGGGTCAGCTCCCGGCGCCAGACCAGCCAAAGCAAGGTGGCGGCCGGGGCGGCGAGTTCCAGAAGCGCGGGCTGCTTGGACAGGAAGGCGCCGCTCAAAAGCAGGCCGGTGAAAAACAGCCGCCGGGGCGTCGGGATGCGGCCGGCGGTGAAAAAACATGCGGCGGCGGCCGCGGAGAAAAACGCCACGAACCACTCGGTATTGGCGGCGTAGGCATCCACCGGATAGAACAGGCAGGAGGAAAGGATGGCGTAGATGGCCGCCGCGCAGCCGCCGGCGGCCAGCCCACGCCGGCCGCGGCCGGCCAGGAACAGCGACCAGGCGGTGCCGGTGATCAGCAGCGCGATCAGGAAACGCATCGCCCAGAGATTGTTCACGCCGGCAAGCGCGAAGACCGCGGCCTCCGCATAATAGGAGAGCGGCGCGCGCAGGTCGATCGCGTCGCGGTAAAGCACGCCGCCGTCGAGAAGGGTGCGCGCCACCACCGCGTGGATCGCCTCATCCACGTTCCAAAGGCCGAAGCCGAAGGTGGGCCACCGGAGCCAGAGCACGCCCGCGAACAGGGCGAGCGCCACGATAATCTCACGCCATGGCGGGCGGGTTTTCATGGGGTCGCGAGAGAAGCCGGGCCGGTGGCGGGTGAATGACTCATTGATTTCAGCGACGCGGCGGAATGCTTGCGACGCCCACCTGAAGGGCAAGCAGTGTATTGGCCGGCCTTCACCTTAAGACAGCCGGCCGACGGAAATCCGCTATGGCCGCGCAGCGCCTGGTTTCTCCGCCACGAAAAACAGGGACTGCGCCGCCCGGTTGACCAGGGGGATGCGGTCGAGCACGTCACTGGCGGCGATCACGGGACGGACCAGGCCATCCGGCGTGTTGGGCAGCAGGAAATCGCGGGTGGTGGCACGCACCTGGCTGAAACCGGCCGCCCGCAGTTTTCTCCGGATGTAACCCGGCGTGAAGGCCATCTCGTCCGGCTCGAGTTTGGCGGCCTTGCGGAGGAACGGGAATGAAAAGATCAGGAAGACATACGGGTTCCACAGGTTTGGCTCCCAGAAGATCAACCTTCCGGCGGGCGTGAGCCAGCGCGCCAGCACCGGCAGGAAGGTGTCGAGGTGGTGATACAGGTGATGCAGGATGCCGTTGCCGACGATAAAGTTGTATTGTTCCTGTTCGCTGGCGGGATTGGACTGACTGAGGTCGGCGACGATGAAATTCAGCTGCGCGTGCCGGTGGGTGGCGGTGGCGTGCTCGATGAACCCGGGCGAGAGATCAACCCCCGTGACCCGCGCGCCTGTGAGCAGCGCGAGTTCATGGGCGAGTTCGCCCATCCCGCAACCGATCTCCAGGATGCGGATCCGGGCGCGCGCGGCAGGCGTATCCGGCAGATCCATCGCCGCCACCATCGCCTGGGCGCGCCGGCGCAGCCGGATGGCCGAGGCCGTCGTGGGCTTGAAGATCTGATTGTAACCGCGTTCGTCGACGATGTCCGCCATGAGGACTATTTTTTAAGGACGAGGGTGTAGCCGAGCGGGTCGTCGGTGGAACCCAGCCCGAATAAGATGCCGGCATGGCCGAGCGCGAGCGCGATCAGCAGAAGAGGTGCGGCGAGCAGGGCGGCGAGCAGACGGAAGGGTATCAGCAGCCAGTCCGCTGCGGCCACGGGTCTCAAGCGCAGGAGATTCCGAGCGTAGGCGACCACCGTCTTGGAGGCGATGCTGCTGAGGTCGGTGCCGCGGGGCCGGACCACGCAGGTCCGGAACGAGGCGAAGATCAGCGCCAGCATGCTCGGCGAATAGCGGTGGTAGTCGTGGGGCTGATAATGGAAGCGCGCCGACCAGGGGATGGTGACCACCGCGAGGCCACCGGGTTTCAGCACGCGGTGCAGCTCGCTGACGAAGGGGCCGGCCTCAGGCACGTGCTCCATCACCTCGGTGCAGAGCACCGCATCGAAGGAGTGGTCGGCGAAGGGAATGGTTTTCCCATCGTAATAAACGGTGTCCGGATTGCGGTAGCCGAAGCGGGCGGCCACCTCCACATCGATGCCCTGGTATTGCGTGCGGGCCGGATCGAGCAGGTGGCGGAACGGGCTGTTGCCGCAACCGACGTCGAGCAGCCGGCCGGAAACCCCGGCGAGTTCCCGGCGCAGGTCCCGGTAAATCGTATTGGTCTGCAGATCCCCGGCCAGGCGCAGGGTGAACAATAGCCGGCGCAGCGGGGTGTCCGGGGCCCAGTGGACGCGGGGTTGAAAGCCTTCGGTGGGTGCGGACACGACGGGTGGGGCCGGAGAGCTAACGGGAGCGATCGCGCTGTGATTGCTTCACCTCGGTCATGAAGTCGCGCATGTCGCGTTCACCGCTGAAAATACCCTGACCCTTGAAGATGCGGGCGCGAATATAGCGCGGGCGGCCCTTGGTCTCTTCGAGGACCTTGCCGAGGTAGTCCCCCAGGATGCTGAGGGAGAGCAGCTGGATGCCGCCGAGGCCCAGCACGAGCAGGACGATCGTCGTGATGCCGCGCGCGCCCTGCGCCTGAGCGGCTTGATCGATGAGGCGCACCTTGGCCTCGTTCACGTCGAGGGCCGTGACCTCCGCCTCGCCGCCGGAGCGGAGC
>JBKJRX010000143.1:0-2614 GCA_046593155.1 Lacunisphaera sp.
CCTTCACCGCCGGTCGGACGGCGCGGAACTGAGTCCGCGCCCTACCGGCCGATGGCAGGGGCGCTTGCCCCCAAGCGCCCTCCGCGGGAAGCGTGCATTTTCCATTTGGCCGACCGGGTCGGCAATGAACGATGAACAATGAAAAATGGACGATGCCAGGGTAGGGCGGTGAGTCCCTTCACCGCCGGTCGGGCGGCGCGGAGGTAGGGGCGCTTGCCCCCAAGCGCCCTCGGCCGGAATCGTGCATTTTCATTGGGGGAGGGCCCGATTCGGCAATGAACGCTGAACAATGAAAAATGAACAATTGCTCCCCCCTGTGATCCCAGCGGTGCTTTGACCCCAAGCCACTGTCCGTCAAATCAGGGCAACTTCAGGTCTCAGGTCTCAGGTTTCTGATTTTAGGTCTCGGATCTCCGGTCTCAGGTTTCGCTTGTGTGGTCATCGGTTTCTCTGGCATCAGATTTATCCCGATGGCCGGCAACTAATCAGGCAGTCCTATGAAAAATCACGGCCCATCTTATCGCGGCAAACGGGTGCTCATCACCGGGGGTCTGGGGTTCATCGGCTCGAACCTGGCCCGCAAGCTCGTCCAGCTTGGCGCCAAGGTAACGCTGGTCGACAGTCTGATTCCGGAATACGGCGGTAACCGTCGCAACATCGCCGGCTTGGAGCAGAAGGTGGCCGTCAACATCTCGGATGTGCGGGACCGGCACAGCCTGCCGATCTTTGTTCGCGGCCAGGACTACCTCTTCAATCTCGCGGGCCAGACGAGCCACCTCGATTCGATGACCGATCCCGAGACGGACCTGGAGATCAATGGCCGCGCACAGCTTTCGATCCTCGAGGCCTGCCGCCGGCACAATCCCGGCATTCGCATCGTGTTCGCGAGCACCCGCCAGATTTATGGCCGGCCCGACTATCTCCCGGTGGATGAGAAGCACCCGTTGCGGCCGGTGGATGTGAACGGGATCAACAAACTCGCCGGGGAACAGTTTCACCTGCTCTACTCCCAGGTGCATGGTATCCGGAGCACGGTGCTCCGGCTGACGAACACGATCGGCCCGCGCATGCGCGTGAAGGACGCGCGCCAGACCTTCGTCGGCATCTGGGTCAAGTGCGCGGTGCAGGGCACGCCCTTCGAGGTGTGGGGAGGCGACCAGTTGCGCGACTTCACCTACGTCGACGACGCGGTTGACGCCTTCCTCGTGGCCGCCGCCAAACCCGAGGCGGTCGGCGGTATTTTCAACCTGGGCGGCACGGAGCCCGTCAGCCTGCGCGCGGTGGCCGACAGTCTGGTCACGGTGGCCGGCCAACGGGCCTCCTACCGGGTGCATAAATTTCCCGCGGAGCGGAAATTAATCGATATCGGCGACTACTATTCGGACGGGACGCTCATCCGGCAGAAGCTCGGCTGGAGCCCGCGGGTGGGCATCCGGGCCGCCCTGCGGCGGACCTATGACTATTTCAAGAAAGAGCTGCCTCATTATCTGTGATGGCAAATCCCGCGCGCCGGCTGCTGGCTTTGATGACGGGCACGGTGCATGAGCGGTGTGACCGTCGCCCAGCATAAAATGGCGTCGATGCCAGGGTAGGGCGGTGAGTCCCTTCACCGCCGGTCGGACGGCGCGGAACGGAGTCCGCGCCCTACCGGCCGATGGTAGGGGCGCTTGCCCCCAAGCGCCCTCGGCATTGGTAGGGCCGGCGCTTGTCGCCGGGCCGCGACGACGGACGAACGCGAACCCGGTCCGCCGACGAGCGGCGACCCTACCGCCCGCCTTAAAATTCATAGTTTTGTTCAAAATGAATTGAAGTGGCCGGGGTTTCTGCCATCAGGTATCCCCTGATGCCTCTCTCGGCCCTCCGTTCTCCGTCTTCTGTCCGTAGCCTGCCAGCCATAGGCCAGGCGGCGGCTGGTCCTCTGCTGGTCGCGCCGAAGCCCGGCGTAGGCGGGTCTGGCCTCGTCCTGACCGGTGACCGCGCGGCGGACGCCGTCGCGTTCGAGCAGGCCATGGTGGATTTCTTCGTGGACGCGGCCGAGTTGCTCGGCGTGCCGAAGTCGGTGGCGGCGATCTACGGCATCGTCTTCGCGTCGCCCGTGCCGCTCAGCTTCGCCGACATCGAGTCGCGGCTGGATATTAGCAAAGGGTCCGTGAGCCAGGGGCTCAGGGTCCTGCGCGAAGTCGGGGCGGTGAAGGAGGTGTCGAGTGAGAGTGACCGGGCGGAGTTGTTCGAGCCTGACCTGGAGATGAGGAAGATGGTGCAGCGGTTCATCGAGAATCGCCTGTCGAAGCAGCTGCAGAGCGGGGGGAGCCGGCTGGACCAGCTGGCGAAGACGCTGCCCAAGGGCCGCAACGGAGAGGCCGCGGTGCTGAAGGCCCGTGTGAAACAATTGCAGAACTGGAACAGCAAGGCGCGAGCGCTGCTGCCCATCGCGAAGACGTTCCTCAAACTGACTCGAAACGAAACCTGAGACCTGAGACCTGAAACCTGAAACCTGAAAATAAACCCAAGGCATTTTTAACACACGAAGCGCAAATATACGGAATAATTTAACAGGAGATCGCAGAGATAGCAGAGGAGGGCCGGAGACCTTCAGGTTTCAGGTCTCTTAAAA
>JBKJRX010000310.1:0-15997 GCA_046593155.1 Lacunisphaera sp.
CTCCGCCAACCTCGTGGCCTTCTCGACGCTGACGACCCACAAGCTGCCGGCCGCGAAGCGCATCACACCGGGCGACGAAGTCATCACCGTGGCCGCCGGCTTTCCCACGACGGTGGCCCCCATCATCCAGGGCGGCGCCGTGCCGGTGTTCATCGACAATGATCCGGCCACCGGCAACGCGCGGGTGGACCAGTTGGAAGCGGCTTTCACACCGGGCAAGACGAAGGCCGTGATGATGGCGCACACCCTGGGCAATCCCTTCGACCTTGGCGCCGTGCTGGAATTCTGCCGCCGGCACGACCTGTGGTTGATCGAGGACAACTGCGACGCGCTCGGGTGCACTTATTCGATGCCCGTGGCCCGGGCGAAGGCGCTCGGCTTTACGGAAAACTCACCGGGCATCCCGGTCGACGGCACGCACATCACGCGCTACACCGGGGCATGGGGCGACATTTCCACGCAGTCGTTTTATCCACCGCATCACCTGACGATGGGCGAAGGCGGGGCGGTCAACATCGTTCACCGGCCACCGCTCAAGACCTATGCCGAGAGTTTCCGCGACTGGGGCCGCGATTGCTGGTGCGCAAGCGGCAAGGACGACACCTGCGGCAAACGCTTCCAATGGCAGCTCGGCGAACTGCCGAAAGGTTATGATCACAAGTATATCTACAGCCACCTCGGTTATAACCTGAAGCCGCTCGATCCGCAGGCCGCGATCGGCCGCCAGCAGTTGAAAAAACTGCCGGCTTTCATCGAGGCCCGGAAACGCAATTGGGAGACGTTGCGGGCGGGGTTGGCGGATCTCGGCGGGTTTTTCGACTACTCGCTGCCCACCCATGCGACCGGCTGGAAGCCGGAAGAGAGACCTGAGACCGGAAACCTGAAAGCTGAGGGTTCGGAAAAAAACTCAGGTCTCAGGTCTCAAGTTTCAGGTTTCAGTTGGGATTCCAGCGGTTGCCGCTGTGATCCCAGCTGGTTCGGTTTCATGCTGCGCGTGAAGGCCGGCGCGCCGTTTTCCAACACGGACTTGGCGCGACACCTGGAATCGAAGAAAATCGGCAATCGGATGCTGTTTGGCGGAAATCTGCTCCGGCAACCGGCCTTCGTGCAGTTACGGAAGGACCGGCCGCAGGCGCTTCGCGTGGTCGGTGAGATGCCCGGCGCCGACGAACTCATGCAGCGCGCGCTTTTCCTCGGCACCTACCCCGGTCTCACGTCCGCCATGTTGGATTACGAGATATCCGTCATTCACGACTTTGTCCGTTCCCGCTGATGCCTGCTCCGCTGCCCCCGCTGCCGGCCGAGGATCTCGACCATGTGCTCGCCCACACCGGCAAGCTCTGGGCCGGGGCGCGCGGGGCCGGATTTTTCATCACGGGTGGCACGGGTTTTTTCGGGACGTGGCTGCTGGAGAGTTTTGCCCGCGCCAATGACACGCTCGGGCTGGAGATGCGCGCCGTGGTGCTGACGCGCGATCCGGCGGCCTTTGCGCAGAAGGCTCCGCATCTGGTGGCGCGCGGTGACCTGGCGTTCCACCAGGGAGAGTTGCGGACGTTTGCCCTTCCGGCCGGACGTTTCACGCACCTCATCCATGCGGCGGCCGACACGGGTGTCTGGACCAAGAACGAGACGCCCGACGGATTGATTGAGCGCATTACGACCGGCATGCGCCATCTGCTCGACTTCGCGGCGGCGGCTGGGGTCAGGAATTTCCTTCATGTCAGCTCGGGCGCGGTTTACGGCCCCCAGCCGGCGGGGCTGACCCACGTGCCCGAGGATCACCCGGGCCTCGCGAAACCGCTGCCGCCCGGCGCGGCTTGGGCGGAGGGCAAGCGCGTGGCTGAGCAGCTGTGCATCGCGCACGCGGCGCAGCACGGCTATGCGCTTAAGATCGCGCGTTGCTTCGCGTTTGTCGGACCGCACCTCGACGAGAATTACGCCATGGGTAATTTCATCCGGGATGCGCTGCACGGCCGCTCCATCCAGGTGACCGGCGACGGCACGCCGCACCGGTCCTACCTCTATGCGGCCGACCTCGCGATCTGGCTGTGGACGATGCTTTTGGCCGGAGCGCCCGGCCGGGCCTACAATGTCGGATCTCCGGTCAGCCTGAGCATTGCGGAAGTGGCGCGGACTGTCGCCACGGCGGCCGGGGAAACCTTGCCGGTGAAAATCGCCGAGACCCCGGGGTCCAGCCGTCCGCTTTCCCGCTATGTCCCGTCGGTCGAGCGCGCCGAGGTTGAACTCGGCCTGCGCGCGTGGATCCCACTGAACGAGGCAATCCGCAAGACCATCGCCTGGCAGCGCAGCGCCAAGGTCGTCCTCTCGTCATGAGCGCGAAGAAACTCGGCGTCGCCATCCTGGGCACCGGCAACATCGGCACCGACTTGATGATGAAGGTGCTGCGCTCGCCCGTGTTGGAGTGCCGGCTGTTTGCGGGCCGCAACCTGTCCTCGCCGGGCATGACGAAAGCGAGCCTGCTCAACGTGCCGGTTTCCGCGCGGGGTCTTCAAGGCATCGCCGATCTGAAAAACGAACTCTCCCTCGTGTTTGATGCGACCAGCGCGCTGGACCACGTGAAACATGCGCCCTTGCTGGCGGAGATGGGCATCGTCGCGGTGGATCTTACCCCGGCCAAGGTGGGCCGGATGTGCGTGCCCGCGGTCAACCTCGCGGACTGCCTGCGGGAGCCCAACATCAACATGATCACGTGCGGCGGCCAGGCCTCGATTCCGCTGGCGCATGCCATCAAGGCGGCCAACCCCGACGTGGAATACCTCGAGGCGGTCTCCAGCATCGCGTCCCGCAGCGCCGGGCCGGCCACACGGATCAACCTCGACGAGTATCTCCAGACCACGGAGCAAGGTCTCCAGCTTTTCGGCGGCTGTGCACGGACCAAGGCGATCCTCAACCTGAATCCCGCCCAGCCGTGCGTGCACATGCAGACCACGGTGATGGCGAAGATCGCGAAGCCCGACCTCGAGCGCACGCGCGCGGCGGTCGCGGAAATGGTCGCGCGCATCAAGGCCTACATCCCCGGCTACCAGCTGGTCCTCGAGCCGATGCTGGAGAACGGCCGGCTGGTGGCGATGGTGCGCGTGGACGGGCTCGGCGACTACCTGCCGCGTTACGCCGGCAACCTTGACATCATCAACTGCGCCGCGATTGCTTTTGCGGAAGCTTACGCGCGGCAACGGTCCACCCAAAACTGATTCCCATGCCTGACGGCCATCCCAGCATCACGGTCTGCGACGCAACCTTGCGCGACGGTTCCCATGCCTACAGCCACCAGATCACGCTGGATCAGGTGCGGGCCTACGCTGCGGCGGCAGAGGCGGCGGGATTTTCGTTTCTAGAGGTTGGCCATGGCAACGGGCTCGGGGCCTCCTCGCTGCAGGTGGGTGAAAGCCTGGTGCCCGAGGGCGAAATGCTGCGCGCCGCCAAGGCCTGCCTGCACCGCACCAAACTGAGTGTTCATGTCATCCCCGGTTTCGCCACCATCAATCGCGAGATCGCGAACGCGATGGAGGCCGGCGTCGAACTTTTCCGCATCGGGTGCCACTGCACCGAGGCGGACATCACGCAGCGGCACATCAGTCATGTGCGCTCGGCGGGTTGCGAGGCGTGGGGCGTGCTGATGATGAGCCACATGGTTTCCGCCGACGTGCTGCTGGAGGAGACCAAAAAGATGCAGTCCTACGGGGCGCAGGGCATTGTGCTCATGGACTCCGCCGGGGCTTATTTTCCGGCTGACGTGACCGCGAAGGTCGGCCTGCTGGCGTCGAAGCTGGAGGTGCCGGTCGGTTTTCATGCGCACAACAACCTTGGTCTTGCCGTCGCGAACTCCATCGCCGCGCTTGAGGCCGGGGCCCGCATAGTCGACGGCACGGGCCGGGGATTCGGGGCCGGGGCTGGCAATGCGCCGATCGAGTTGCTCGCGGCCGTGCTGATCAAGCAGGGCTACACGACCTCCCTCGATCTCTACAAAGCGCTGGATGCCGGTGATCTCGCGGCGAAGCTGTTTGCCGGCTCGCTGCCCGAGTCCAGCGGTGTGACCATCGTCAGCGGCATGACGGGGGTCTTCTCCGGTTTTGCCAAGCCGGTGCAGCGGGTGGCGAAGCAACTGGGCGTGGATGGCCGGGATATTTTCTTCGAGCTGGGCAAGCGCAAGGTCGTGGGCGGCCAGGAAGACCTGATCCTTGAGGTGGCCGATGCCCTCGCGCGCCGCGCGGCGGCCGGAAAAACTCCCCCGGCGCCATGAGTCCCGCGATCGCCCTGGTTCGCGCCGACGCGGAAGCCGTGCTGCAAGGCCGGATCGAGCGCCTGTCTCCACTGCGAGGGCAGCATCTCTTTATCACAGGCGGCACGGGTTTCCTCGGCACGTGGTTGCTGGAACTCGCGAAGGTCTTGAACGAGCAGCATCAGTTCGGGCTGCATGTCACCATTTTCAGCCGCAACACCCAGGCGTTTGCCGCGCGCTGGCCTCACCTTGGCAAGGAGAAGTGGGTGAGCCTGCAGGAGGGCGACATCCGCTATTTCACCGAGCTGCCGCGCGACGTCCGCTATGTTGTCCACGCCGCCGCACTGACTGATCGCCGCGTGTTTGCCTCCCACCCCAGTGCGGTGGCGGAAACCAACAGCCTTGGCACGTTGCGGATTTTGCGTGCCGCGAACCTGCTGGAGGACCTGCAGAAGGTCGTGCTTCTGAGTTCGGGCCTCGTCTATGGCGGGCAGCCGTGGGAGTTGCCGCGGATCAACGAGGATTTCGGGGGCGTCCTGAAATGCAACGACGTCAATGCGGTCTACCCCGAGTCCAAGCGTCTTGCCGAAGTGATGGCCCAGTGCGCCATCAGCGAGAGCAAGCTGCCGGTGGTGACACTCCGGCCGTTTGCCTTTGTCGGACCCTACCAGTCGCTCCAGCTGCCCTGGGCGGTGACGGATTTCATCCGCGACAGTTTCCGGGGCGGCCCGATCCGCATCATGGGCGACGGTGCGACCGTGCGCAGCCTGATGTATTACAGTGACTTTGCCTGCGGGGTGCTGCTCGCGCTCGCGGCCGGCCGGCCACGCACGACCTACAACCTCGGCAGTGATGAACCGGTCGACCTGCTCACGCTGGCGCAGAAAATCACCCAATATTTCTCGCCGGTGCCGGAGATCCGCCTGCGCCTCGGCCAGACCGGCCATGACCGCAACCGACTGGTGCCCGACATGACGCGGATGGCGCAGGACTTGGATTTCAAGGCCACCGTGCCGCTGGACACGGCGCTTAAGAAAACCATCGAGTGGCACCGGCTCATGCAGGGCTGACCACTCCCATTTTTCATGCAACGCAAAGTCAGCGACCTGATTGCGGAATTTTTTGAGAAGAAGGGTGTCAAACACGCCTTCGGTATCATCGGCTCCGCCAATGCCCACATCTTTGACTCGATCTTCTACAACTCGAAGATCGAGCTGGTCTGTCCGCACCACGAGCAGGCCTGCACCATGGCGGTGCAAGCCTACTGGAAGGTGAGCGGCGTGCCGACGTTCGCGCTGGTCACCGCCGGGGCGGGCTCAAGCAACGCCATCACCGGCGTCCTCTCAGCCTGGGCGGACTCCATTCCCTGCCTGATCCTTTCCGGTCAGGAGAATGCCCGCTACATCACGCCCGACTTTGATCGCCGGATGTATGGCATCCAGGGCTACGACAGCCCGTTCGCCGTCAGCAAAATGACCAAATATGCGGCGCGCGTGATGACTCCGGAGCAGACGCTCTATGAATTGGAAAAGGCGTGGCACATCGCCACGACCGGGCGGCCGGGCCCGTGCTGGCTGGATTTTCCGCAGAGTGTGCAGTCGGCGATGGTCGAGGAAAGCACGTTGCCGCACTACACCCCCGAGGTGCTGCCGCCGGCCGTCGCGCCATTGCAAGGTGAGGCCCTGCACCGCGAGGTGAGCGCAACGTTGGCGCGCTTGCGGGCGGCGAAGCGACCGCTGCTCTGGCTGGGGGTGGGCATCCGCATGGCCGGCGCGCAGGATGAGGTGAAGGCTTTCATCGAGACGTTCGGTGTGCCCGTGCTCGTGACCTGGTCGGCGATCGACCTGTTGCCCGCCGGGCATCCGCTGGTGGTCGGCAGCGCGGGCGTATATGGCCAGCGCGCGGCCAATTTGATTCTCCAGAGCTGCGATTGTCTCGTCGCCATCGGCACGCGGCTCGCGATTCCCCAGATTGGTTATGATGTCAGCGAACTGGCCCGCGCGGCCCGGGACATCACGGTGATCGATATCGATCCGGCCGAGCTGAAGAAATATCCCGAGCGCTTCAATCATCCGGTCCGCGCGGACGCGGGCGAATTCATCCGCGAGGCACACCGGCAGGCCGCGGCAGCCGCGCTCCCGGCGCCGCGCGAGTGGCTGGACTGGTGCGGTCAGGTCCGCGCGCGATTTCCGTGGATCGGGCCGGAGCACGCCGACAAGGATGGCTTCATCAATTCCTATCGTTTCATGGACCGGCTGGTGGCGCAGCTGAAGCCGGACCAGGTGATCGTGACGGACATGGGCACGGCGCTGCTCAGCGGCCACCAGGCCCTGCGGATCACGCCCCCGCAGCGGCTGATCACTTCACAAGGACTCGGCGAAATGGGCTTCGGTCTGCCCGGTGCCATCGGGGCCTCCTTCGCGCTCAACCGCGGCGAAGTGCTCTGCCTCAACTGCGATGGCGGCATGATGATGAACCTGCAGGAATTGCAGACGGTCGCGCACCACAAGCTCCCGATCAAACTCGTGATCTTCAACAACGACGGCTACCTGATGATCAAGCACACGCAGAAGGCGGTGCTCAAGGGGCGCTACGCCGGCACCGACGCGAAATCGGGGGTTTCGTGTCCGGACTTCAGCAAGCTGGCGGTAGCATTCGGCATGCCGGCTTTCCAGATTCGCACGTGGGAGGATTTTGACCGGGAGATGCCCCGGGTGCTCGCGTGTGCCGGTCCCGCGATCTGCGAGGTGTTCATGGCGCCCGAACAGTTCTTCCATCCCAAGCTCGGCCTCGCGGTTCAGGCGGACGGCACGCTGATCTCGCCCCCGCTCGAGGATCTCTCGCCCTTCATGCCACGCGACACCCTGCGGGAAAACCTTCAGGTGCCGCTGCATCCCAAGTCTGAAAAGATCCAGCCTTCCTGACAATTCCGTGGGCCAGCGAGCTCGCTCGCGCCGGCATGGTGCTCTCAGGCCGGACTCAGGTAGTTGACCCGATGGCGCGTGTATCGTCCGAAGTGAACTGGGTTGCGATGGGTCAGGCCGTGGGCGCCTGCCAGCGCAGCGCGAGCAAGCTCGCTGGCCCACGACCAAGCGGTGCGTCCCGCCCGCGTCAGAAATTCAGGCGTTCCCGCTCCACGACGAGCGGCCGCTTGGTGACCTTGGTGTGGATGGCGCCGATGTATTCACCGAGCACGCCGATGAAAAAGAGCTGCACCGAGCCGATGAAGAACAACCCCACCACCACCGGTGCGGTGCCGAGGGTGAAGCTGTCCCAGTTCAACAGTTTGTAGAACAGGTAGCCGAGGCTGAGACCGAGGCAGAGCATGGACATCATAAGCCCCACCATCGTGGCCAGCCGCAGCGGCACCTTCGTGTGGTTGGTGAAACCGAGCATGGCGATGTCGAACAGGGTGTAGAAATTGTTCTTGGTGAACCCGCGCGTGCGGCGGGGCTGCACAAAGGGCACGCGGGCGACCGGATAGCCGATCTCCGAGATCTGTCCGCGCAGGTAGGGGTAGGGGTCCTCGCTGGCCCGCAGGTGTTCGATCAGGGTCCGGTCGTAGAGGCCGAAGCCGGTGAAGTTGAGCAACAGGTCCACATCCGCCAGCCGGGCCACGGTCTTGTAATAGATCTTGCGGATGAGAAAGAAGGCCGGTGATTCCGCGCTTTCATTTTTCACGGCGGCCACGGCCTTCCAGCCCTGTTCCCACAGCGGGATGAATTTTTCAATCAACTCGGGCGGATCCTGCAGGTCGGAGGCGAGGAAGATCACGGCGTCACCCGACGCCTGCAGCAGGCCGTGATAGGGCGAGCGGATGTGGCCGAAGTTGCGGGCGTTGAAGATGACCTTCAGGCTCCGGTCGGCCGCCGCGGCTGAACGCAGGATCTCCGGCGAGCGGTCGGTCGAGCAGTTGTCGACGATCAGGTAATTCCATTCATAGTGGGGAAACTTGGCGGCCACGGCGCGGACCTGGCGCAAAAGCTCCTCGAGGTTGCCCTCCTCGTTATAGCACCCACTGACGACCGTGATTTTTTTCATGGCTTCGAAGTTGGCTGGGTCGTCTCGCCCCGGGGGGTGGCCCCATAGGCCGTGAGGCCCATGGCGTCGGCCAGCTCCTGCGGGATGGCGATTTCCAGTGCTTCTTTCGGCAGATACAGCAACGGGACGTAGCGGCCGCGTCGATAGAAATCACCGACTGCCGACCAATTGGCCTTATGGAAATACATCAATGGGCGGACGTCCCTGATATAACGCCAGCGCTGCTGATGGATCTGTTCGTCAGCCAGGTTCTCCCAGTTCACGTAGTAGGGCGTGGAGTTGGTGAGATTGGGGGTGAAGCAAAGCATCAAGGCATCGCTGCCAATCATGACGCTGGGAATATCGGGGCGGTGTTTCAGGATGAGACCGACGGTGTCCGTGATGCGTCCGAGGGTGCGCGCCTCTTCCGGGGCAACCTTCATGCCCCGCAGGACGGAAGGGGCGGTCAGCGCCACCGTGGGCAGGTTCAGGCAGTCGGCGGCCGAGCGGGCTTTGGCGTAGACCGACGGCAGGAAGGCTGCGGCCAGCGCCAGCGCCAGCACGGGAGCCGGCCAGGCCAGCCAGCGCCAGAAGCCAAAAACGCACAGCCCAAAAGCGGGGGCCAGCGCCCATAACATGTGCCAGGAGTCCGGCACGGGATAATATTGCAGCAATGATCCGAGGGAGAGTGCCGCCAGGGCTGCGACCAGATAATACTCCGTCGTTTTCGGGGTGCGGCGGGCCACGAAGACCGGCCCGAGGCTGATGATCGCCAGCAGCACGACCACGATGGGCAACAAAGCGGTCCAGCCGCCGTCGCGCAGTGCCAGCACCTGGAGCAACCACGCATGGTGGCTGACCAGCACCAAGCCGAGGCAGAGATAATAAGCCGGAATCAGCCGCGCAGACAGATTTGCCCGGTAACGCCGCGCCAACCGGGGCAAGGCCGCCGCCAGCAGCAGGACCAGCAACCACGCCGCCGCCGCCGGATGCACGAACACGGTGGTGAACGCGCGCAGGTTCACATTCACGCTCCCGATCACCCATTTGCTGGGCCAGACAATATTCTGATACCACCAAGCCGGGCCGGCACCCGAGAGCAGGACACCGCCCATCAGGAGCGCATGCGTCCCCATGAATCCCCCGATAATCCAGAGCAGGGCGGCGCGCCTCGATGAGCCGGCCGGGGACCAGTCGGTCCAATGCAGGGCCGGCCAGATCACCGCGAGGCAACCAGCCATGATCACCCCGACCGGCTGGCGGCACCAGAAGACGCAGGCGCACGCCAGGCCGAGCAGCAAGCCCCAGTGCTTCGCCTTGCCGCCCGCGATAAGCCTGAACAAGGCGTATATCCCGATGCTCTGAAACATCATCGCGAAGACGGAGGACCAAGGCAGCAGCGTCCAATATTGGTTCAGCCAGTCCTTCTCATAGCTTGGAATGAAAAGGATGTAGAGCCCGCCGGAAAGCAGCGCGAGGGACCGGGGCAGGATCAGCCGCCAGGTGGCATATAGAAAAAACAAGGTCACCGCGTAGACGGTCACGGTCAGGAACCGGATCGCCAGGAGGCTGGGCTCGATCAATAGAGCCATCACCTGGAGGTAAGTGGTCAGCGCGCCATACTGGGTGAAGGTGTCCCGGAACAGCACCTGCCCTGCCAGCACATCAAGCGCCGGCTTGAGCATGATGCCGTCGTGATGCGGATCCACCCCCAATGGGGCGAAAGGCACCAGCAAAGCGACCAGACCCAGGACGAGCGACCCGGCGATGAGGACGTCGCGCCTATTCATAGGGGATTAAAGAGGATTAAAAGCTGCCAGGCAGGGCCGCGCATCGAGCCTTTTTCTGTGGGCTGGACAGGCAAAGGGGAAGCGTGAAAGCCGCGGAGCCGCCTGCTACCCGCGCCCAAACAATCAGCGTGGGCTTGAAAGCAGCCGGGGCATTTCCCGGCCCAGGTAGATCAGCAAGGCCCGCCACAGGCAGGCCACCAGCGCCCAGGTAAACAGCTGGCCGATCTGGATCGTCACCTCGAGCATCCGGTGCGCCACGTCTGGCGACAAAGTGCCGGCGAAGACCTGGAGATTAATCCCCAAGGTGGCGCCACCCTCGAACCAAAGCACCGCCAGCAGCAGCGTCCGGGTTGCCCGGCGCCAGCGTTCCTCCCCCTGCTCCAGGGTCGCCCGCCAAAGCCAGGGCAGCAGCCAGAGCGCAAAAACCATTTTGTAGAGGTAGGACGAACCATGCAGGAAACAGCCCACGATCATCACGGCGCCACACACGAATTCCCGTTCCCAGACCCGGGAATCACCGGTCGCGGGCGCAGCCTTCCGGGCCGGGCTCATCCACCAACTGGCGACCCCCGCCAACAGCACGAGACCGGCGGCCAGCCACCCCCAACTGGCCGCGGAGGCGAGACCGAGATTACGGAAAATCACCGGTGCGCCAAAGGCAAACAGCCACGAGGGGGCCGGCGTGTGGCCGGCCGCTGTCGGCAATGCCGGTTGCAGCGACGGCCACGCGAGCACCAGCACCAGCCCGTAGAGCAGGCCCCAGCCGGCGAATTCCCGCCGAGTGCGCGCATCAAGGAGGAGCACGATCGCGGCCAGCGGAAAATATTTCAGCACGGCGGAAACCGCGAGGAGCAGGATGGCCAGCGCGCGCATGGCTGGGCGCTCGTCACGCAGACCGGCGAGCGCCAGACACATGAGCATAAAAACCACCAGGTCGTGATTCGCACGATTGACCAGGAAGAGCAGGGGCGGGGACACCAGCACCAGCAGCAAACCGGCGCCCTGCCGCCAGCCCGCCGGCCGCAGCAGCCGCACCGCACACGCCAGTGTGAGCCCGAGCAGCAGCGCGCCGAGCCACCCGATGTCGTCGCGGGTCAGGCCCAGGCCGCCGCCGGCCAGCCACCACGCACTGAAACCATGCGGCCGGTGATACGGGTCGAGCGGATTGCTGACATAGGGGTCGTAGCCGAGTTGGGCGGCTTCACCGGCCGACACCAGGTTCCGCAGGTCCAAGAAGGGTTTGTCCGCCTCCCCGATACCGGTGAGCATCCACACCGTGGGAAAATAAAAGCACGCGGCCCAGATGGTCGCGGCGAGCAAGGCCGTGAGGAAAGACGTCTCCCAGGAAGGGCGGCGGGGTCCCGGGGCGGGTGAATCGGAACCGCTCAAGGCGGGCAAACCGGCGGGAGGGCGTGGGCTTTCATGGAGGGGAATTGGAAGGACCGTTGCAGCGCAGGCGAAATGGTGCCCGGGGTGGGAATAGAGATAGCCCCTGCCCTAGGAGCGTGGTCAAGCCCTGTGATTAGTTGACGGGGGTTGTCTGTGTGAGGCCTCAGGGCTAAACACGTATGAGACACCTAAAATTCCCAATCGCTATCAAGTCGGGCTCAACCGTCGTAAAGGTTTACCGGGTGCGGCACCAGTCAGCGGCCGCCGGCTACGTTTACACCGTGTCCTATCACATAGGCCGTCGGCGCTTCCTTCCCCAGTTTGCCTCCTTGGACGCCGCGGTGAACGAAGCCAGGTTGCGGGCGGGGCAATTGGCCGGGGGCAAGCTCGATGCGGCCAGCTTTGCTCGCACCGACTCCGACGAACTGGTGGCAGCCCGTAAGCTGGCCGGCGACACGCCCCTTCTTTCAGCCATAGCGGAGTGGGCCAAGGCACGCGTTCTAACCGCCGGCAATGTCCTCCCCGCCGCCGAGGCATGGAAGGCCCGTAACCTCGCCCAGATCGCACGCAAGCGGGTTTCTGAGGTGGTAGTGGCCTTCAAAGCGGCCAAGACCAAGGCGGGCTTTAACGTGGCCAAGGATCATCACGATTGCTTCGAGAAGATCACCGCCGACCTGGGCGAATACTTCATCGATATGGTCACCGCCGCCCAGCTTTCGACATGGCTCGCTAAACGAGAGAACCCAACGACCCGAAACACCTACCGAAAGCGCATTGTGAGCGTGTGGCGGTGGGCGCAGCGCAACGGCTACCTGCCCCGGGACCTCAAGACGGAGGCAGAGCAGACAGACGCGGCGCGGGAAGAGGCCCCGGTTGTCGGCATCATTAGCGCCGAAACCTTTGGGAACTTGCTTGAGCATTTCCGGGCCAAGCATCCCGAGCTATTGCCCCCTTTGGTCTTGGCCGGGTTTTGTGGCATGCGACGGGCCGAGATTCACAGCCAAACATGGGAGGACATAAACCTTCAGGAGAAGTTTGCCCGCGTCACAAAGGCCAAGCGGGGGACGCCCGCCCGCCGACTGGTGCCGCTCTGTCCTGCTGCCATCGAATGGTTCATGCTTTGCCCGGAGCGGAAGGGGCCAATTTGCAACACCCTCGAGATGGATCGTATCCGCAAACTCGGGATGGAGGCTGAATTCAATCTTCCCGAAAACTGCTTCCGCCATGCCTACATCAGCCACCGCGTAGCCGACACTGGCAACATCCCCCAAGCCTCTCTAGACGCCGGCAATAGCCCCCAGATCATCAATCGCCATTACCGCGAACTAGTGACCAAGGCTGAGGGGCAGGCTTGGTTTTCTATCGCTCCCGCTGCCGTGCCAAAGGAAGGCAGGATCGTTCGGTTTGGAGGTTAGGGTTGGCGATGGCTTTCAGCTTGTCGATGAAGTCGGGTAGGGCGATGAGCCCCGGTATGTCGGAGAGGATGGCCTTGGCCCGTTCTGGAGTGTAGGAGGAGAGTTGTTTGAATTGGGTGAGCGCCCAGCGTTCGGCATCCATTATCGACGAGTAGCCGTTTCCCGTGGGGGGCTTGTTGTCCTTCTTGTATTCGGAGGAGGCTTGGCGCTCGCGCCGATTGGCCGCAAGTCGCAGGGCGTGTCCCTTCTTGGTCTCCAACTTCTGCATACGGCCAACCCACTTCGCGAGTTCTGCCGAGCGCGGAAACTTCAACTTCTTCCCCTTGTAGATTCTGACGTCCGGAATCTCGCGAGCATGAGCGCGTCGCCTCAGTTCTGCGGAACTCCAGCCCGTGAGGCGAACGAGGTCGCCGATCCGAAAGTAAGGCTTTAGGCCAAATCCTTCTCCGGAATCGCTCTTTTCTAAAGTGAGGACCCGCCTCCTTTCTTCCCTTTTTTCGTCTAGAATCGCTCTTTTATCCACAGCAGGAGTGGACGCCACGTGCTTGGTAATGGCAACACCGAATAACCCTACCAACGAGCCGCGCAGTCTTTCCACCGCAGAAGCGATGCGCCGTCTCAACTACCGCAGCCGGCAATCCTTTTGGATCGCCGTGCATTCCCAGTCGATCCCCCACTGTCGAATCAATTCGAGGCGGATCATCTTCCCCGAAGCTGCCCTCATCGCCTGGATCGCGAGCCGCACGGCCGGGGTGGCCCCGTGAGTCGCCATGGATTCAGGATTCGTCTTTGGCTAGGCCGGGCAGTCTATCGCTACTTAGCACACAGCCGGCGCGAGTTTGCTGCCCTGATGAGGGCCCGTTACCAGAGAACTGGCAATCGCGCCCTGTTGTCGAAAATTCACATTCACGAGAACCTCGCGAAAGAGGACGATAAGCTCGTGGCCTACGCCACCAGCAAGCTAGCGGAGGGTGCGCCTAAAGAGGTAGAGGCAACGGAAGGGGGAGCACTGTGAGCAAACAGACTCTCTTTCGGCTCAACCGTATGAGCGGCTCAACCCGGCGGTTGATCGGGCTGCTAACGAATGCCGACTCCAAACGGAGACGTAAATCATTAGGCCGGCGCAAGGCGGGCACACACCGGGGGGACCGTTATGGCTGGTGAACATAACCCCATCCCTTCCCAAGACCGCTCGCCCCCGCACAGCCGGGGTGCGGCCTTTAGCCGTGGGTCGGGGTCAGGCCGGCGTAAGATTGAGGCCATCGTCGCCCGCTCCCAACTCCCGCTGATGCTCCGACGTCTGCGGGGAGGTGATGCGCGGTGAGCGGCTTTATTAAGCTAATGCGTTCCGGAATGGCAGAGCAGCTCGTCCGTGACCCTAACGCCCTCGCGCTCCTAACGCTCGTTGCCATCCGGGCAAACTGGACTTCAAAGGCCAACCTTAATGGTCTGATGACGGGTCAGGCTCAAGTTGGTGATGTCGCCGCGTGCGGCCTCTCGCCCAAAGAATACCGGTGCGCGAAGGACCGGCTTGCGCGTTACGGGCTGGCCACGTTTTCAGGCTCCGGGCTGGGGACCGTCGCCACGCTCCAGGGCGCGCATGTGTTCTCGATCGGGCCGGAAAAGGGCGAACGCGAGGGCGAGCAAATTTCAGAGGAGATTTCACCAAATAGGGCGAACGCGAGGGCGAGCAAAGGGCGAGCCAAGGGCGACCTCGGGGCGACTAACGAAGAAGGGAAGAAAGAAGAAGGTAAGAATAATACAGGGAGCGTTGAAATCTTTCCTGACCCCTTGAGCACCGATGCTTTTAGGTCTGCTTGGGAGGACTGGAGGGCGTATGCAGCCGCTCGCCGGATTCGGAAATGGGTCCCTCAAACGATAACAGCCAAGCTGGCGGAGCTAGCGGAGATCGGAGAAACGGCTGCCGTCCAAGCAATCCGGACCAGCATCGCGAACGGATGGGCGTCGATCTATCCGCCGAAAGGAAAGAGCCAGCATCAATCACAACCCCACTTCCGATGAACGACTCGATTTTCCCCCATCTAAACATAGCCCCACCGACCCAACATGTGGACTTGGAGGCTCGTAGCTTGGTGCTGATCCATGAACAAAAGATGGCTTACTTCCGGAACAAATGCCCGTTGGAGTTTCAGAAGCCTATTGATCGGGCGCTGATACCCAATCTAACGGCTTGGGATGCGGCCGACGCATGGCAGCCAGGGGAGTATCCCGGGCTCTGGCTGTGGTCCTCAGAAACGGGGCGCGCAAAAACCCGCATGCAGTGGAGGAAGATTGGGCAAGCGCATGTCCGCCTGAACAAGCGCCACGTGTTCATCACTGGGGCCCACCTCGGGGAATGGTGTTACACTTGTTTCCGTGACGGCGAACCTTCCGAGTTCTACAGGAGGTTTAGGAATCACGATCTGGTTGTCTTGGACGACGTGGACAAATACCCATTTGGCGACGAGCGCCACGCCCGTGCGTTTCGAGAGCTTTTCGATTTCTTCTATAGCTCGCACATCTCTGTGCTTGTTTCAGCAAACGAATCCATCGCCGCCATCGGCGCAAAGATTGGCGACTCTGGCCGCCGTCGTATTGAGGAGGTCTGCCGAGAAGTGCGGTTCTGACACCAAGGGCCCTGCTGTCGAAGGGGGGGGTGTAGGTTCTTCCGCAAATGCCTGTGACGCAGGTAGCGATGACCCCACCGTTTCCCTAGCGCCAGATTTTTACGAAAATCTCCACAATCAACATGAAAACCAAAATTAGATGGACCATTGAAAACGCAGCTACGGAGTTCGGGTTAGATCGCAGAACATTAGCGAAACGCCTCGCTGAAACCGACGCTCAGCCTGACGCCAAGAGACGATACACCACCCGGCAGCTATGTGATGCCATATTCAACGACCTGCGCTTCCAGCGAACCAGGCTAACCCGAGAGCAGGCCATCAAGGTGGCCCTTGAAAACAGAGATAGCGAGAGCCGCCTGATTAGCGTCGAGGAGGCCGCAGACGTTGCGAAGCGGTTCGCATTTGCTGCCCGGCAGGTGGTGATGACTTGGAACATAACCCCGGAAGACAAGGCCGCTCTTCTCGGTGAGCTGCGCGGACTGGAGGAAGTCGATTGGCGTAACCTGGTGGGCTATG
>JBKJRX010000039.1:0-3475 GCA_046593155.1 Lacunisphaera sp.
TCTTCGCTACGCTCAGAATGACAGGTTTCGAATATTTAAGGGGTTTGCAGACACTCCTTAGACCCAATGGGAATAAAGGCAGGCCGGATTCTGTCCGTCCGCTCACAAAACCGAACAGCGGTAGGGTTACTACGTATGGCACTGCGCGAACGAACGGTGTTTACTGAGGCTTGACCGAGGCTTCGTCGCCTTGGCGGGGCCGGGCCCGCGCCCACTCGATAAAATCAAAATCGCCGGACGATCCGCACTCATGAAAATCACCGCCCGCAAATCCCTGCCCGCCGCCCCTCTCCTGCCCAAGTGTCCGACCGGCATCCAAGGACTCGATGAGATCACCGGCGGAGGCTTGCCCCGCGGCCGACCCACGCTGGTGTGCGGCGGCGCCGGCTGCGGTAAGACGCTCCTGGCGGCGGAATTTCTGGTGCGGGGTGCGACCCAGTTCGACGAACCCGGGGTGTTGATGGCTTTCGAGGAGACTGAAAAAGAACTCAAGGCCAATGTCACCTCCCTGGGTTTCAATCTGACCGGCCTGGTCCGTCAGAAGAAAATCGTGGTCGATTACGTCCACGTCGAGCGCGGCGATGTCCAGGAGAGCGGCGAATATGACCTCGAAGGGCTGTTCGTCCGGCTGAATCATGCGATCGATTCCATCGGCGCCAAGCGGGTGGTGCTGGACACGCTCGAGGTGCTCTTCGCCAGCCTGCCCAACGAAGCGCTGCTGCGGACCGAGTTGCGCCGGCTCTTCCGTTGGCTCAAGGACAAGGGCGTGACGGCGGTCATCACCGCCGAGCGCGGCCGCGAATCCCTGACGCGGCACGGACTGGAGGAATACGTGTCCGACTGCGTCATCCTGCTGGATCACCGCGTCAACGACCAGATCGCGACCCGTCACCTGCGCGTGGTGAAATACCGCGGCGCCCTGCACGGCACCAACGAATTCCCGTTTCTCATCGGCGAGGAGGGCATCAGCGTGCTGCCCATCACGTCGCTGTCCCTGAACCACTTGGTGTCCAGCGAGCGGATCGCCACCGGCATCCCCCGGCTCGACGCGATGCTGGGCGGACGGGGCTTTTTCCGCGGCAGCAGCATCCTGCTCACCGGCACGTCCGGCACGGGCAAGACCATCATCGCCGCCAACTTCGCGCAGGCCGCCGGCCGGCGCAAGGAGCGCGTTCTCTTCTTCTCGTTCGAGGAATCCCCCAACCAGATCATCCGTAACATGCATTCCATCGGCCTGCGGCTGGAACCGCTGGTCAAGAATGACTTGCTGCGGTTTCACTCGGCCCGGCCCTCGCTCTATGGCCTCGAGATGCATCTGGCCACGATGTTCAAGGAGATCGCCTCGTATAAACCTCATGTCGTCATCATCGACCCCATCACCAGCCTGATGGACCTGGGCACCGACTCCGAGGGCAAGGGCATGGTGACGCGGCTGATCGATTACCTCAAGGCGGGCCAGATCACCTCCCTCTTCACCAGCCTGACTCAGGGCGGCAAGGCGCCGCAGGAGAGCGAAGCCGCCATGTCCTCGCTCATGGACGCCTGGATCCTCTTGCAGGACTACGAGGGCAATGGCGAACGCAACCGCGTCCTTTATGTGCTCAAGGCCCGCGGCATGAAACACTCGAACCAGATCCGGGAATTCCTGATTTCGGACCACGGCATCGACGTCGTGGACGCTTACATCGGCGCCAGCGGCGTGTTGACGGGCTCGGCCCGCGCCGCGCAGAACTCCCTGGAAAAAGCCGCGGTGCTCGCCGGCCAGCAGGAAGCCGCCCAGCTCGTGCGCGAGGTGGAGCGCAAACGCGACGCCCTCGAGCGGCAGATCAGTGCCCTGCGCGCGGACCACGAAACCGAGGCCGTGGAGCTGCGCCGCATCGCCGAACAGGTCGGCACGCGCACCCTTGTGCTCGGCAGCGAGCGGGCCGCCTCCGGCATTCTTCGCCAAGCGGACGCGAAAGTGGCGGCCATCACGCACGTTAAACCCAAAAACGGGGCTAAAAACTGATGAAACCCAAAACCACCAAGCCCGCCGCGCGCCGGCCGGACAGCCGATGGCAGTTGCGCCTGTATGTGACGGGCCGGACCGTCAAATCGGTGACCGCCTTCACGAACCTGAAGCAGCTGTGCGAAAGCCATCTCAATGGACACTATCGCATCACGGTGATTGATCTGCTGAAAAGGCCGCAATTGGCCAAGGATGATCAAATCCTCGCTATTCCCACCGTGGTCCGCAGGTTGCCCAAGCCCGAGCGCACCATCATCGGAAATCTTTCCGATATTGCACACTTGCTCGTCGGCCTCGAACTCCGCGCCACAGGTTAACCGAGGCCAACATCCTGAAAACCAAAAAAATCCCTCGCGCGAAGCCCATCGCGAAGCCGCGCCCCCCCCCGCCGCCCCGGCGCAAATATGTGCTGCGGCTTTTCGTGGCGGGCGCCACCGCCCATTCGCGCCAGGCGGTCCTCCGCGTCCGGACGCTCTGCGCCACGGAACTGAAGGGCCATGCCACCCTGGAGGTCATCGACATTTACCAGCAGCCCAATCTCGCGCGGAAAAACCAGATCGTTGCGACGCCCACGCTCATCATCGAATTCCCCCTCCCCGTGCGCCGTTTCATCGGCAATCTGTTGAACACCACCGGCCTGGTCGTCGAGCTGGACCTGGCTCAGAGAGGTAAAATCGTGCTTTGAAAACGCCCCGGGACCCGCCTTCCGCCCGTCCCGTTCCGGCGAGCTCCCTTACCCGCCTCCGCGCAAGCCTGGCCCAGACCAGGGAAATTCTCCGGGCCATCCGGTCCGGCGAAGTCGATGCGGTGTTGGGCGTGGGCCGGCGCAGCGAGCAGGTCTTCACGCTGGAAGGCGCCGAGCACGCCTACCGGGTGCTCATCGAGTCCATGAACGAAGGCGCGCTGACCCTGACCGCGGACCGGACCATCCTCTATGCCAACCAATGCTTCGCCCGTATGGTGAAATGCCCGCTGGAGCAGGTGATCGGCGGCTCGCTCCATCGCTTTCTCTCCCCCGGGGACCGCGTGCTGCTCCGGCCCCTCATGCGTCGGACCGCCAGGTCCGGCGGCAAAATCGAGGCACGGCTGCAGGTCAACGGCGGCGGCCTGCTGCCCGCCCGCCTCTCGATCCGCCCGCTCACCAGCCATGGGGTCAAACGCACGACCTTTGGCCTCGTGGTGACGGACATGACCGAGGCCCGGCGGACCGAGGAACTCCTGCGGGCCCTGACCAACCGCGTGGTGCAGGTGCAGGAAGCCGAGCGCGGGAGCGTGGCCCTGGAATTGCATGACAACATCACCCAGCTGCTCTGCGCCGTCCTTTTCAGCAGCCAGGCGCTGGCGGACAAACTCACGGCGCGCGACGGACCGGCGAGGCGGGAGGCGGTGAAACTCCGCGCGCTGCTCGGCCAGGCCGCGGCCGAGGTGGGACGCATCTCGCACAATCTGCGGCCCAGCATCCTGGAC
>JBKJRX010000125.1:0-4132 GCA_046593155.1 Lacunisphaera sp.
CCGGAGCAATTGCCCCCCATCCAACAATCCATTGCGAGTCTGCCGGTTGGCTCGACGGTCAAGCTCGGCGTAAAGCGGGGCGACCAGGTCGTCGCCTTGAGTGCCGTTACCGAGAAACTTGAGAGCCGGGTGGGCGAGGAGTGGGCTTTTGAAAAATGGGGCCTCACCGTGCGCAAGGTCTCGCGGGCCTATGCGCGCGAAAACCAACTGGCCGACGCGACCGGCGTGGTCGTGCTGGGGGTGCAGCCGGGTTATCCGGCCGCCGCGGCCGGCCTGGCCCGCGGCGATATCATCACCAAGGTCAGCCAGCAGACGGTCGCGGAACTTGGCCAGTTGAAACGCCTCTATGAAGCTTACGAGATCAAGCCCGAGCCGCAACTGGTCGAAGCCCAGCGCAATCGCCGCATTTCCCTTTACGTCATCAAGCCATGATTTTTCTTCGCCGCTGTTTTTCCGCCTTGGCCTTGGCCGCCCTGTCCGGGCTGGCGGCGCCGCTGCCTGAACTGTTCAACGAGCGGCTGAAATCAATCGTGGCGGTGGAATTTTTTGTGCAGACGGAGACGGAGCGCCAGCCGGTCACCGTGCTCGGCACGGTGATCGACGGCGGGGGCACGGTTATTTTGCCGGGCGCCGCCATTCTGCCGGGCGTGGCGCCGGGGCAGCTGCGGGACTTCAAGGTTTACCGTCCCGGCAGCACGGAGTCCGCCCTCGCGGCCTACTTGGGGCAGGATGCCTTCACTGGCTGGCATTTTGTGCGAATCGCGGAAACGGGTCGCGCCGGACTGGTGCCGGTCACGCACTGGACGGTGGCGAAGACGGACCCGGTTTTGAGTGACGAACTTTGGGGCATCGGCCTGCGCAACAAGGACGAGGATTTTCAGCCCTATTTTCTGAGTTCGCGCGTGGCGGTGATGATGAAACTGCCGCAGAAAACCGTCATTCTCGGGAGCGATGTCGCCGGGCCCGGCCTGCCGGTTTTCAACTCCGCGGGTGAACTCGCCGGCCTCGCCCAGACCTCATTCGGACAAAACTTCCTGATCTTTTCCCGCAACCAGCGGGGCAATCCCATTGTGCTCGTGAACGTCGAGGAAAGCAGCGTCGTGCTGCTCGCCAGCGAGGTGTTGCCGAATCTCGGACGCATCCCCCGTTCCGTCACGGGCCGGCCGATTCCCTGGTTCGGCGCCTACGGCCTGCAGCCGATGGATCCCGAGGTGGCCAAACTGCTGAAACTCGATAATCAGTCCGGGGTGGTCGTCAGTGATATCATGAAAGCCAGTCCCGCGGACCAGGCCGGTCTGCAGGAGCGTGACATCGTCCTCGCCATCGATGGCCGGCCGCTGCCCCGGCTCAAACCCGACCGCATTGTGGTCAGTTATTTCGGGCAGGAGATCCTGCGCCACCAGCCGGGTGATACCCTGACGCTCTCCGTGCTGCGCGGCACCACCCGCGTTGAACTCAAGCTCAGGCTCGGCGACGAACCCCGGCTCGTGCGCGAAGCCGACCGGCGCTACTTTGAGAAACTTGGTCTCACCGCCCGCGAATTTCTCTATAATGACGGCATCATGCACCGGGCCAGCCCGGGCACCACGGAGGGAGTCATGGTGCACTTCGTCAAACCCGGCAGCCCGGTCGCCACGGCCGGATTGCGGCCCGACGACTGGGTGCGGGAAATCGACGGCACCGAAATCAAGACCTATGCCCAGGCCATGGCGAAGCTCGCGGCCATCGAGGCCGACCAGAACCGGGCGGAATTCGTGTTGCTCGTCAGCCGCGGCGGCGAGACACAGGTGCTGCGCGTGAAACTCAACTAGATCATGTTCACCGGAATCATCGAGGAAACCGGCCGCGTGGCCGCCTTTACCCAGGGCACCGATTCCTGGCGGCTGCAGGTTGCCGCGGCCCTCGTGCCGTCTGATGTGAAGCTGGGCGACAGCATCGCCGTGAACGGCTGCTGTCTGACCGTGACGAAGTTCGACGCCGGTCATCTGTGGTTCGATGTGCTCGAGGAGACACGCCGGCTGACCAATTTCGCGCAGCTGGCGGCGGGCTCATTGGTGAACCTGGAGCGCAGCCTGCGCGCTGATACCCGCCTCGGCGGCCACTTCCTTTCCGGCCACATCGATGGGCCCGGTCGCATCGAAAGCTTCGAGGCACGGGGCCGGGACCACTACCTGCGCGTGCATGTCGCCGGCGGATTTTCGCGCTATCTGGTCTCCAAAGGCAGTGTGGCGATTGACGGCATCTCGCTCACCGTCGCGGAAGTGACGGGTGATTCTTTTGCTGTCTGGCTTATCCCGCACACGCTCGCGGTGACCAATTTGCGGAGCAAAAAAGCGGGTGATGCGCTTAACCTGGAATTCGACCTGCTGGCCAAATATGTCGAGAAGCTTGCCGCCAGCCGGCAGCCTTGAACCGCTCATGTCCACCCGCGATCAACTCCTGGCACTCAATGACGAGCTCCGCCGCCTGAAGGCCGGCGGCCAGCGGGCCGTATCCGTGACGGAGGAGGGGCTGGTGCAACTTCGGCAAGCGGTGGCCGATAGCAGATCGGGTTTCCCGCCCGACATTCCGGCCGAAAAGGCCCGCGACCGGGCGGTGGAATCGGGCGTAAAGCCCGATCGACCGATGCCCGCCGGGCCCCGGCCGCCCGCCCCGGTCGCCGCGCCCGCCATGCCCGCCACGCCGGCGATCAAACTGCCGGCCGGCGACAAGCCAGCGCGGTGGAATTATCTGCGTGATCTGGTGTTGAACGACAGCGTGTGCCGCGCGCGGGTTTATGCGGGCAAGCAGGTGGTCTTTGGCGTGGGTAATCTTGATGCGAGCATCATGTTCGTGGGGGAGGCGCCCGGCGGTGACGAAGAGGACCAAGGCGAACCTTTCGTCGGCCGCGCCGGGCAGCTGTTGAACAAAATGATCAAGGCCATGGGCCTCGAACGCCGCCAGGTCTACATCGGCAACATCCTTAACTGGCGGCCGGAGATGCCGCGCAATCCGGACGGCTCGCAAACCGGCAACCGTCCGCCGACCGCCGCGGAAATGGACTATTGCCTGCCTTTTATCCGCGCCCAGATCGCGGTCATTCAGCCCAAGGTCCTGGTGGCGCTCGGCAAGACCGCCGTCGACGGTCTGCTCGGCGCCGACCGTTTCAAGTCCATGGGGGCGGCGCGCGGCACCTGGCATGTTTATGCGGACACGCCCCTGCGCGCGAGTTACCACCCCTCCTACCTGCTGCGCCAGGAAGGGCTCACCAGCGCCAGCGCCAAAAAAATCAAGCGGGATGCCTGGGAGGATATGCTCGCGGTGATGGCACGGGCGGAGATGCCGGTTTCGGAAAAACAGCAAAACTACTTCCTCCAGCCGTGAAAATCCGTCCGTCAGCCATTTGCGTGTTCACGTTCATGCTCGTGGTGGTGGGGCACGCCGCCGACCTGTTCGATTTCGAGGTGCTGCAGTTCCGCGCCAAAGCCCTCGCGTTCCAGCCTTATCAGGAGCCGAAATCATCGGTGCCGGACTGGCTGAAAAAACTGAATTACGACGAGTATAACGAGATTGTCTTCGATGCCCGGCTTGCCTGGTGGCGACCGGAGGCGCTGCCGTTCCAGCTCCAGTTTTTTCATCCCGGCGGGCTCTTCACCAAGCCGGTGCGGATGAACGAGGTGGTCAACAAGGTGGCGCGGCCCATTGCTTTTTCGCCACGCTTTTTTGACTACCGAAAGAGCAAGCCCGGGCGGGTGCCGTCCGATCTGGGCTTCGCGGGTTTCAAGGTGTTGCAGGAACTCAACCAGGCGGGAAGGTGGGACGAGCTCATCTCCTTTCTCGGGGCCAGTTATTTCCGGGCGCTGGGCAAGGGGCAGCACTACGGGCTCTCCGCACGCGGACTGGCGGTCAACACGGCCGAGCCGGGTGGGGAGGAATTTCCGGTGTTCGAGGAATTTTGGGTCGAGCGGCCCGTGCCCGGCGGGCGCAGTATCACCGTCTATGCGCTGCTCACCAGCCCGAGCCTGACCGGGGCCTACCGGTTTGTCATCACCCCGGGCGAGGCGACAGTCATGCGGGTGCGGGCCGCGGTGTATTGCCGGAAAAATCCCACGGTCTTCGGGCTGGCGCCGCTCACCAGCATGTTCGCACACGG
>JBKJRX010000206.1:0-3044 GCA_046593155.1 Lacunisphaera sp.
GGCCAACCAGCCGCTGCACGGCGTGCCTTACCTGCTGAAGGATCTGTTCGACCTGGCCGGCGTGCCGACGAACGCCGGGTCCACCTTTCTCAACTCCGTCCGCGGCACGCCGACGCGCGACAGCGTGCTCGCCCTCCGTCTGCGCGAACTGGGGGCGGCTTGTGCCGGGAAAACCCAGCTCGTGGAATTCGCCGCCGGGCTTTTCGGCGACAACTCCCATTACGGCGATTGCCCGCACCCCCATTTTCCCGACCGGCTCTCCGGCGGTTCCAGCAGCGGTTCGGCCTCACTGGTCACCGCCGGGGTTGCTCCGTTTGCCGTCGGCACCGATACGGGCGGATCAGTGCGCGTGCCCGCCGCTTTCTGCGGCCTTTATGGTTTTCGGCTCGGATCCCGGGACGATTTCATCCGGGATGCCATGCCGCTGTCACCGTCGCTCGACACCGCCGGCTGGTTCACCGCCCAGGCCGCCGACATGCTGACCGCGTGGGATGCACTAGTCGGCCAGTCATGGAAGCGGGACCATCAGTCCCGCGGGCTTGCGACTGCAAACACTCCACACCGCGGGACTGATGGTCCCGCCTCCAAATATCCCCGCGGCTGCTATCTGCCCGCCGCCGCCTTCGGCATTCCTTTCGATCCTGACACCGCCACCGCCCTCGACCGCACTGCCGCGGCGCGAACGCAACCCGCCGATCAAACCACGGCCACCGCCCTGCTCTCGTCCTGGCAAGGCGCCATCGACGCCTACACTATCACGGCCCTGAGCGAGGCCCATGATATCCATCGCGACTGGCTCGCGCCGTATCACGAACACTATGAGGCAGCCATCTGGCAGCGTTTCTCGGACGGAGGACATTACCCGCCGGAACAACTGGCCAGGGCCGCGGCCACCATTGAAACGGTGCGCAACGCTTTCCGACAATATTTCTCGAATTACGATTATCTCGTTCTACCGGCCACACCCTTCCCGGCCCTGCGCAAGACCGATTGCACGCCCGAGGCCCGCAAGGCGCTGCTTACCCTGACGACACCGGCCAGCCTGGCTGGTCTGCCTGTGCTGACCATTCCGGTGGCCTTGCCCTCGGGCCTCACGACCGGCCTGCAGATTATCCTGCCCGCCGCGGACAGTTCGGTCGTGCCCTGGATTTTAAGGTAGGGCGCGGACTCCGTTCCGCGCCGCGGCGGCGAAGGGGCTCGCCGCCCTACCACCCAAACATCCCCTCCGCATTTCCGCCCAGCATCACCTCCGAGGCCCCGGCCCGCTTCGCTTCACCCAGCAAACCACCGAAACCCGGCGCGGACTCCGTCTGCGGATAAAGGATCAACGGATAATCCGACCCGAACAGGATCCGGCCGGTCCTTGCCTTCGTCCACACCTCGGGACCGTAGAGCAGCGGCGACGCCGCGGTGTCGAACCAGACATTGGGCAGCGCCGTCGCTTCCTCGGACCAAGCCAGTCCCCCGCCCCAGTGCGCCAGGATGAAGGTCGTCGCCGGAAACTCCCGCGCCAGCCGAACGAAATCTTCGTGCGGTGTCTCGACCCGACCCGGATAGGGCCGGCCCGCCGGATCCGTAACATGCAGGTTGATGGTCAGCCCGCGTCTGCCGGCCTCCTCCACGACAAGCCTGAACGCCACATTCTCGAATCCGTAGCCCTGCGAATGCGGTGACAGTTCTCCAACGCCCAGAAAGCCCGCATCCCAGGCGAGCCAGACTTCCCCCAAGCTTTTCTCGATCCCCGCGGCCGGGTGGATGGTGGCGAACGCCGCCAGCCGGTCTGGATGCGCGCGAAGACAATCAGCATAGAAGCGATTTTGCATGGCGCAAGTTTCAGGGCGTTCCCAATACCAGCCAAGCAGCACGGCCTTCGCCACGCCGCCAGCATCCATGTCGCGTAGCAATTGGTCCACGGAAGGAAAAGCCTGCACCGGTTTCCCGTCTTTTCGCCGGCGCGTGCACAATTCCGCCCAATGCTCCTCCCCGGACGCCGCCGCCCACGCCGCCGGATCGCGGTTCACCTCGGGCGGATAAAGATGCACATGGGCGTCGACGATGGCCACGCCCCACGTTTCACCGGACACGGCCAACGGGCAAGCCGGGAACTCGCGTCCGGATCATGCCGTTGAAGGTGGAGCCTGCGCGGAGCGCAGGCTCCACCAGTCAGTGAGTTCCGATTTGTAGGGTCACCGCTCGCCGGCGGACCGGGTCCGTTCGTAGACAGGCCCGGCGACACTTGTCAGCCATAGGCCTGGCGACGGCTGAAGCGCCGGCCCTACATTTTCAGCTAGGGTGCCCGCTCAATCCGCACCGTCCAGCCGCCCCCCGACGCCAATTCATGCTTGGCCGAGAAGCTGCCGCGGTTGAGCGCGAAGCCGACGTTGAGCAGGCTGTTCAGGTAGAGCAGCGGCGCTCCCACCGGCACATCGCCGAATGTCCGCACATAGGGTATGACGCCGCGGTAGGTCTCCTTGCCGTCATGAAAGATCACCACGAGGAACTTGTCGCCGAAAGCGGGCTTCCACTCGTTGAAGAGCGTGTCCGGAATGTTGGTCCAGACATTGCCGTAGTGGAAATCGATGAGCGGGATCGTGCCCTTCAGCACGCCCCCGGCGATTGCGGCGCGTTCATAAGGCAGGCTGACAATCTTCGGCTCGAGCAGCGGGCCGACCTGCTCGTAGGTGATTGTGCCGGACGCCAGGCGGGCCCCGACGAAGGCGTAGATGTCGCGGCCATGAAAGGTGTAGCTCTTCTCCGAGCCGGCGCGGCGGTTGACCTTTTCGTCGATCCGCCGGACCGCCAAGACGCCCAGTTCCTCGGCCACGAGCGTCCAGGTGCCGTTATCCGGCCCGACAAAATAATGGCCGCTTTTCGTCTGCAGGACAATGGAGGCACGCTCAGTGCCGACGCCCGGATCCACCACCGAGATGAACACCGTGCCCGCCGGCCAGAAGGCCGCGGTCTGTTTCAAGCGATAGGCGGCCTCCCAGACGTCGTAAGGCGTGTTTTCGTGGCTGAGGTCGAAGATGGGCAGGGCCGACGAC
>JBKJRX010000323.1:0-2509 GCA_046593155.1 Lacunisphaera sp.
CGTGAAGCTATAAACTGGATTGAGTGGAACCCGGATCAGTTTCCCAGGAAGCACCGCCACTTTCACCGCGCAATCATCCGACGGACTTACTTCAGTATCTACTTCGCAATGGAAGCGGAAATCACCACGGTCATTGCCGTTTTGGACATGCGGCAGGATCCGCGGGTAATTCATACCCTGTTAAAACTACGCCGGCCAAAGCGCTGAGACTGTCCCCTACAGGATGAACCCCAGGACACTAGTCCCGCTGGTGGCTGCCGTGCTGCTGCTGGTCGGTTGTGAGTCGCCGTCCGCCCCGCCCCCTTTCCAGCTGAACAAAAAAAAGTCCGTCGAGATCACGCCGGTCGACGAGGAATTCAATCAGCAGCGGGCGACGGCCGATTCCGCCCATCGAACGCGAAAGGACAAAAACTCCCGCACACGAGAGGAGATGACCGAGGGCGAGCTCTATGCGCTGCCCAAGTTCACCGTCACCCGGAAGGGCTTCTTGAATCTCGGGCTTTCCGTGGTCACCAATTCCCAGGTGGCGTTGGGCGGGAGCATCGAGTGGATGCGGGTCGGTGTGGTGCTCCCCGGATCGCCGGCCGCGCAACACGGGATGTTCACCGGCGTGGAAATCCTTGCGATCGATGGTGTTCCCATTGCCCGGCTGACCCGCGAAAACATGCTACATCTGCTTTTTGAGCGCGAATCCGGCGAACACGTCCGGCTGCTCGTCTATTCACGCCATTTCGGATCGCTGCCCTTGTTTGTCACGCTGGCGGGCAGCTCGCGACCACGCCAATAAGATTCACCCCGCCCCGGGTTGGAAAATCGGGTAGTGGATTAGTTTGGTGTAGGTCGGGCTTTATGCCCGACACCCAAACGCTAAATGTCGGGGATAAATCCCGACCTACCACCGCGGGTTGCACAAGCCGGAACCAAACTGACTCACTACCGAAAATCACCTTTGATTTGTCCCTGCCGAGGAGTAAACTGTGGCTAAGTCAGGCAGCTCTGTCATGAAAACCCACCCCTGCTTTCTCGCGCTCGCTTGCGCGGTCCTCGCCTCCGGCCTGGCCGCTCAGACGACTCATTTGCGCATCGAACAGACGGTGGAGCCCCAGTTCCCCCATGCGCTTTCCCTGACGCACATCACCACCGGCGAGGCCCGGGTGGTCATCAACGTCGATGCGGGCGGCAAGCTCGTCGACTGGCTGGTCACCGGCTACACCCACAAGGCCTTTGCGGACGAGGCGGTGAGCGTGCTCAAAGAATGGCGCTACACCGCCGCCACCGAGCACGGCCAGCCGATCGGCGTCCGCACGGAGCTGCGGTTCGAGTTTGAGGCCACCGGCCGGGTGGTTTCACTGATGGCGATCGAAACCCAGGAGGTGTTGCTCAAGCATATGGGAATCCAGCCGACCTTGATCACCCGCGTCTGCACTCTGCCCGAACTGGACCGGCCGATCGCGCCTGTGAATCCGGCTCAGCCGGCCTATCCGCGTCAGACCGGCGCCCCAGCCGCTGCCCGCTCGGTGATGATCGATTTCTACGTCGACGAAAAGGGCCAGCCCCGCATGCCGGTGGTGGTCAATACCCCGCATGAGGTCCTGGCGCAGGTCGCCGTCGGCGCGCTGAACCAGTGGCGCTTCACCGCACCAACCCGCGCGGGCAAGCCGGTGGCGGTGCGCGTCCGGCAGGAATTCATCTTTCCGGCCAGTTCGTAGGCGCACTGGGCGGAGCGCAGGTTGCAATTGGGCGTTGCCGGGCTTTCCTGACGGCACCCATGAAACATTACGATTTCGCCGACCGCTTCCGCGCACTTTATGACAAGGCCGTGGAACTCTACGCCTCCGGCCGGACCGGCGCGGATACCTACTTCACCGCCGCCGAATCGGCCTTTCTCGCCGCCAACGGCCTGACGGCCCAGAACCTCTACGACTACGCCGAGGATCAGAAGGGCTACGGCGAACCCGGTTACGACCGCGCCTTCGCCATTGAACTCGTCCGCCGCGATTATTTCTTGAACGTGCAAGGCGGAAAAATCCCGGGCCAGATGATCGATGGCGCCGCCCTGCCCGCCAAAACCGACGCAATCAAGGGCATCGAGTGGCTCCCGCGTCTCATCCCCAAGACCAAAGCCAAGCTCCGTGGTGAACTGCCGGCCTCGCTCATGTATAGCTGTGGCGGGGACCGGGCTTTCTTCACGAAACACGACATCCATCCGGCAGAATTCCTCAGTCTGGTTTGGCGGAATGAACACAACGATGCCGCTATTGTAGACTGGGTCGTGAAACGCGGGAAAAGCTGACACCGGCATTACGAAAATCCCCTCTACGAAGAGGGGTGGCGCACAGCGCCGGGGTGTGTAGAAAGACTTTCGTGCGCTCTAAGGAGTCATCCGCCCCCTACCCCCCCCGCCCTTGGGGCACCCCTCTTCATCCGGACTCATGCAGTCGGCGGTGGGCCAGCGAGCTCGCTCGCGCTCTTTGGGCGCCCGCGAGCGGGCTGCCTACCGGGGCACTTT
>JBKJRX010000094.1:0-27284 GCA_046593155.1 Lacunisphaera sp.
CGCCACCGGCCGCCCGCGCCACCATTGGCGGACGACGCTCATGCGGCCGGGAGAGGAAATTGTTGGATCCCAAACATGCCGCTGGTTTGAGGCGCTTCGGTGCGCTTGTCCATTCCGCACGAAACCGGTCTGGCGCACCGTAGCCCCAACAGACGAAAGCGGGCTTTGCCGCGCCGTAGCCTTGGGCGAAGGCGGGGCTCCGCTCTTGCCCTCGATGGATTTCGTTGCCCGAATGAACCCCCATGAATCCCCCCACCCCCTTTCTGGCTGAGCCCGCCGTGCCGACTGCAATGGACACCGGCGGATTCGGCGGTCACCCGCGCGGCCTCACCACCCTCTTTTTCACGGAGATGTGGGAGCGCTTTTCCTACTACGGCATGCGCGCACTCCTCATCCTTTTCATGGTGAAGACGGTCGCGGAAGGCGGGATGGGTTATGAAACCAAACGGGCGGCCGACATCTACGGCAATTACACGATGAGCGTTTACCTGCTCTCGATTTTGGGCGGCTTCATCGCGGACAACTTTATCGGCGCCCGGCGGGCCGTGCTGTTCGGCGGCATCATCATCGCCTGCGGACACTTCACCCTGGCCCTGAACTCCGAGCTGACCTTCTTCGCGGGCCTGGTCCTCATCACCATCGGCACCGGGCTCCTGAAACCAAATATTTCCACGATGGTGGGCAGCCTCTACCGGCCGGCCGACGAGCGCCGCGACGCCGGTTTCTCAATTTTCTACATGGGCATCAACCTTGGGGCGTTTATCGCCCCGCTGGTGACCGGCTGGCTCGCGCAGAGCGCCAGCTGGAAAAATCAGCTCTCCGCCTGGGGTCTGAACCCACTCCACAGCTGGCACTGGGGGTTTGCCGCCGCGGGCGTGGGCATGACTTTCGGCCTCATCATGTATGTCCTGCAACGCGACCGGCTTGCTCATGTGGGCCATGCGCCCGCGCCCGGGGTCGATGGCTCCCGTCCCTGGGGCAAGCTGGTCCTGGTCGCCATCAGTTCCTTGGCCCTGATTCTCGCGATGAAGGCCTGTGATAAATATCCCGCGCTGATCTACGTGCTCTTTGCTCTGCAGATCGCCGCGATCCTTTTCTTCGCCTTCAAGCCTGACCCCGACAGCAAGCGCATCGCCGCCATTTTGGTGTTTTTCTTTGCCGCGGAAATCTTCTGGGCGATCTTCGAGCAGACCGGATCCACCATCTCCCTTTTTGCCGACCGGCTCACGCGCAACGAAATTTTCGGCAACCCCTTTCCCTCCTCGTGGTGGCAATCGGTCAATTCCATCTGGGTCATCCTGCTCGCTCCGGTTTTCGCTTTTCTCTGGATCAAGCTTGGTTCCAAGCAGCCTTCCAGTCCGATGAAGTTCACGCTCGGCCTGCTGTTCGTCGCCCTGTCCTTTGTGCTTATGGTGCCGGCGGCCAAACTCACGGCCGGCGGCAAGATCGGCCCGATGTGGCTCGTCGGCCTGTTTTTCCTCCAGACGGTCGGCGAGATGCTGTTGAGCCCCGTCGGCCTCAGCACCATGACCAAGCTCGCCCCGCAGCGCCTGCTTGGACTCGTGATGGGCATCTGGTTTCTGGCTGCCGCCCTCGGTAACAAGCTGGCGGGCGTGCTCGCGGGCGAATTCAAGAGCGAGAATGCCGGCGAACTCGCCACCTTCTTCTGGCATCAGGCTCTGGCTGTCGGTGCCTGCACCTTGGTGCTTTTTGCCCTCGTTCCCTGGGTCAAACGGCTCATGGGTGGCGTGCGCTGACCGGGATTTGATGTTTTCCAATAAAGAAGGCGCGGTTGAATCCGCGCCTTCTTTATTAACACTGCAATAATACACCCCAACAAAAGGAGTCGGGCTCGCGCGCGCACAACGGGCCAGTCAGGCACACGCGAGCCCTTTTTGGTCACCTCTCGCACCCGCTACCGGGCGCGAAAACTGGACCCGAATACAAGCATATGCCTCTCAAGTCTTAGAGAGGTCAAAACACCTAAATTTAGGTGTGAGTTTTAGAGCAACCCGTTCATTTGATTCGCACCACGCGAACCCAGCCACCGTTCTGATCATAGAGCCGCCACGAGCCAAAAACCCTTTCAATCAGCACCGCCGGCGATTCGACCGGCTTGACATAAAAAACCCCGGGCTCGGCCTGCCGCCAGACCTGCCCGTTCTCCAGCTTGAATTGCGTGGCGCCCTCCCAGCCGCTGTATTTGCCGAGAATCCGGCTGAGCACCCGGGTCTCCGCCTGGCGTTGCTTTTGCTGTTCCGCGTGCACCTCCGCTTTCGCCAGCTCCCAGGCCTCGACTTTGACCTGCGCCTTCACCTCCTCCCGGAGTTCTGTCTTGGCCTGTTCGCGCACCTGGACAACGCCTTGCTGTCGATCGCGCTGCACCAAGGTGTTCAGCTCTGCTAGCTGTTCCGGCGACAACCGCTCAAGCCCGGCCGCTTTCCGCTCCTCCACCGACAGCCGATCCGTAAACCGCTCCTGAGCGGCGCCCACCGCCACCATCGCCGCCAAAAGCAAAGTGTGCCGCATGAGGTTTTTCACGACCATACTTTCGAACGAACCCGTATTGCCCCGCAATTGTATTCCCGTAACGATCATCTATCTTGACGCCTCTGGCATCTTGCCTGCTCCTTTTTCCCTGTGGTCTTACTCGGCTCCAATCGTGTCACGTCCCCGCCCGCCTCGCGCTGGACGGCGGCTTTATGCGCCCTATCCGTCTGGTTGCTGGGCCTGTTTGCCGCCAGTTCGCACCTGCACGATGCCCTGCACCACGAGGCCGGTCAAACCGGCCACACCTGCGCGATCACCTTGTTCAGCGAAAGCCTCGAGGATTCCATTGGAAGCGCCCGTGTCGTCATCACCCCGGCATTTTTTCCGGTGGGTGTATCCTTCGTGGACCGGACCGCGCCGCGACCGGACGCGCATGACCGGCTGCCGCCGGCCTGCGGACCCCCGCTCTGCTAAGTTCAGTTCGTTATCCGGCGACCTTCCAGGCCGCCGTTGATTGATCCTGACCGGCCGCGTGCCGGCAGGCTGTCCGCTCATCACGAATCCTGTCCTTAGCATGAAACCTTTTCGTTCATTTCCTATTTTCCTTCTCCTCTCCAGTCTGGGCTATGCCCAGACCGCTCCAGCCAAATCTGTTTCCGACCACGACGAGCCCCTCGCCTTGGAGGCCATGGTCGTCAGCGCCGGACCCGACGCGAAATCCGCGTTCGACCTCGCTCAGGGCACTTCCGTCCTGGTCAGCGACCAGCTCCGCCGCAGTGCCCTGGCCACCCTGGGCGACACCCTCGCTGCCACGCCCGGCGTCAACGCCACCTACTACGGCCCGGGCGCCAGCCGCCCCATCATCCGCGGTCTGGGCGGCGACCGGGTGCGCATGCTCGACAACGGTGTCGGCTCGCTCGACGCCTCCAACGTCAGCCCTGACCACAATGTCAGCGTCGAGCCGCTCCTCGTAGATCGCATCGAGGTCCTGCGCGGACCGGCGACCCTCCTCTACGGCAGCTCCGCCGTGGGTGGCGTGGTCAACGTCATCGACAACCGCATCCCCTCCGCCGCTCCCGAGCATCCCATCAGCGGTCGCACGGAGTTTCGCTTCGACTCCGCGGCCAACGAGCGCACCGGCGTCCTCGCCGTCACGGCGGGCGGCCCGGCCTTCGCCGTGCAGTTAAACGGTCTGCGCACCGCGACGGACGACGTGAGCATCCCCGGCTATGCCGACCCGGCCAACCCGGCGGACCGTGGCACGCTCGTGAACAGCGCAATCTCGACAAAAAAATTCTCTCTCGGCGGCACGCGCTTCGGCGAGTCCGGCAGTCTCGGCGTGGCCGTGAGTGAATACGACACCGTCTACGGCGTGCCGGTGGGTGAACCCATCAACATCGACATGCAACAGCGCCGCGCCGACCTGCGGGCCGAGCGGACGCGGTCCTTTGGCATCTTCAAGTCGGCTCGGTTTCGCTTAGGCCTCGCCGACTACCGCCATGCCGAGGTGGACGCCACCACCGGCCGGCCGAACACGACCTTCAAGAACAAGGCCTATGAGGGGCGCCTTGAGCTCATCCAGCAAGACGCTGGCGACCTCACCGGCACGATCGGCCTGCAGACCTCGCGCAGCGATTTCTCCGCTGCGGGTGCCGAGGTCGTCACGCCGCCGACGCTGACGCTCAATCACGCGCTCTTTGCGCTGGAATCCTACCAGGCCCGGTCCGATCTCACGCTGCAGTTCGGCGGCCGCTATGAATTCCAGAGCCTCGAGCTCGGCGAAGTCGATCCGCTGCTGCCCGCCTATCCCGGTTATTCCGCCATCACCGGTGAGCAGCGCACCGACCGCGGCTTCAGCCTGTCGGCTGGCGCGGTTTATTATCCGGCCAAGGACTACTCGCTCGGTTTCTCGCTGGCCTATACCCAGCGCCTGCCCGTGGCCCAGGAGGTGTTCTCCAACGGCCCGCACGGCGGCACCGGCGCGTATGAAGTCGGCACTGCCGGCCTGGGCCGGGAGACCTCGCTCGGCCTGGACGTCACCCTGCGCAAACGGGCGGGCTTTGTCACCGGCTCGGTCGGTGTCTTCGTGAACCAAATCCAGAACTTCATTTTCGAGCAGAAAGATCCCGATCGTTTCTTCGACGAAGGCAGCGGCGCCTTCCTGCCGTATCCCGCCCCGCCCGACACGGACTTCCTGCCCATCTACCAGTTTATCGCCAAGGACGCGCGCTTCTACGGCGGCGAGGCCGAGTTGTCGCTGCATCTCGTGGACAACAAAGTGCACCACCTGCATCTCGACCTCACTGCGGACTCCGTGCATGCCCAGCAGACGACCGACGACGAGCCGCTGCCGCGCATCCCACCGCTGCGCGCCGGGGCTGCCTTGCGCTACACCGCCGGTCCGTGGAACACGGGGCTCAACCTGCGCCACTCTTTCCGTCAGGACCGTGTCGCTCCTGATGAAACTGAAACCGCCGGCTACACGCTGCTCGGCGCCGATATCACCTACCGCTTCACCCGGTCACGGGTGGAATGGGAATTTTTCGCCCGCGGCTCAAACCTCGCCAACGAGGACGCTCGCGTCAGCACCTCTTTCCTGAAAGACATCGCCCCGCTGCCCGGCCGCAGCCTTACGTTGGGCCTGCGGCTCACCTTCTAACCTTGCCCCCTCTTCCATTCGCGCCCTCCCAGCTTAAGTAAACTATTAGTTGACATCAACAACACCCGCCGGCCACGCGCTGATGTAAACTAATAGCATACCTGGCCAGCCTGCCTCGCGGGCTCTCAGGCTAGATATCCCCGCGCGGCGGCCGCTGCTCCAGCATCACCCCGCTGATGCGCCACAAGTCATCCTCTTTGGCCAGCCAGTAACGGTAAATGGTGCTGCGTTTTTGCCGGTCGGTTACGGTCACGCTGATCTGGGCCGTGCGCTCGCCGTCGTCGCGCACCACCCCGAGATCGGTCTTGTCCGGTTTGAGGAGAGGCGTGTAACCGCGCTTGATCATTGCGGTAAACAGCCGCTCGTCATACTGACGCCTGATCCCGCGCGCGGCGAAATCATAGGCCGTCGCAAAATCCCCCGCCTGCAATGCGGCCAGTTGTGCCTCGACGACTGCGCAAACTTCGTCCCGCACCTTGCGCGGACTGAGCCGCATTTCCTGCTCCGCGCCGCTTGCGCCGGCCAGCAGGCTTAGTAGCAGGAGAGTGATTCCAAATGGGCCCTTCATCACGCCTCGAGACCAAACACCGCCCGCGCGTAATTGTCAGCCGAGAAAGGCTGCAGATCGTCGGGTTGCTCGCCCAAGCCGATGAAATAAATCGGTATTTTCAACTGGCGGTAGATGCCCACGATTGCGCCACCGCGACTGGTGCCGTCCAGCTTGGTCACGATGAGTCCGGTGAGGCCGAAACTCTGATGGAACACCTTCGCCTGTTCGATCGAATTGGCGCCCAGCGAGCCGTCCACCACCAGCCAGCGGTGTTGCGGTGCGGAGGGATCATTCTTTTGCAGCACCCGGCGGATCTTCGCCAGCTCCTCCATCAGATTGCTCTTGGTGTGCAGCCGGCCGGCGGTATCCACGATCAGCCAGTCTTGGCCGCGCGCCTTGGCCGCCTGCCAGGCATCGAAGGCCACCGCCGCCGAATCTGCCCCCGTGTGGCTGGCCACGATCTCGATCTTCAGCCGGTCGGTCCAACTTCTCAACTGCTCGACCGCCGCCGCGCGGAAAGTGTCGCATGCGGCTACGATCACGGTCTGCCCCTCACCCTTGAGCCGGTGGGCGAGCTTCGCCGTGGTGGTCGTCTTGCCCGAGCCGTTGACACCAATCATGCAGATGACCTGGGGATTCTTTCCTGTGGGAGGGGCTTCATGCCCAGACGAGTCGGGAGGTAAACTCCCTCCCACATTGTCCAATCTCCCCTCGGCCCCCGCGAGCACCCGCCGCAGCACCGCGGCGCCGATATGCGCCGCCTGCTGGCCCTTGAGTTCTGGGTCCTGACGGTAGGCTATTTTGATTTCTTCGAGTATCTCGGTGGTCGTCTCGACCCCGAAGTCCGCGGTGTAGAGGGCCTCCTCCAGTTCCCCAAGCGAGGCCGCATCAATCTTCCGGCCGCCGAAAAGCCCATGCGTCTTTGCCGCAATGGCCGTAACGGTCTTCGTCAGGCCGTCCTTGAATTTCTTGAAAAGGGAAAACATGAAATAAGTGGCGAGTGACCAGTGATGAGTGATCAGTAAAATCGCCCCAACTCTTCACACACCACTTGTCACTGGTCACTCAGCAGACGGTTTGCGCGAGTCGCGGCCGAGCTTGTCCTTCATGCGGTCCAGGATGCCGTTGATGAACCGCTTCGCATCCGCGCTGGAATACTGCTTGCTGAGGTCGATGGCCTCGTTGATCGAGACGACCGGCGGGATGTCCTTGCGATACAGCATCTCGAACATGGCGAGCCGGAGGATGGCGAGGTCGATCTTGGCCACGCGGTCGAACTCCCAGTTGTGGGCCAGCGCCTTGATGTGCCCGTCGATCTCCGCCACGTGCTCGATAGCGCCATGGATCAGCTCCTCGGCGAAGGCGTAATGATCGCGGGGCTGCTCGAGGTGCTCGAAGAAGAGGCGCAGGTCCTCGGTCAGGCTGGACGGCTGGTTGACGCTCCACGCGTAAAGATACTGGAAGGCCGCGGCGCGGCACTCCCGGCGCTGGTTGAACTGGCTGGTCATGATTGGCCTCCGAGTGAGCGCTTGAGCGCCGCCATCTCGATCGCCGCGCGCGCGAACTCGGTGCCCCGGTTGATCCGGCCCGTGCACCGCGCCTGCGCCTGTTTCAGATTGTCCGCCACGATCACACTATTGATGACCGGGGTGCGGGTGGCGAGCGCCACCTGCTGGAACGCGTGTGAAACACTCTGGCCCACCATCTCGTGATGGTTGGTGTCTCCGCCAATAAGCACGCCGAGGGCGATGACGACATCGTGTTTGCCCCCCTGAGCCAGCCACTGCGCCGCCACAGGCAATTCATGCGAACCGGGCACGCGGAGGATGGCGATGCGCTTCGCCTTTACACCGACGGCAGCCAAACCGGCCTGCACCCGCTGCAGAAGGGCCTCCACCAGCGCGGGGTTGAAGCGCGCGGCCACGATGCCGACCGAAAACGGGGCACCGTCGAGGGCGATTTGCTGGGGTGCGGCGAGACTCATGAAATTTTCGATTCTGGATTCTGGATTTTCGATTGGACGTAAGACCCCGCGAAACGGATGCGAAGCTCCGGCTGGCGCAAGCTCCAATCCAAAATCGAGAATCGAGAATCGAAAATCTTCATACCGGGATCTGCTCCACGATCTCCAGGCCGTAGCCGTCGAGGCCGACGACGCGACGCGGCGAATGCTGCAGCAGGCGGATCTTCTTCAATCCGAGGGCGGTGAGAATCTGGGCACCCGTGCCGTAGTCGCGCAGGCTGGCCGGACCGGCGCCGCCGGGAGCCGGCTGGCCGGCGCTCAGGAGCGCCTCCTGCATCCGGCCAGTCTGCTCCATGTAGACGATCACGCCATGGCCGGCCTTCGCGACCCGCTCCAGCGAGGCCAACAAAGAGCGATGGCTGCCCATGTCGCTCGCGTGGAAAACGTCGCTCAGCAGGTTCTCGGTATGCACGCGCACCAGCGTGGGCGAGGCGTCGAGCGTGCCTTTGGTAAAGGCCAGATGATGCCGTCCGTCCACCTTGCTGCGAAAAATATGGAGCTGAAATTCACCGTATTCGGAAGCGAATGGCCGTGTCGCCACTTGCTCCACGAGCTGCTCACGGCGGTGCCGGTATTCGATGAGCGCGGCAATCGAGACGAGCGGCAATTGATGCCGCTGCTTGAACTCAATCAGTTCCGGCAGCCGTGCCATGGTGCCGTCCTCGCTCAGGACCTCACAAATAACCGCGGCCGGCTTCAGGCCGGCCAGTGCCGCAAAATCCACGGCCGCCTCCGTGTGGCCGGCGCGCTCGAGGACGCCACCCGCGCGCGAACACAGCGGAAAAATATGCCCGGGTTGCACCAATTCGTCCGACCGGGTCGCGGGGTCGGCCAGCAGCCGGATGGTGCGGGCACGATCGAAGGCGCTGATGCCGGTCGTGATGCCCTCCGCCGCATCCACCGATACCGTGAAGGCCGTGCGGTGCGCCTCGCGGTTCTGCTGCACCATGGGATTGATGCCGAGCCGCTTAAGCTGCGGCTCCGCCATGGGCACACAAATCAGCCCGCGCGCGTGCCGGATCATCATGTTGACCAGTTCAGGAGTCGCCTTTTCGGCTGCCATGAGCAGGTCACCCTCGTTCTCCCGGCCCTCATCGTCCGTGACGACAATCAACCCGCCGGCAGCGATCGTCTGGATCGCGGTCTCGATGGAATCAAACGGTGTGGCGGTGGACATGATGGAAAGCGGTCAAGCTTTGCATCCCGCCCGCCACTGTCAAATACCGGCTGGCTCAGCCCTTGAATGGCACCGTGTAGTTCTCAACCGCCTTGGCCGACTCCCCTTCACCTTGGAGCAGGGTAAGATAGACGTTGAAAATAAAGGGCGGGAGGACGGGCTTGGCCCCGACGAGGGCCGTGCCGCTGCCGTTCATCACCGTGCGGTTGTCGCCGGGGGCCCGTGGATTCGGCCAGCGCGCCGTCGCCCGCGTCACATCGATGGACATGGGGTTGTGCTTCTGATCGTAGAAAGTGAGCTTGAAGTTGCCGCCGACCACCTCAAGGCCGAGCTTGGTGCCGTTAGCTCGGTTGATCACCGTGCCGGGAATCTTGGGCAGCTCCGCCTCCTTCTTTTCCACCTTCTTGGCGGGCGCGGCTTTGCCAGGGGCGGGAGCCGTCTTGAACGCCGTCGGCGCCTTGGGATCGGCGGGCTTGGTGCTCGGGGGCGTCTGCGCCTGCAGCAGGCTGGTGGCGAACAAAAGGCACGCGGCGGCAGCGAGGGTCTTCATAACCGGCACTTTACTCCCGCCTGACGTCCGTGCAAGCCCCGGCTCGCTCGTCCCTCCGCCGCAAAACACCCTTTCGCACCTAATTCACGCCTTGGGTCTTTTGGCCCGGAGATCAGCCCAGCGCGCGAGCCGCTCGGCGATCTTCGCCTCCCACCCCACCGTCTTTGGTGTGTAGAGCGTCAACGGGTTCTCCAAGTAGGCCTGGCCCGAAATGTTTTCGGGGAAATCGTGTGAATACAGGTAACCCTTGCCATGTCCCGCCTGCTTGCTGGCCGCCCCGCTTTTGTCGCGCAAGGGCCGCGGCACGGCTTGCACGGGCGCCTCCTTCAGCACCCGGTGCGCCTCGGCGAGAGCGAGGGTCGCCGTGTTGCTCTTCGGCGCCGTGGCGATGTAGAGCGTGGCGTGCGCCAGTGTTAGTTCCGCCTCGGGCAGGCCGATGAAATCGCACGCATGATGCGCCGCGACCGTCAGGGGCAACGCCTGCGGATCCGCGAGCCCCACGTCCTCGCTGGCCAGGATGACGAGCCGCCGCGCGATGAATCGCGGGTCCTCGCCGCCCGCCAGCATCTTCGCGAGCCAATACATCGCCGCATCCGGATCGCTGCCACGGCAGCTCTTGATGAAGGCCGAGATGGTATCATAATGCTCATCCTCGTCGGCATCATAGCGGATGCGCCGCTCGCGGGCGAATATCTCCAGCTCCTTCTCGCTGATCTCCGCCTGCTCCGACAAACTGAGGGCGATGACCTCGAGGGCGTTGAGCGCCCGGCGCAGATCGCCGTCGCACAGCATCGCCAGGTCGCTGAGCACCTTGTCGGCCGCCGTGTGTCCGCGCGCCCCGAGCCCGCGATCGACGTCAGTCAGGGCGCGCCGCAACACCCCGGCGACAGCCCCGGCCGCCAGCGGCTCCAGCCGGAACAGATGGCTGCGGCTGAGCAGCGGTGGATTCACATAAAAGCCGGGATTGTGGGTCGTCGCCCCGATGAGCCGCACCGTCCCATCCTCCACATCGGGCAGCAGCAGATCCTGCTGCGATTTGTTGAAGCGGTGCAATTCGTCGATGAAGAGCAGTGTCGCGGCCTCCGGCCGGCGGCGGGCCGCGGCGAGGATTTCCCGCAGCTCGGCCACGTTCGACATGACGGCATTGACGCGCACAAAGCGGCTCTTCGTCTCGCGGGCAATGACCTCCGCGAGGCTCGTTTTGCCACATCCGGGCGGGCCGTAGAAGAGCAGGCTGCCGAAGCGGTTGCTGACAATCAGCCGCGGGAGCAGGTTGCCCTCCTTGAGAATGTGTTCTTGCCCCACGATCTCGTCGAGCCGCTGCGGACGCATCCGTGCCGCCAAGGGCTGGTGGGCCGCCGGCTTGTCCGGCAAGGTCGTGCCCGGCCGCGGAGCTTCCTCGCCAAAGAGTGAGTCGGAATCGTCAAGGGAACGGGCCATGAATGGAAACAGGGTGTGCCGATCGGAGGGAGAAACAAGTTTGAAGACAGGTGCCAAAGCTGTTCGTGTCGTCCCCTCTGCTCCGCGGGCCAAGGCGCAGAATCGCCCATGCCCTCGCCCGCCACGCATCTTCGTGCGCCACTGCTGTGGCTCCTTGTGCCGTTCATGGCCGGATTGGTTGCCGCGAAGCTCTGGCCACCGCCGGCCTTCGGCTTGGGACCGCTCGTTTGGGTTGCGGGGTTGGCGGCGATCGCGGCCGGCGGGCTGGCCTTCCGGACGGGACCAGCGGCCGGCCTCCTGTGGGGCTTCAGCCTGACCCTCTCGGGCGGACTGGGTGGTTTTATCCTGCTGCAGGCCCGTCAGCCGGCCTTGCATCTCAATGATGTCCGGCCGCCCCGCGAGATCACTCTCACCCTTCGCATACGGCAGACTTTCCCGCTTGCGCCCGCCACCCGCAGCCTGACGGGTTTGGCGGAAATCACCGCCACCGGAGACCACGACCGTGAATTGATCGGCCGCCTGATCTATTACTCCGCCATCCGACGGATCAGCGTCCCGCCCCAACGTTCCGGCCGCTATGTCATCCGCGGGATCATCGAACCGCTGCCGCGTGAGGGCGCCGGTGTGGACTTCAATGACTACCTCGCCAACCTCGGCATCCGCCAGAAACTCACCCGGGCCCACCTGATGAGCGAGGCGGTGCCGCCGCATCGATTCCAGGTTTTCTGTTCCCGAGCGCAGGAGCGGCTGGAAGCCATCCTGCGCCATGGACTGGCGGAGCATCCGCAAACCGCGTCACTTTACCTTGCCATGCTGCTGGGGGAAAAAGCCGTGCTCTCCGGTGAGCAGGAGAACGCCTTCATGCGCAGCGGCACCTTCCATATTTTTTCCATCTCAGGTCTGCATGTGGCCGTCATCGCCGGCGCCTTGCATCTCACTTTCAACCTGCTGCGTGTCCCGCGCCGTTTGACGGTGGTCAGCAGTCTGGTGCTGTTGTGGTTCTATGTGCAGATCACCGGGGCCAGCTCGCCCGCCGTGCGGGCGTTCCTGATGATTGCATTCGTGCTCTCCTCGCAGGTTTTCCGGTTGCCGGGCAACGCGCTCGCGGCACTCGCGGGCGCGGCGCTCGTGACGCTGGTGTTGGATCCGCTCCAGCTTTTCAGCACGGGTTTCCAGATGTCCTACACCGTCGTGGTCGCACTGGTGGCGATGGGCCGGCCGCTCAGCGAAAAATGGCAGGCCGGCTGGCGGCCGTTCGCGCGGCTGCCCGTGGTGAGCTGGCGGTGGTATCACCACTGGATCGACAGGAGAAGCCGGGAGCTGGTGGCGGCATTTGCGATGTGCTGGACCGCCTTCCTGGCGAGCACGCCCTCGGGCATCGGCTATTTCCAGCTTTTCTCCCCAGGCTCGCTCCTGGCCAACCTCGTGATCATCCCGCTCTCCTTCGTCACCCTGTGGGCTGGATTCGTTTCCTTGGTCGCCGGGCTGGCCGGCCTGCTTCCCGTGAGCGCGCTTTGCAACGCCATCGCCGCCCTGACCATCGTGGTCATGGACTGGCTGCTCCAACACGGCACCGGGCTGCCCGGGGTTTGGTTCAACGCCCGGTTCCGGGCCGACTGGCTGGCGCCGGTCTCCCTGGTTATGATGACTGGAGTTTTGCTGGCCGGCGTGGCTGGCCGCTGGGCACCGCGCTACGGCGGCTACTGGCCCCCCGCCGTGGCAACCGCCCTGCTGGTCATTTTGGGCGTGAAGTTCGGGGAGTAACCACGAAATGCACGAACGACACGAAAAGCGGACGTTTTTCTTTCGTGTGTTTCGTGTCTTTCGTGGTTCATCATTCCGCCATGAAAAGCGCCTATGAACTCGCCATGGAACGCCTGGCCAAGACCGATCCCGCCGCCGCTCCGCTGAATGCCGGGCAAAAGGCTCGCCTCGCCGAGATTGACCGCGTCTATCAGGGCAAAATCGCCGAACGGGAGATTTTTCTGAAGCAACAACTCACCGCGGCGGTGACGGCCCGCAACCTCGACGAGGCCGACAAGGTCCGCAAGCAGATCGCCGGGGAAAAGGCGCGCCTCGAGGAGGAACGCGAGGAAGAGAAGGAACGGGTGCGGCGGGGGAAGTGATTTGGAGACGGGGTGCCCTCACCCCGCTTCGGGCGCCGGTCACGGTTGGTCAGTAGACCGACCCTCCACCAGACGATTTGCGGGGTGAGGGCACCCCGCCTCCAGTTCCTACCGCGCGAACTCGAACTCCGCCGTCAGCGTATGGTGGTCCGAGGCCGGCGTGGGTTTCACCCACCAGCCGGTGGGCCGCAGCCAGTCGTTGTAGAAGATGTGGTCGAGCACGTAGGGCCGCCGGCGCCACGTGATCTCTTTCGACTGAACCGTCTGGTAACCGGCATCGGAGAACTGGTGGATCAGCGACTCGTGCTTGCTGACGTTGAAATCGCCGGTGAGCAGCGTCGGCATTTCCCCGGTCTTGCGCAGCTGCTCCTCGACAAGCTTGCGCTGGTCCAGATGCGTCTCGCTGCTCGACTTGAGCATGAAGAACGCCAGCAGGTGGGTGTTCAACAGGCGCACCGCATGTCCGTTGAGGGTGGTGGTGGCGCCGATGAGCAGCCGGTCGGTCGGGGTTTTTTTCTCGCCGAAGAAATCGAACTCCACGGGTGGCGACGGCAGGTTCACGCAAATTTGCTCGCGCAAGGGAGTCTTGGAGAAGATCGCCAGCCCGATGCCGAAGGGCAGTTCGCGTGGATCGGGCTTGGGGTAGCAGAAGTAGCTGTCGTAATCCGCGAACTCTTTCTGAAGTCGCGTGTAATGCGGCGGCGGCTGGGCCTGCACGCCACCGGGCATGGTCTGCTCTACCTCCTGCAGCATGATGATGTCGGCATCGTGTGACCGGATTTCCGCGATGGATTTATTGAGGTCGATCGGCGCATGGTCCGGGTAGGCGTCATCCCACGGCTGCCCATACTGCATGTTAAACTGCAGCAGCTTGAAGCGGCTGTTCGCGCTCACCGGGCACCTCCTGCTTTCCTGACCGCGACCGGCGCCATGGGCGCCTCAGCGGTCCTGGTAAACGGGCTCCCGGTCAACCCGACTTTGATCGTCGCCGGGGCACTGGCGTTGATCCGCTGCCCCTTGGTCCCGGCCCAATGCCGACCCGGGATCGCGACTTGGGCTGGTTTCAGAATGTCCACTTTGGACAGACCCGTGTTTCCGTTGGGCTGAAAGGCTGGATGGCGCTGCTCCGGATTGAACAATGCACCAGTAGCCGTCAGGGCGCCGACGAGGGTAAAAAGGGCACTGATTTTCGCTCGGCGAAGCATACGCGACAGGCTGGCAAGATGTTCGCGCACGTGAAATTTGCAGCAAGCCTATTCTGGCTCCGCCGTGCCCTCAACGACCCAGTCTTTCGCCTCTGGGACCTGCCGGGAAAACTCCCGCAACGCGGCGCTCAGATGCTCGGCATAGCGGTAATGCGCCCCCATGCCCGTGCGCAGCTCGGCTTCGTAGATGAATTTGTCGGCGTGCGTGCTGTGTTCGAAGGGTGTCTGCGCCCCCAGCAACAGCGAATAAACATAGGCCGCCGAACCGCGGGTCATAAGCTCGCGCGTTAGCGCCGCCTGCTCATCGAGCAGGGCCTGATGCGAACCATGGGCGATTTCGGGTGGCAGGTAAAAACCGGCCTGAATCAAGGGCGTGTAACGATGGCCGGTGCGGTGGCGGTTGAGGTCACGCAGCTCGGCGATCGCCATGTTGTTCCAGGCAAAACTCACCCGCATCCGGCGCGTGGCCTTGCCTTGATAGCCGTAGCGGTTGGCCCGGTGCCTGAGCGCCTCGGGCACCGGCTGCGTCTCCCCCAGCCAGGGCGGGGTATCGCGATCAATCTTCACCCAGACCTCGTCCTTGAGCGGCTTGGTCGACAGCCGGGCCAGCCCGAGCGACAGGCTCTCCGCCAGCTCCTGCTGCGCCTGCACCTGGAAGGATTTTTCGGCAAAGCTGTGGCGCATCAGCCGTGGCGACATTTTCAACAGTTCATCGCGGATGAGTTTCGCGGCCAGCGACGCCTCGGGCATGCCGAGTGAATCGAGATGTTTCACCGTGGCGGCCCACATGCGGGAACTCTGCACGAGACCGAGATTGGTGCGCGTGGCCAGCGGGATGAAATAGCGCGCGCGGTCCAACGCGTAATTCTTCCGCAGCCGGGTCACGACGGCCGGCTTGGCGTCCTTGGGCAGCCGGACGAGGTTCGGCTGCGCCAGCGCCTGCTGGTCGAGCCGGGTGTATTCCGCGTGATAGCTGGCAAAGGCTTTCGCCATCAGCGCCGACCAGCGCGGCGCGAGGTCGTCCGGTATGCCCAGCTCGGCGGGCGCCGGCAGGTTGGTCGCGGCCATCGTGATGTAGCGCGTGCTCGATTCCTGGCCATCAGCCATCTGCGCGAGCTCAAAGATTTTATACGCCAGCCACATCGACACGTCGTCGAGCGCGATGGCCAGGCCGCCGGTCAGGCCGCCGATCGAGGCGTGGCCGTAGTCCACGAACTTCAGGATGCGATCGATCGACTCATCCGGGTTGGCGAGGTCAACCTTCTCCATGATCTTGCCGATGCCGTCGTTGCTGCGCGAGTAGCGGGCGAGGACGGAGGCGAGCAACTCGGGGGTTACCTTGGGTAAGTCGGCGGCCGCGGGCGGCGGCACAATGGCGAGTCCGGTGACCTTCATGCGCGGGCCCACACGAAACAGATTCGCGGGCCGGAGCGAAGGAAATAAACCGGGAATTAAGCGAGACTCGGATTTCTTGCCACAAAAGAACGCATGGATCGCAAAGAGAAGAGCCCTTAAGCGGCATTTTTTGCGCTCTTTGTGTTCTTTTGTGGCTAAAAATTACGAGTCAGCGGTATTGCAAGCGAGCTTGGCATTCCGGCATCCCCAACCGCATCGTAAATGGCATCATTCCCCCACCCCGTCACCTTCCCGCGTTCCTGACAGGGCTGGCCCTGGCCAGCTTGGCGAGCGCCGCCACCACGGGCGAAATCAAGACGCCGGCCATGCCATCCTCGTTTAAAAGTTACACGCTTGGCTTTTTTGACTCCGCGACCGACCCGGCCTTGCAGGCGGAGGTGGAGGCACTCGACACCCGGCTGCGCGCGAAACATGGCATGGCCGCCGGGCACACCTCAGCCGGCGTGCTCGACCTGAACACCCTGCGCCTGGCCATGGTGCGTCCCGACCGGATTGATTACGCCGCGAGCGTGCCAAAGATCGGCATCCTGCTCGCGTGGTTCCAACTGCACCCGGAGGCAGCCCTCAACCTCGACCCGGTGACCCGGCATGAACTTGGCCTGATGATCAAGGTCTCGGATAATGCGATGGCGGCGAAGTATTCCCAACTCCTCGGCCTGAGGCCCATTCAACAGGTGTTGGCCACCTACGGTCTCTACGATGCCGCCCACGGCGGCGGGCTCTGGGTGGGCAAGCATTACGGCAAAGGCACCGAGCGCCACGGCGATCCCATCGGCGGCCACTCGCATGCCGCGACCGTGCGCCAATTGCTCCGTTACTACCTGCTCCTGGAGCAGGACCGGCTCGTCTCGCCTGCCGCCTCGGTCACGATGCGTGGAATCTTCGCGTCACCCGGCATCGTCCACATCCAGGACAAATTCGTGAAGGGCCTGGCGGGGCGCGACGTCCAGGTGTTGCGCAAGGCCGGCTGGTGGGAGGACTGGTTCCTTGACACCGCCATCGTCACAGGAAGCGGCCGCCATTACATCGTGGTCGCCATGACCCATCACCCCAAAGGCGACGACTACCTCGTCGAGTTCGCGACGGCGGTGGATGATCTGCTGAAGTAGGACCGGTCTAGGCCAGGTAGGGCGCGGACTCCGTCCGCGCCCTGGCGGTGACGGAGTCACCGCCCTACCTCAAGGCAACAGCCAGCTCGTCAACGGCTGCTGGTAGAAGCCCAGGACCACGGTCGCGATCACCAAGAAGGCCAGGGTGGCCACGCCGACCCAGGACGGGGCGGGCGGCAAAGGCCGGGCGACCGGCACCGCGCCGGCGACCGGCGGCGTCCACGACTCGAACCAGGCCGAGCGGATCCAGCCGAAATAGTAGAAGATCGAGATCACCACACCCACGATGGCGACGGCCAGAAGCCCGTAGAGGTGCGCCTGGAAGGCCGCGAGGAAGATCAGCAGCTTGCCCATGAATCCGGCCAGCGGCGGGATCCCCGCGAGCGAGCCGACGCCGATCGCCAGCACGCCGCCCAGGAACGGCCGGTCCTTCGCCAGCTGCGCGTAGTCGTCGAGTTCTTCGACCCGGTCATCCGGGCCGGCCACATAGGCCATGACCCCGAACACCGCCATCGAGGCCAGCAGGTAGGCGAACAGGTAGAACCAAACCGCGCCCTCCGCCCAGGGCACCGTGAACGAGGCGACCACGCCAATCAGCAAATAGCCGGCGTGCGAGACGCCTGAGAGGCCCATCAGGCGCTTCGTGTTGCGCTGGGTGAGCGCCGAGAAATTGCCAAAGAGGATCGTCGCTGCGGCCAGCAACGACAGCACCGGCACGAGCACCGCCTGAAGCGGCGCGAACACCCGATGCACGAGCACCAGGAGCACGGCAAAGCCAGCCGCCTTCGAGGAGACCGCGAGGAAGGCCGTCACCGGCGTGGGCGCGCCCTGGTAGACATCCGGCACCCAGATCTGGAAAGGGAAGGCGCCGATCTTGAAGGCCACACCACCGATCACCAGCAGAGCGCCGGCAATCGCGAGGAAGTTGTCGGGGTTCTGCCGCAGAAACTCATTGATCGTGGCGTATTCGAACCCGTTGCGCACGAGGTCGGCATACTCCACGCGGCCGACCGCGCCGTAGATCAGCACGATGCCAAACAACAGGATGGCCGAGCTGAGCGCGCCCATCACGAGGTATTTCAGGCCGGCCTCAAGCGACAGCGACCGCTCGCGGTAGTAACTTACGAGGATGTAGAAACCTATCGTCACCGTCTCAAGGGCGACGAAGAACATCACGAAGTGGTTGCTTTGCGCGAGGAGCATCAGCGCGGCCGTCACCACCAGCACGATGTGGTAGAATTCCACCCGGGGCGCCCGGGCCCGGGGCAGGCAGATGGTGGCGAGGAAACATACCAGCAGCGAAGACAGCAGGAAGAAGACGCGCGCAATCTGTCCGGGGGCGCTGAGCCGGATGAGGCCGCCGAAAATTTCCTCGCCGCCCCAGATCTGGCCGAAATTAAACGCCACCGTCACGAGGGTCGCGAGCAGGGTCACCACCGCCAGGTGTGGCACGAAGCGCAGATCTTTTTTCGGCGCGATGATTTCGAGCACGAGCAAGGCGAGCGCACCGCAGGCCAGCGTCAGTTCCGGCCCGAGGGCCCACCAGTCGTTAGAGGCGGCTACTGCCTTGAGAAGTTCGGTGGACATGGTCAGCGGGTCGGAAGGGCGGTGGCGGCCGGCGGGTTGAGCGCCTGGTCAACCGGCTGTGAGATCGCCTTGGGGTAGAACCCGAAAAAGAGGAGCGCCGCGAGCAGGATGAGTGCGGGCAGCTTCTCACGCCAGTCGAGGTCGGCCGGCGGATGCTGGGCCGTGACCCGCTGCAGCTGCTCGCTGGCCGGGCCGAAGAACACCCGCGCCGCAGCCCGCAGCCCGTAGATGGCCGAGATGACCACCCCGGCGATGGCCACGGCGGTCAGACCGGGCGAGAATTTCCACAGGGCGACGAACACCGTCAGCTCGCCCCAGAAGTTGGCGAAACCCGGCAGGCCGATACTGGCCATGGTGGCGGCCACGAAAAACGCGGCGAGCACCGGGGTCTTTTGCGCGAGCCCGCCCATGTCCGCCATGTCGAAGGTGTGCGTGCGGTGGTGGATGCTGGTCGCGAGCAGGAACAGCAGTGCCACCGACAGGCCGTGTGCCACCATCAGCATGACCACGCCACCTGAACCGATGGTCGAGAGGCAGGCGATGCCGAGGAAGCAGTAGCCCATGTGCATCACCGAGCTGTAACCGAGCATTTGCTTGAGGTCGCGCTGTGCCATCGTGACGAAGCCGACGACCAGCACGTTGCCGAGGGCGGCGAGCAGCGCGAGTTTCCACGCCCAGTGCTGCATGCCCAGCGGGAGCAGCGGCAGGGCGATCTGGATGAGGCCATAGAGGCCGAATTTCTTGAGCACGCCGGCGTGCAGCATGGCGGCCGAGCTCGGAGCGGCACCGTAGCCCAGCGGGGCCCAGGTGTGCAGCGGCCAAAGCGAGACGAGCGTGCCGAAACCGAGCAATAGCAGGCCGCCGATCCAGTTCTGCGTCGAGCCGCGGAGGCCGCCGGCGGCGATGGCGTCCTTCAGCTCGATCAGGTCGAAGGAGTTGGCGCCGCTCTTCACGTAGAGGGCGATCAGGCCCAGCAACGAGAGCATCGCGCCGGCCGTCAGGTAGATGGTCAGCTTCATCGCCGCATAGTTGCGGTCGCGGCCGCCCCAGATGCCGACCATGATGAAGGTCGGGATCAGCGCCAGTTCGTGGAAGAAATAGAAGAAGAAGATATCCACCGAAGCGAACACACCCAGCAGGCCGCCGTGCATGACGAGCAGGAGCAGCAGGTAGAGCTTCAGGCGCTCGGCGCCCGAGCGCAGGGCGTAGAGCCCGGCCGCGAGCCCGACAACGGCTGCGAGCAGGAACATGGGCAGCGCGATACCGTTGAGGCCGAGCTTCAGGGAAATGCCGAGGTTTGACAGGCCGGTGTAGGTGGTGCTGAGAAACGCGTAGTTGTGCGCGCCCTCCGCCGGAAACTGCGACCACAGCCAGAGCGCGATGAGCGCCGGCAGGGTGAAGGCCACGGCGGCCAGCTTCGTGGTGAACCGTTTGGGCAGCCCGCACGCGATGATGACCGCGGCCACGAGCGGCGTGGCGATGGCGAGCTGCAGAAGTTGGGCGTTGGAGAGAATCACAGGGAAAGGTGGAACGCGGCCTCCGGACGCGTTTTCAGGATGCGCCCATGGCTAAACCCGTCCGGAGGCCGGGTTCCACCTTGTGATGCATGAGAGGGAGAATTCATTCGGATGCGTTTGTGATCAGAAAACCCCGGCGGCGTAGGCCCAGAGCAGCGCGGCGCCGAGCAGGAACCAGAAGACGTAAGTGTGCAGACTGCCGGTGTAGAAGGCCCGGGCGCCATAGCCGACGAGACCGACGAAGCCGGCGAAACCGCGGATAATGAACCCGGCGAGGATGATCTGCTCGAGGAAGTTCAGCACCATCGCGAAACGCTGCTGCACCTTTGCCACGTAATAATTGTAGAGCTTGTCGAACGACTCCTTGAGGCCGGTGAGTGCGCTGAACCCGAAACGGAATTTTTCCTCGAGCGTGTCGGTCGCAGCGGACTTGTAGAAGAGCAGCGCCGAGCCGGCGCCGATGGTCATGACGGCAAGCGAGACGAGCAGGATGGTCGTGTGGGCGGAACCGTGAGCTTCGGGAATCAAGGCGGCGACCTCACCCGCGAGTTCGCCATAAACGCCTTGGTAGCCGCCGACAATCGAGAGGATCGCCAGGATGATCAGCGGGAGCGTCATCACCAAACCGCTTTCGTGGGCATGCTTGGTGTCTTCACTTCGTGCTTCGCCGAGGAAAGTGATTTTCCAGAGGCGGACCATGTAGAACGAGGTCAGCACGGCCGTGAACGCCAAGATCGCGAATACCGCGGTGTTCTTCTCCATCGCGAGGTAGAGGATGGCATCCTTGGAGAAGAAACCCGCCAGGAACGGCATCCCAATGATGGCCAACACACCGATCGTAAAGGTGAAGAAAGTTACCGGCATTTTCGTGCGCAGCCCGCCCATCTTGAAAATATCCTGCTCATGGTGGCAGCCGTGGATGACGGAACCGGAGCCAAGGAACATGAGCGCCTTGAAGAAGGCGTGGGTCGTCAGGTGGAACATCGCGGCCGCCGCGCCCGCGGCCAGGACCGCGGTGCCGCCGCCATCGTGGCCGACGACATTCGAGCCCAGCCCGAACGCCGCGACCATGTAGCCGAGCTGCGACAGTGTCGAATAGGCCAGCACCTTCTTGATGTCGCGCTGGACGACGGCGCAGAGGGCAGCGTAGACGGCGGTGATGGTGCCGACCCACATGATGACGTTGAGCGCATCAGGCACCATGAGGACGCTGATCCGGCAAAGCATGTAGATACCGGCCGCGACCATGGTGGCGGCGTGGATGAGCGCGGAGACCGGCGTCGGACCCTCCATCGCGTCCGGCAGCCAGACGTGCAGCGGCATCTGGGCCGATTTGCCCATCGCGCCGCAGAACAGGAGCAGCGGGATGGCGATGCTGAACACGAGAGTGTGCGCCTCGCCCTTGGCCGCCAGTTCGCTGAGCATGACGGTTTCGTTCGTCCAGTAACACATGATGATACCGAGCAGGAAGCCGAAGTCGCCGACGCGGTTGACGATGAAGGCCTTCTTCGAGGCGTCGGCCGCGGACTGCTTCTCATGGTAGTGGTTGATCAGCAGCCAGGAGCTGAAGCCCACCAGCTCCCAGAAGAGGAAAATCATGAACAGGTTGTCGGCGAGGACGATGCCGATCATCGAAAACATGAAGATGGACAGGCCGCCGAAGAACCGCGCGCGCGCCTTGTCGTCGTGCATGTAGCCGAGCGAGAAGAGGTGGATCAGGAAGCCGACGAAGCCGACGATGAAGAGCATCAGCGCCGCGAGGTCGTCATACTTGATGCCCAGCGACACGCTGAAGGTGCCGAAGCGCAGCCACTCGACCGAGGACTCGAAGCGCTCGCCGTGCAGCAGCAGGATGATGGAAATACCCGCGATGGCGCCGGCCACACCCGTGGAGAGCCACGAGGCGACCGCGCCCTGCTGGCGCAGGAACAGGGCGATCACCGCCGCGGAAGCCAGCGGCAGCAGGAGGATCAGGATGGCATGCTGGAGCATACTCATGGCGCAAATCGGTAGGGGCCGTTGCCCTCAACGGCCCAAGGGCGCTTGGGGGCAAGCGCCCCTACCCTCATTTCGTGTTTATTCGTGTCCATTCGTGGTCAGTGCTTCAGCTGGTTCAATTCCTCGACCGAGACGGTGTGGCGCTGGCGGAACAGCGCGACGAGGATGGCGAGGCCGACGGCAACCTCGGCCGCCGCGATGGTGAGGATGAAGAACACGAAGACGTTGCCATCGAGCGTGCCGTTGAACTTCGAGAAAGCCACGAGCGCGAGCGTCGAGGCCAGCAGCATCAGCTCGAGGCACATGTAGATCACGAGCGTGTTCTTGCGCAGCAGCACGCCGAAGAAGCCGAGGGCGAACAGCAGGGCGCTGACGAACAGGTAGGACGGCAGACCGTAGGTCATGGCAGGATAGCCGAAGACCGGAGACCGGAGGCCGGAGGCTGGCAAAGGCGGTTGGCGAAGTGAATTTTCATGCGCAGGCTAGGCTTATCGGGGGTTTCCAGTATCCGGTCTCCCGTCTCCTGTCTCCCCAGGAACGAATTTCTTGCTGAGCACGATGACACCCAGCATGGCGATGAGGAGCATGAAGCCGACGACCTGCACCGGCAGCAGGTAGGTGGTGAAGAGCATCTCGGCGAGGTGCTTCATGGTCGGGACCGGGATGGAGGCGGGCGCGGGCGGCAGCACGGCGCGAGCGGTCAGTGACCAGAGACCGAGACCCAGCAACGCGGCGCCGGCCAGCGAGGCCGCGATAGTCAGCTTCCGGAACGGCTTCTGCGCGCCCGGCGTGGTGTCGAGCAGCATGATGATGAAGAGGAACAGCGCAACGACCGCGCCCGCGTAAACCAGGATGAGCACAAAGGCCAGCAGCGGGGCGTCGAGCAGCACGAACAGGCCGGCCATGCCGACCAGCGAGAGCAGCAGGAACATCGCGGCGTTGACGGCGTTACGGTTCACCACGACAAGCAGCGCCGTGACAACAGTGAGGACCGAGAGGATGAGGAAAAGGGTATCGGCCATCTCAGGAAGTAGTGAGTAGCGGGTAGCGGGTAGTGAGTAGGCAAGCCACGCGAAGCGCCACGTCCCCGTGATGCTCGCTACTCGATACTCGATACTCGCTACTTTGGTTCATAATCAGTGCGCGTTGCCGCGGTCTTCCGCGGCCTTCTTCTTGTCCCACTTGAAGTGCTGGTCGGGCAGCGTGCCACCGAGCTCGTAGAGTTTCGCCTTGTCGTTGACCATCTCGGCGCGGGTGTAGCCGACCATGGAATACTGGTTCTGCAGGAAGATGGCCTCCTCGGGGCAGACCTCCTGGCACAGGCCGCAATAGATGCAGCGCAGCATGTCGATGTCGAAGGCCTGCGGAGCCTTCTCGACGTGCGCGCGGTCCGACTGGTCGGCGGGAATCTCGCCGGGCGTGATGCGGATGGCCTTGGGCGGGCAGACGAACTCGCACAGCTGGCAGGAGACGCATTTTTCGCGGCCGTGCGGGTCCTTCACGAGCGTCGGCACGCCGCGGTAGCCGGTTGGGATGGCCGGGCGCTCCTCCGGATATTGCATCGTCACGTTCGGCGCGAACAGGTGCTTCAGGGTGACCCGCATGCCCGCCAGAATCTGGGGGATGTAGAGCCGCTCCGAGAGCGTGAGGGGTTTGCGTTCGACGACGTAGGCCATGGAAATTTTATTTTTCCCCCACCGAGGCACAAAGGCACACAAATTGAAATGCCTCCTGTAGGTCGGGGTTTAGCCCCGACATGTCGGGCATAAAGCCCGACCTACATTCGTGTCTATTCGTGTTCATTTGTGGTTGATCAAAGCTTGGGTTGGAGCCACGCGATCAGCAGGGCGTAAAAGATCAGGTTCCCGATCGCGAGCGGCAGCAGCTTCTGCCAGCCGAGCTTCATCACCTGGTCGTAGCGGAAGCGCGGCACCGTCCAGCGCACCCACATGAACAGGAAGATGAAGAACATCACCTTGCCCATGAAGATGCCGATGGAAACCAGGCCGAGGATGAGCGGCTGGTCCGTGAGGTGCAGCCAGGCGGCGACGTCGGACAGCGGCACCCACGGCAGTGGGTTCCAGCCGCCGAGGAAAAGCAGCACGAACACGCCGGAGCCGATGAGCATGTGCGAATATTCGGCCACGAAGAACAGGCCCCATTTCATCGAGCCGTATTCGGTGTGGAAACCTCCGACGAGGTCGGCTTCGCTCTCAGCCATGTCGAACGGCAGGCGGTTGGTCTCGGCGAAGAGCGAGACCAGGAAAACGATCGCGGACAGCGGCATCCAGAGACCAAACCACGCGCCGCTCTGGGCCTGCACGACATCGAAGAGGCTCAATGTGCCGTTGCCGCCGGGCGCGTTCACCCAAAGGAAGACCGGCAACACGGAGAGCGTCATCGAGAGCTCGTAAGAAATGAGCTGGGCCGAGGCGCGAATGCCGCCGAGGAAGGGATATTTCGAGTTCGACGCCCAGCCGGCGAGGATCAGCGAGTAGACCCCAAGCGACGACACCGCGAACACCGCCAGGATGCCGACGTCGAGGTTGGCCAGCACGAGCGGAACCAGCTGACCGAGCTCGTTGAAGTAGGCGCCGAACGGCACCACCGTCACGGTCGTGAGCGCGGGAATCATGCCGACGACCGGAGCGAGGTAGAAATAGACCTTGTTCACGTGCCCCGGGACCGGGTCTTCCTTGAAGAACATCTTGCCGCCGTCAGCCAGGAGGTGGAACACGCCGAGCCGCTGAAGGAAAGGGCCGACGACCGGCACCCAGGCGAACCAGAAAGGGATCGCCCGGTTCGGGCCCGGGCGGCCTTGCATCCAAGCCGAGACCTTGCGCTCAATCAGCGAGCAGGCTCCGCCGAACGGGAACATGACGCCGATCACCGCGAGGCCCTTGATGACGGCCTGCAGCACGGGATGAAGCCCATTCCAGAATTCAATCACGGCGGTCATGCGGCTTCAGAATGTAGGGCCGGCGCTTGTCGCCGTGCCGTGGTCGCAGTCCGCCGACAAGCGGCGACCCTACAGCTCGCCGCGCCCGTGACGCCGGCAATACGGTAGGGGCGCTTGCCCTCAAGCGCCCTTGGGCCGTTGGAGGCAACGGCCCCTACCTGTTGGGATTGAAAGTCGGTCAGCATATCAAGCGTTGGCCGTGACTGGCACCGCGGTCGGTTTGAAGTGGAGTGTTTCACCCTCGACGAACGGCAGCGCGGCCCACGGCGTGGCGTCGAGCAGCAGGCCGGTGGCGGGAAGATTGGCGTAGGTGACGGTCGCGAGCGGCGGGACCTCGGCGGCGATCATCGCCCAGAGCGAGCCGAGATCGGAGGCAACCGGGCCCCGGCTGATAGCTCCACCGAGGTTGGCCAGCGTCACGAGATCGTCGGCCACGCCCGCCGGCCCGGGGACGGCCTTGGCGAATTTCTGCAGGCGGAACTGCTGGTTCACAAACGTGCCGGACTTTTCGAAAACCGTAAGCGTCGGGATGACGACCTTCGCAGCGGCGCTCGTGGCATTCTTGTGCGTGCCGAGATAGATGACCGAAACCTTCGCCAACTGCGCGGCATTGAGGCCGGCAGCCGTGAGATCCTCGCCAACGGAAAGCACTGTCTTCACCTTGCCGGCATCGATATCGGCCGCGAGCGAAGTGAGCCCACCGCACACCACTGGAGCCGCGGCGCCCTCGCCGCGGTCTGAACGCGCCGGGGGCGCCGCGTCTCCAGCCTGCGGCAAGGCGGAAATCAACCCCACGACGAGCGCGCCGCGGACGTTCGGGTTACGGTCGGCGGAAACGAGGATCTTGTCGCCCGGCCCCACCCGGCTGACGAGCACGGCCGAAACCTTGAGTTCGTCGGCGAGTTTCTTGGTGAGGAACTGTTCCTCAACCGAGCTGCGACCGGAACCGACGATGGCGACCCGGCCTTCGGCGGGCAAGCTCCCCCGTCCCGTCAAAAGATCCGCCGCCGCTTTCAACGCCATCTCGGTCGCGGTGGCGGCGCCGTTGATGGCGGGAGCGAGCAGGCGGTTGTCGGCTTTCACCTGCTTGAAGAGCACGCGGCCGGAGTCGGCCATCCAGGTGTCGTTCACGCCGTCGTTCTGGCGCGGGGTGACGCGATAGATGACACCCTCGCGGCTCCAGACCTCGGTGTTGGCGCCGACGGACGACTCGGTGTCGATGCTGGGCGTCTGCTTGAGGAACCAGACGCGCATCTTGAAGCGGAAATCGGTGCTGGTGAGCGCGCCGACCGGGCAGATGTCGACGGTGTTGAGCGAGTAATTGTTCTCAAGCTGCTTGCCCGGATAGCACGTCAGCGTGCTGTAACTGCCGCGGTCGACAAAGCCGAGCACGTCGTCCTTCGCGACTTCCTTGCTGAAGCGGACACACCGTGAGCAGAGGATGCAGCGCTCGTCGTCGAGCGTGACGCGCGGCCCGAGCTGGGTGCGCTTGGGTTTCACATTCTTCTGCTCGACGAAACGGGAGTAGCCGCGGCCGTAGGCGGTCGAGTGCTCCTGGAGTTTGCACTCGCCGGCCTGATCGCAGATCGGGCAGTCCAGCGGGTGATTGATGAGCAGAAACTCGGTGACGCCTTCGCGACTCTCGCGGGCCATGGGCGAGTTGGTCTTCACGTGCAGGCCGGGCGATGCATTGGTGGCGCAGCCGATCTGTGGGCGCGGGATCCAGTTGATCTTCTGCTTGCCCGTGGCCGGATCGATGATCGGCACCTTGGTGGCGGGATCCATGGCCGGCATGCCCATTTCGATGAGACACATGCGGCAGTTGCCGGCGATGGTCAGCTTCGGGTGGTAGCAGTAATGCGGGATCTCAATCCCGAGCTGCCGGGCGGCCTCGATCACGTTCGTGCCCTTCGGCACGGCGATGTCCTTGCCGTCGATGTTGACGGACACGAGGTCGGGTTTGGGAGCGGAAATCATTACTGAAGGAATTTTTTAGCCACTAATGGCCACTAAGGTGACACTAATGAAAACAAGAAAGACGGGATGATTAGTGAGGGGTTAGTGTGAATTAGTGGTGGAAAAATCAGATGAGCGGGGCGGCCGCGGGCGCCGCGGTTTTCTTCGTCTCGTGGTAGTTTTTGAATTCGTCGCCGAACTTCGCGATGAAGCTCTGGGTCGGCCAGGAGCAGGCCTCGCCGAAGGCGCAGATGGTGCGGCCGGGGATCTGGTCGGCCACGCCCTTGAGCAGCGCGGCGTCCTGCTCGCGCGCCTCGCCGTGGACCATGCGGGTGGTGATCTTCTTCATCCACAGCGAGCCCTCGCGGCAGGGCGTGCACTGGCCGCAGCTCTCGTGCGAGTAGAACGCGTTGATGTTGGCCAGCGCCTCCACCATGTTGACCGTGTCGTCCATCACGATGACGCCGCCGGAGCCGCCCATCGTCCCGCAAGCGGCGAGCGTGTCGAAATCCATCGGGATGT
>JBKJRX010000173.1:0-14617 GCA_046593155.1 Lacunisphaera sp.
GTCGGCAGCGCAGCCATTTTCTTCCAGTCCGACATCAAGCGGGACGGCGTCTGGATCGACAAAGGCGCGCTGGTCATCCGCGCCGCCGAGGACGCGGGCGCGCGGGTGCTGTTTCACAAGATCGTCTGCCGGCGTCCGCCCGGCATGCTCACGCAAGGCCGGCCCGGATTCACCCACCTCATCGCGGTTTCCCGGGCGATGAAGTGTCCCGACAGCCTGCCGATCCCTGACGTCATCCCCGACGCCGGCCGGAGCCTCTGGGTCCGCGCGATGGGCGTCCGCGCCGCGGCCCACGCCGTCCGCTTCGCCCGGGACCAGGTCGGGGCGAAGCTGATCTTCGACCCCTTCTGCGGCGTCGGCACGATCCCCGCCGTAGCCAACGCCCTCGGCCTGGACGCCCTCGGCGTCGAATTGGCGAAGAAACGCTGCGAGCAGTCGCGCGAGCAGAACGTGAATCCGGCCGATCTTTGACGCCTGTAATTAGAATCCGGTGGAGACGGTTTGTAACATAATACGTTACAAACTGGCCGGGGGCGGAAGTCGTGCGCAGACCGCGACACTCACGAATCTCTCAACCGGGCGGAACGGCCCCGAGGTGTCAGCCCGCCACAAGGCTCAAGTTTTCCCACGCGGAGGGAACTGACTTTTTGAGACTGCCAAAATGTCCGCACCCAACACTTTCCGCGGACCAGTTGCGGGCGCGCGTGGTCCTCCGCGAATACTGCGGCTGCAGCTGGTAGGAATCTTTTCGGCCAATGGAGGCGGGGTGCCACTACCCCGCGGATTGACGCGACGCCTAGCGGGGTGAGGACACCCCGCTCCAGTCGAGTCAGTCGTCGACTGCTTCGATCCCCTGTTGTTTGAGTGGCTCGAGGTATTTTGCACATCATTTCGCAAACCTATGGCTGGCTTTGCCGACCAGTGTCTTCATTGGACCCGTTGGATTTTACCCCGGGTCCACTAACCGTCAACTAGGTGAACGCTAACCTGCCCCCCTTGCGGTCCCCGATTAAAATGCCACTGTCACATTTTACAGCTGAAAAAAGGTGAAAGATAATTTCGTTATTACTACCAGCCTTCGTAACGTGGGCGCCGCGTCGGAATCCAGAAAGATTAACCCCGGACTAAAAAATGAATAAATCTATGATTGGTGGCGCAAGCATAGCTCTGTTAGCCGCCGCAGCGTTTATTGTCTATTCCGCGGGCCGGCAGGAATCTCCCCGTCCAGCCACCACGGCTTCCATGGAGCAAGGCACGCTGGCTACCGGTGTCAAACCAGCCGAGGCGAAGCAGGACTTCACCCCGATATCGGCTCCGACCGAAGCCGCACTTTCGATTCCGGCCGAAAAAACCACCCGGGCGGTTTTTCATCAGAATCCTTTCGAAGGGACCCGGGAGGATCGATTGAAGAGCATTGAAAAGAGCATCGAGCAAAAATATGCGAAAACCATCCGCGCGCTGAAGCTCTCTTCCGCGGACGAAATCAAGCTGCGCGAATTGCTCACCCACCGGGCGGAAGCCGCCTATGTCGCCCACGATGCAGTGTCGTCCACGGAACACAAACCAGGCGATCTAGGCGGTGCTATTTCGAGCCTCCAAGCTGAAGTTGATGAGGATATCCAGAGGAGCTTCGACGTGGACACAGCTAAAAAGGTTCAGCTGATGATCATGGCATCGGACTACCTGAACCGGGTAAATCAGTCGATCAGCCGGGCCTTGACCGAAGCAGGCGAGCCCCTAAGCCCCGAACAAGTGCTGCCTTTGGCGGTAGTCCTGATGCAAACCTATGGTTCCCTGAATAACCCGGTGTCGAAGCCAACGGTCGCTAGCGTCGATCCCGCGACCTTTCTGACGCCCATGGATGAACTGGCCTTGGCACGCACCGCGGCGTTGCTTTCACCGCGCCAAATTACCGCGCTCAAACAGCTCATCGGCGCCCAGAACAAGGCAGCCCTCAGCCTGCCCGACAACTCCTGATCCCAGAAAATAAAAATCTTACTCGGGATCTCACTTTTCTGCCTCTGCGGAAATTTTATTTTGGGGGCAGTCTACGGCGTTGTGTATGTCAGAACCAAAAACAGTGATCGGAACGCTGTGTCGATTCCCGCTATCCAACAAATGGTATCCCGCCTTAACTCCGGGGCCCAAAGCGGTAACAGCTACAAGTATGTGGAACTCGGCACGTTCAACAGCGCCAAGGATTTGGCCAACAATCCCCAAGCTCTGGGGGTGGACATCATTGTTGGCAACATTTACCACGGGGTGTTCGATTTGGTCACCAAGGAATACACCCACAACGTGCAGGATGAGAGTCCCGATTCAACCCCGGATGCCGATGTGGATCCCAACGTCGATCACCCGTATCATTGTGACGACGAGGGCAAGATCGACAACGACCAGATCGCGAACGATGTCGTGCAGCGTGTCGGCGGCTCCTATCCACTACCCGCTGGGAGCGGCAGTGGCTCCGGCGGTGGTGGCGGTGGCGGCAATGGAGGCACCTGGAATATTATTTCTTACCAGTCAACCTACGCTACCTTCCGCGACAATCCTAATGGCGGCGCTCCCATTATGACGGTGCACCTTGCCACCGTCACCGTATGGGTCTGGACGCCAAATTCCCCCAATGGGCAGAATTACCTGGCGTTAAATCATCCGCCTTATCGTAAGTCGGGAATGCCGGTCCTGCGAAGCCACCGGCTAACTAGTAAGTTGATGGGGCGATTCGCCGCCGACCGGACAAAAATAGTCACTCCATTACTCCAATCCGTCTAGTTGGAAGTCGCAGCGTGATAGACGAAAAGTGCGGAGCAAAACGGGTCAGGTTTCAGCTTTCAGGTTTCTGCCCTTACCTGTGCTCCTCGTAGGTGATCTCGATCTTCGCCGCGAAAGCCTGCTTCTTCGCGGCACCCTGGAAGCGCACGCTGTGCGTGAGCTCGTCGTAAACGAAACCGTTGGCCGGATCGGCTTTCACTTCCTGGCCGTCGACCAGCACGCGCAGGCTCTTTTTGTAGAGGGTGGCGCCGGGGCCGACCGGGTCTAGCGCGACGGCTACAGTATCGGCGATGCGGTCGCCGAGCGCGGCCAGCGGCGCGGAGAAATCGCTCTCGATGTTCAGCACCGTGCCGCCCGTGAGCTCGGCTGCGCGGCGGTGTGATACGTTGGCCGGCGAAACCACCGCGTGCATCTCGATGTTTCCGCGCTTGTTGTCTTTGACGATGATGAAAGGACGCAGCACCCAATAATTGATGTAGCTGTCGAGCGTCTGGCGCTTCGCGGGATTGCGGGAATTAAACTCATTGAGCAGCTGGGGAAGCTTGCCGTTCTCGATCCACTCGGCCGTCCGCCCCGCGACACCGTCGCGGCCCTGAGCTCGTCGAAGGGCTGAGCTACTCTTTTCCTCCTTCCACGTCGCCATGCGGGTCTCCTCCTCATCCATGAAAAAGACCACGATCGTGGTGGCGTCGGGACGCAACAGGGCGTGCTGCTTGAGGGAGTAATTCGCGACGAGATTATAGACGGCCGTGAAGGCCGTGCGGTTGCTGTCGCCGTTTGTGCCGACCTTCACGAGCTCGGCGAAGACGCTGTCCGGCGTCTGCGGCGTCACCCACGGCTGGGCCATTACCGGGAGCGTCACCAGGGAGCCGTTGCTCGCCACATGCTTGGTGATCTGTTTCGGGCGCTTTCGGCTGTCGAGCACGGGGTTCCCTTTCGCGTCGAGCTCCGCGGTGCGGACCTTCTTGAAATAGACCTGATTGGCGCGGCCCGAATCCGCGTTCACGAAATCGGTCGTCAGCACCCCGATCCGGTAATCGAGCTGCTTGGCATCGAAGAGCTGGCGGAAACGCCGGAGATTGGCGGCGATGCGGCCCTGGTGCGGGGCCATGGACGGCGAATTGTTGATGACGAACACGAGGTCGACTTCACGGATCTTCGTGCGATCGGCGGTGATCCGCTTGCCTTCGCGGATCGGTTCGACGCTGACCACGACGACATTTTCCACGCCGAGGGACGGGTTGTTTTCGTCGGAGGTGTAGTAGCTGAAGCGATCCTCGCCGACGAAGCCCGGGTTCGGCGCATAGGTGAGCTGGCCGGTGGCGCGATCCAGCTTGGCGGTCCCGTGCTCGGCGGCGGCTTTGTCGTCCAAGGCGTAAATCACCTTGGCGTCCGCGATGGTCGCGCGGTCGGCCTCGGTCATGAACTCCTGGTGGCTGGGAAGTTTCCGGGTGACCGACGCATTGGGGCGCGTGGTCAGCGCGACCGGCTGCACATTCATGGGGCGCTCCCGGTCCTTTTTGACCGTGAACTTCTCCAGCTCAAGCGGGGCTGGAGGTTTCACGTCGACGACCACCCGGTTCTTGAAAACCAGGCCCGAGTTCTCGTTGCGCACGGTGTAGGTGAACGAATCCTCGCCCACGTAATCCTTCCGCGGCTGGTAGGCAAAATAACCCAGGCGCCCGGTCTTGTTGTTGAAGAAATCGTCTTCGTCCGCCCCTCCCGCCAATCCCACCCGCCCGAACAGGGGCTCGACGGTGATCGTGTAAATCAGGTCGCCGCGCGACTCGGTGCTGATGATCTCGGAGGCGACGACGAGCTGGCCGGACACGCCCGTGCCATGGGCCTCCAGCTGCATGGGAGTCGTCGAAACGATCTCCTCCGCGTCACCGACCGCCGGCTGGCTGGCGTCCGTCCCTTGGGCAAAGGCGGGCAAACCAGCCAGCGTGAATACGAAGCCCAACGCGCGCAGCCACGCGGGGATATGGATTTGGGAAGTCATCATGCGGTTGACGTTAGTGTCTAACAACATGGACAAGTTCCGCCAAGCTTCAGACTCGTCGCGGAAGCTTTATTGGCCACAAAAGAGCGCAAAAAAACACAAAAAGGACCGGAAGGTAGGGCGGTGACTCCGCTCACCCCCTCGGCGCGGAACGGAGTCCGCGCCACTGCTGTCCGGTTAAGAGCGACCGAGAGTTCTGTTAGTGACGTATGCACAGGGGGCTGGAACCGCGCAGGGGTGTGAGCGGTTTGACACTGACAATGGGTGATGAGGCGCATTGGTGGCGGAGATGCACCTGGGCGCTCCGATCTTTGCTCAACTCTTCGCTCCCGTTCATCCGCAGCAGTTCGCACGTATCGCGGCGCGATTTCCGCTACGACGCGCGAGTCGCTCTCTCAGTGCGTGGGAGCATTTTCTGGCGATGGCGTTTGCCTAGGTTACCTTCCGGGAGAGCTTGCGAGACTTGGTGCTTTGCCTGCCGGACACGAGGCTGGAACGACCAACCGTTCCGCTTTTACGACCACGATGAATTTCTTAACCCGAAGTGCTCTTGGAGCAACCTCATCACCACAACAGTGGAAAGGGGCGGGGGCCCTTCCCGATTCGTTTGTTGGCCGCCCCAGGACCCGCGATTCCTTCCGGTATCATGCAACTACCGCCCGCTTTTGCCGGTCCAATACGCTGGAATGATTAAACCGCGCTTCAACATCGTCGTGGTCGGAACCTCGGCTGGCGGTTTGGCCGCGCTGACCAAATTGCTCGCATCGCTTCCCGCGGACTTCCCGGCCGCGGTGTTGATCGTGCAACACATGGCGGCCGATGTCACGGGGGACGTGCTGGTCCGCAGACTGGCGAAAAACTGCTCCCTGCCGTGCAAGCATGCGCGGGATGGGGAAACGATCGTGGCGCGGCGCGTCTACATCGCCCCGCCCGATCACCACCTGTTGGTCTCGAAGACCAAAATCGTTGTCTCGAAGGGCGCCCGGGAAAACCGGTCGCGCCCCGGCATCGATCCGTTGTTTCGTTCCGCCGCGGTCGCCTTCGGGCCCCGGGTCATCGGGGTGCTGTTGACGGGTTATCTGGACGACGGCACCGCGGGCCTGGTCGCGATCCACCGGTGTGGCGGCACCTGCGTGGTCCAGGACCCGGCGGATGCGGACTATCCCGACATGCCCCAAAATGCGCTCAACAACGCCAAAATCGACCACTGCCTGCCGCTCGCGGCGCTGGGGGCGCTGCTGGTGACGCTGGTGCATCAACCTGTGGCGAAGCGGGTGCCGGCGCCAACCGATGTCGTCCTGGAGGCCAGGATCGCCGAGCGCGTTCTGAGCGATGTTGCCGCGGTCAACGAGCTGGGCCATCAGGTCCCCTTCAATTGTCCGGACTGCGGCGGCGTGCTCTGGCAGATGAAAAAGGGCAAGGTGGCCCGTTACCGCTGCCACACGGGTCATGCGTTTACCGATAAGGTGCTGGTGGCGGAACAGACCAAGAAGCTCGAAGAAACCCTGTGGATCGCGCTGCGGATGTTCGAGGAACGGAAGAACCTGCTGGCGACCATGGCCAATCCCACCAGCCGAAAACACAGCAAATCGTCCACCCTCGAGCGGCTGAGCGAATCGCAGGTTCACATCGACCGCATTCGGGCGATCCTGCTCGCCGGCAGTGAACTGCCCACCGACCTGCCCAACTTGAAGGCCAGAAACGGGGTCGTGGTTCGGGACGAGGGTTAGGTGGAAGGAAGCCCAGGCTCTGTGGTATGTGGCGACGGTGGCTAATCGGCTCCGACTACATACCACAGAGCTGACCCTTTGCCCCCATGCGGACAATTCGGAAACGTTTTTTGCGACGAACAAGGCAAATTATGTGAACAGGCATCAGGAGCCGCGAAGGAACCGAAGTCTTGGTCACCACTAATGTCCACTAAACCCTCACTAATCCGGAGAGGTTGACCACGGATCACACCGATTGGCACGGATGGCGCCGAGAACCGTTCATTTTTCATCGTTCATTGTTCGTCGTTCATAGGTTCCGGCCAATGAACACTGAACATTGAAAAATGAACGATGAACATTTTAATGGAGCGCATGGAACTGCCCAAACTGGACGCCATTGAGGCCCGGGTGCTCGGCTCGCTGATCGAGAAGGAGCTGACGACCCCGGCCTATTATCCCCTGTCGCTGAACGCGCTGGTGAACGCGTGCAACCAGAGCAACAGCCGCGACCCGGTGATGACGCTGGGCGAACCGGAGGTGAACCGGGCGTTGGACCAGTTGCGCGACAAGAAACTGGCCGTGGTGATTTCCGGCGGCGAAAACAAGGTGCTCAAGTTCAAGCACCGGGCCACCGAGACCCTGGAACTAGCCGGCCCCGAAATCGCCCTCCTCTGCGTCCTCCTCCTCCGCGGCCCGCAAACTCCCGGCGAACTCCGCGGCCGCACGGAGCGAATGCACGCCTTCACCGACCCCGCCGATGTCATCGCCACCCTGGGCCAGCTGGCCGGCCGCCCCACCCCACTCGTCGCCCTGCAACCCAAACAACCCGGCACCAAGGAAGCCCGCTACGTCGAGCTCCTGTCTGGCACCCTGGAATCCAAGTCCGCCGACTCCGCGTCGCCCGCCCAGCCCCTCTCCTCCGACACGCAGCGGATGCAGCAGCTCGAAGCCGACAACAAGGCCCTGCGCGACGACCTCGCCAAGCTCAGCGCCGATTTCGAAGTCTTCCGGAAGAAGTTTGATTAGACTCCAATTGTCACGCGGCCCGCGTTTCCCGACGACGGATCCCGAGGACGAGGTCAGGCCCCTTTTCAGCCCTCCCTCAGCGTTTCCTCAGACCGAGCACTTGCCCGATCACGATGCCCAACGGCAGCCAGAGAAGAATCATGGCGTGTTGCGAGAGCCACTTTGCCCAGCGGAAAAATTCACTGTTCTGCACGAACGCCCGCGCCGCGTCATCGTTGACGTGCTGCGCCGCCGCCGCCCCGCCGACGGCAAAGTCGTGCGCCATCGCGACGCCGCCGCATGCGCCCAGCCAGCCCAGCGCCGCGCCGCCCAAGGCGAGATAACCGGTCGCGACGCCGCCCACCGCCCACACTCCGAACGCCGCGCCCGCAAAGGCTAACACCCCCAATCCAATTCCGCCCATCGCGAGCACTCCGACCGCAACGCCACCGAGGCAAACCGGCGCAATCGCGAGTCCGCCGAAGGCGAACAGCCCGCCGCGCGCGAGGTTGCCAATCGCGATCCAGCCGACCGCGGGCAGCGTCTGGCCGGCGTTGCCGGTTTGGTGCATGCGAATGTGGATCAGTGGCAGCCCGAGCAGCGTCCACCGGCTCCGATATTCAAACGGCCGGAAGAGCCACGGTGTTGCCCGCGCGACGCTCGCGGGCGGCCGGGTCGCCGCGTCCTCCCGGCGGAATTCGTGCAAGCGTTTGCTGGCGGACAACAAGGTCAGCACGAGCGCGACGCCGTAGCCGCCACAGATGATGGCGAACGGCTCCACCAACCGCTCCGGGTCGCCGAACAGCCACACATCGAAATAAACGCCCGTAAACAGCACGAGGACAAGGACGCTCGCCGCGACCCACATGCGCCAGGCCAGCTTGCGAAGAAACTCACGCTCGCGCGGCGACGCCGCTTTCGCCCTGTCCGCGCTTTCGAGGCTCACCTGGTAGCCGAGCCAGGCGCCCAGAATCACGACCATCGGTCCGAGGATCGCGACCTCGAATCCACCCGCGCCCGTGGCTTTGACGGCCACGCCGCCTTTCGCGACGACGGCGGCCGCGGCGGGGACGGTGAACGCCGGTAGCGCACCCAGCACGCACATCGTGAACACCGCGCCGGGTGCAGTCCGTTGCAGCGCACGTTCGACGAACGCGGCGACCTCGTCCTGGAGCAGCTTGCGACCGCGCGAGAGGCGCTGCTTCACGGCGTCCTCGGAGAGCTCGAGCGCGGCGGCCACCCGTTCGACCGACTGGTTTTCACGGTAGAACAGGATCATCGGCTCCCGGTAGCTTTCGGGAATCTGCTCCAGCGAACGCCACAGGATCTCCTGCTCTTCGCGGCTGATGGCCTGCTCGGATGGCAGCGGTTCGGGCGCGGCCAGCTCGGGCGCCGCGTCGAGCGGCTCGGCCGCATGCGCGGGTTCGCGCACCGCGCGGTGGAACGCGCGGCTGATCTGACGCCGGACGATGGTGCACAGCCAGCCGCGCAACTTCGCAGCTTCGCGCAACTGCCTTAGGTCCCGCCAGGCGGTGATAAACGTTTCCTGCGCCAGATCCTCGCTCTGGCGGACACTGCCGGTGGCGTTGTAGGCGAGCGAGCAGATGAGCGCCTGGTAGCGCGTGACGATGTGGCCGAACGCAGTGCGATCACCTGCGAGGGTGGCGTTTACCAGCTCGGCGTCGTCGAGCAATGCGGGGGCCTGCATGCGGGCCGGGAGCATGGGAATCTCGGCCCCATTTGTCACGGCGATAGGAGTATAGGAGAAGGCTTTCATACACCACATAAGGGCGCGAAAAGGCGGATCAGGTGACAAAGAATCTTTTCGCGGCCTTCGCGTGAAAATATCCGGTAGGGGCGGTTGCCCCCAACCGCCCGGGCCGTTGAGGGCAACGGCCCCTACCCCTGGGCTGCCCCCGCCGCCGCAGCGCGCTGGCGCCAGAGGAGCATCAGCAGGAAGCCGATGGCAGCGCCGCCCAAGTGGGCGAAGTGGGCGACGCCGGCGCCGAAGAGGGAAAAGCCGGTGACGCCGGAAAACAGGTCGAGCGCGAGGAGGACCGGGATGAAGAACTTGGCGGCGACCGGCACCGGGACGAACATCAGGGCGAGCTTGGCGTTGGGATGGAGGCAACCGAACGCCACCAGGAGGCCATAAATGGCGCCCGACGCGCCTACCATCGGCGCGGCGTGGATCCGATAGAGGTCGACGAGCACGGCCTTGACCGCGGGGTCGGCCGGCAGCGAGCCGCTCCCGGTCGCCATCAGCTCGCTGATGGCTGCCGGCGTCAGTCCCGCCGCGACCAGCTGCGCGTGGAGCGTGCCCGCCTCGTGCCAGTTGACCCCCAGCTGGATCAGCGCGGCGCCCACGCCGCACAGGAAATAGAAAAGCAGAAAGCGCAGCCAGCTCCACTCCCGCTCCAGGGCCGTGCCAAAGGAGACGAGGGCGAACATGTTGAAGGCGAGGTGCCCGAGGTCCCCGTGCAGGAACATGTAGGAAACCACCTGCCACGCGCCGAAATTGCCATTGTCCGGATACCACAGCGCCCCCACCGCCCGGATGTGGTCGCGCCAGCCCGGCACCAGCAACCCCGCAGCAAAGACCGCGACGTTCACGATCAACAAGGCGGCAACCGCCCGGGACATGCGATTCATTCGGCTAACGTTGCGATCACAGGATGATTCGCAACCTCGGAGGCGGGTGCCAGGCATTCAGACCATTGTTCATTTTTCATCGTTCATTGTTCATCGTTCATCGGTTCGACCCAATGAACAGTGAACATTGAAAAATGAACGATGAGCAATTCGCATCAAGGTAGGGCGGTGACTCCGCTCACCGCCGAGGCGCGGATCGGAAAGCCATGAAAAGGTGTCAGGCCGCAGATAGTGACGTCACAATCCGCGACCTGACCCCTTCTGCTCTCGTCAGAACTGTTCAATTTTCATTGTTCAATGTTCGATGTTCATAGGTTCGAGCCATTGAACACTGAACATTGAAAAATAAACGATGAACATTTCGGTGTCGCGTTGGATTATCTCTGTGATCTCGGCGACCTCCTATGAGATGCCTTGGTTAGATCCGGGCCAAAAAAAGGCGCGCCGGGGTTCCGGCGCGCTATGGCTTCGCTAGTTACTTTTGAGGTCTCAGGAGCTTAAATTACCGGCCGTTGTAGACAGTCGCCGGCACCTTACTGACAGCAGCGGCCGGCGGAGGGTCAAAAGTTTTAGACCCCAGTTCGAAGGGCGGTGAAACCTACCCTTCCTGGGTTCAACGAAGCCCGGCCGCGGGAAACCTGAAACCTGAGACCTGAAACCTGAAGGTTAATACCAAGACGGAGAACCAGAGGCTTGGTCGTTCATGCACGCCGCGCGCGGTCCGCTTGAGATCGGCCTGTTCTGCAATATTTTCAGGTTTCAGGTTTCAGCTTTCAGGTTTCCATCAAGCGCCAGCTTGAATACGAGCTCCTCGAACTTCGTGCCGTCGGGCAGGTCGAAGGCGTCCTCCCTGGCCAGCGTGAAGCCGGCTTTCTGCAGGACCCGGATCGAAGCGGGATTGTGTTTCGCGACGCAGGCGGTGAGCGGGCGGGTGCTCTCGTAGTCGAGGAATTGCGCCAGTGCCGCGCTCGCGATGCCGCGGCTCCAGAATTCGCGTCCGATCCAGTAACCCACCAGGCGCTCGGCGCCATCGGTCCACGCCCCGATGTTCCCGGCCACGCTTCCGTCAGCCAGGATGACGCGGGTGGCGCAGGCGGGGTTGGCCATGATTTTCGCCCAGTGGGCCATGAACGCGTCGCGATCCCGCGAGGTAAACGCCGCCATGCGCGCCCCCTCGGGGTCGAGCTGATGCTCGAAGAGGATGGGCAGGTCGCCGAGGCGAACCTCGCGGAGAGAAACCCTGCGCGGGATGACGGGTGTCGTGTTCACAGTTCGAGCAGGTAGGCGGCCCCAAAGGTAAACCCCCGAAAATCAGTTACCCAAGCTCCAAAACTTGGCCCCTCCCTACCGCGTGAGACTTATGCTTCCATAAGGTTTGATCATGTCGGCATGATCGCGAGTTACGGCGTCCTATCAAGAAAGAGGTAGTTATACCCCAAGATACTCGGCCTGACTTTTTTTGACTCCTCCCACCGCGAGATCCGGGTGAAGCAGATGCCCGAGGACCTCCGCGACCGCTGGGGCCGCGTCTGGGCAGCTGATCGAGCAGCAAGCGACCCGAGCCTACCGTCGCTGCAACATACTCGACCCGACCGTTTCTGGATCCCTGACACCGTCGCAGTCTCTCGCCGCCTTATGGTTTTCTGCTCTCTTTCTCTATATGTTCGATGAAACGTTCGGCGAGAACGAGGGCAACATGTTCGGATGTCATGAATTCCTCGGTGGAATTGGGGCTCGTCCAGACGGGTTCACCCTGGTGGCCGAAATAGGGCCGGAATGAACGCTCATACAGGGTGATCGGATCAGATCGCGACTCCATGAAATCGTCCCCCTTGCCCATCTGGTAAACCATGCACTCAAGAGGCGTATCGCTGACGTTGTTCATAGCATGACCGGCCAGTCGAACCCCAAGGCGGAGGCGGAACGGGCCACGAATCTGGAAACCGCCCATATCGCGGTGAAAGCCGCACTTCAGTTGCGGAGACACTGCACCGACCTTTTCGAACTGCGTCTGCAAGAGCTGACAGACCTTGGCCTCTTCAGCTTCGATCTCCTTCACCCCCTCGCTGGTCCAAAGTTTCTTCTCGGCGGCGCTCCGGGTGGCCAGAGTAAGCGCAAGCTTCTTCATCCGTAGATCAAGCGCGTTGAACTGGGAAAATTCGCGCACGCGTTCGGTAACGCCGACGGCGCGCTGGATTGCGCTCACAACGCGGTCGACTCCATCCGCCGCGGGCATGGCGAGGCGGCCCGCGAGGATTGGCGAGTATTTGGCTACCTCCTCCGCACCGATGTCCTTCCAGATCGGCAGGATCACCTTGCGGTTGCCCTGTTCCAGCGCGAACAGGCCGTCGAGTTCGGCCTTGGGCCATCTCTTTTGAAAGAATGCAGGACTGAGGACGACGACCCCATAATCGCACGAGGCCAGACCGGCGTTGATCTTGCCGAGAAGGGAGTCTCCCATGGTCAGTTCGTATTCATCATACCAAACCTTGAAATGAACTTTAAGCGCCTCGGCGAGCGGTCGGACGAAGCCGACCTTGTCCTCGGACGCGTGGCTGATGAAGAGCTCGATCTCGGAGGTGTTGCTCATGATTCGTCAGGCGCTGTCGGATGATGATTGTCACCTAGCAGCAGCCAGTAAGTGGCCTCGTTCTTTTCCGGAGCGTAGGAGCAATGTTCGATCTCGTAATAGCGGGTGCCGAGCTGCACGACTTCCCCTTTGCGTAGCAAATGCGGGAAGGTGCTGACGACCTTGGTTGATTCGTTCTCGCCAGGGTCGAAGATGAATCGCGATTTCATTTGCCGCTGATACATTGGCAGAATGCTGGTTGAAAGAAAGAACCGGCGCGGCCAGCTTCTTTGCGTTCCAACAGGCTGCAGGCTCATTCCCGCAGCGCACCGATTTCCTGTAGCTTCCGCTGCAACAAAGGGAGACGGGCCTGGCTGGCATCGTCTGAGGGCAAGGCACCGGCCAGCGAGTCTTGGAAATCCCGGACCTCGTTGAGGGAGCGGAGGGAATCACGGATGTAGGTGCGCAGCGCCGGCACCGTCGCGTCGACTTCGGCCACGATGGCCGCGCGGCCGTCCATCACGGTGAGGAGGTCCTCGAGGTCGCGGCTGCCGTAGTAGTCTTTTTTTCCGCGGTCGGCAAAGGCGACAAGCTTGAGGGCAATGAAGGCAGCCGGGGAAACCAGCTTGAGCTTGATGTCGGCGCGGACGGTTTGTTCGGCGACAGTGGTTAGTGCCTCGGCGAAGAGGTGGGTGTTGAGGCCGAGCGCGGAGCCGTCAGTCGGCATGACGTCGACCTTTAGTTTGTCGAGGAGCCAGCGGCATTTGGGTGCGTTCTCACTCATGTCATGATCGAACTTCATGGCGCGCATCTGTTCTTCCACGGTGGAATAGCGGACGTTGGCTGCGATTCCGAGGATGAGGTCGACGTCGTCGGTCGCGCGGGCGGGGGCGAAGGCGGGATCGTCGAGGAGCAGGTTGACGATAGCGCCACCGACGAAGGCATAGTTCCAGCCGGCGGGGTCGAGGCGGTCGGCGACCGAGCGCATGGCGGGAATCGGATCAGTCATGGCTGGGGATGAGCTGCTCCAACTGGCGTTGCGCTTCCGCGCGTTCGCGGGCGCGGCCGAGGCGGAGGGCGTCGACGATGGCGAGGAGGGAGTAAATCTTGCTGTCCTTGCGGGCGGCTTGGGGCGCGCTGGGATAAAGCGGGCTCACGGCCACGCCGCGCACGCTGCCTTCGGGGTCTGGCCAGACGGGAGGGAGTTGGTCGCCGGAGGGGAAGAGGTGGGCGAAGGCGGGAGCGGCCCAGCCGGTGGGCAGACCGCGGGTAACTTCCTTCAGGCGGGCTGGAAAGACGTAGGGGACGCCGTGGATGAGGAAGGAACGGAGGGCGGAGGCGAAGACGCGCTTACCTTCGGCGTCGATGAGTCGGGCGTCGGACAGGCGGCGCACGGCGGCGTGGACTTCGGAAGCACTCATGCCCAAGTCGGAGGCCAGGCTGGCGTAGGGCGCGCCCCGGCCGCCATCAGCGGCAAGCTTGAGGGCGACGACTACGTCCTGGGGTTTGATTGACATGAATATACATGATTCGCGAATAGCGTATATGTCAACATAGTAGCGGTTTATTTGAATTGGATGCTCTGAACGAGGCACTTGGGAGAGAAAAGCATAACCGGCAAGGTAGGCTATCCGCAGATCAAACGGGGTGCGCCGGCGTTGGTGATCCTAGAGCAGAAAAAGGAGCCCGGCAGCAACCGTCGGGGAGTGGCCACAAAACGGCTCGAAAAAGTGGACAAGCAGTTAAATGCAACCGCCCGGATTAACCACGGATTTGGCATTGTATCCCTCTCTTATCATCCAGCCGCTAGGCGACCCTACTTTTCAACATCGCTCTCCGTGACAACCGACCGCCGGCACTCTCCGCCAGCTCTTCTCCGCGCTTTCGGAGCAAGGAAATAAC
>JBKJRX010000220.1:0-3861 GCA_046593155.1 Lacunisphaera sp.
TCCGAAGCCCGGCGGCGGGCGGTTTTAGCCAAACACGACGCCATTTATGCAGCCATTGCCCGCTCTGACGCCGTAGGAGCCAAGAAGGAGATGGAGTCCCACCTGCAGGAGTGGATCGACCACACCATGCTTCTGATGACCCGGGCTGAAACGGGCGTCTTGGCGCGAGAGCTGACTCCCGACGAATTGGTCTACAATTCCTGAGCCGAGTCGGCGCCGGGCCGGTGGCTTGGTGTGACGTGCGGTGGTGCGCGCGGCTGAGATCCGTTGGCTCGTTTTAGGGAAACCCCCCTTGACAAATTTTGGAAGTATGTGGTTGTATACAGATGTTCGCTGCTGGTATTAACTAACCTAGACACCTAATGACCATGATGAATACGAATGCCGCCGCGTTGCGGCGGATGTTGGTAGCGTGTGCGACGATTTTTGCCGCCACTGTTCCGGGCCTTGCCCAGGTTTCCACTACTGCTGCCGCTGCCGCGCCGGCCAAGGATCCGGTCCTCAACCTGTCGAAGTTCGAAGTAACGACGACCCAAGACAAGGGTTATGTCGCCAACAACGCGGCGACGGGCTTCAAGACGCAGCAAGAACTCATCAAGATTCCGCAGTCGGTCACGGTCGTAACCCGCGACTTGATTGATGATATCGGCGCCACCAAGACCTCGGACGTGCTGCTCTATGCGGGCGCCTCCCAATTCTACCGTGGTGAATCGATCCGTCTGCGCGGTGCGCGCACGCTGAATGCCTACATGGACGACGCCATTGAAAACGTTCCCTACAGCGATAACGTGAATATTGACTCCTATGAAGTCATGCGTGGTCCGGCAGGTGTGCTCTACGCCAATGCCGGCGTCGGCGGCATCGTCCTCAAATCCACGAAGAAACCGCTGCCATACAGTTTGCAACAAGTTAGGTTCTCCTTCAAGGATTATGGCGAATACCGCACGGAGCTCGATTTGACCGGTCCGATCGGCAGCCTCGGGGACGTTAGTGTCAGTTATCGGGTCGCGGCCGCCTTTCAAGGCGGCGACCACTACCTGAAAAACGTGACGGACGATCGCATCGCCGTGCATCCCACGCTGCAATTCAACTTGAAGAACACGACGGTCCGCTTCGCGCTCGATTATGTCGACATCGACAGCATTGCGGGCGGGCAGAATTTCATCCTCCCGGATGGCAAGATCTACACCGGAGGTGGGCGCGACGAAGGCTACTATCCGAAGGGCATCATGGAGAATCACAAGCAGTCGCGCCAGCGCATCGCCATTCTCCAGCGTCTGTCCGACAACTGGGAGTCCAAGACGACCCTGTCGCACCTCTATTATCAACGCCATGGCACGAATCTCCTGCCGTTCGGCCTCGATCTCCAGGCAAACACTTTCACGCTTTTCGCGCGCCGGAATTACCAGCGCGTGGACAACTGGGTGGTGAATCAGGACTTCCTGGGTAATTACAACATCGGTCCTGTGGCCAACCAGAGCGCGGCGGGGTTTACCCTCACCGACGAGTATAACCGCGCCTCCTTCTTCAATGCGAACGGTGCCACCACCGGCTCAATCACGGCCCCGCTCTTCAGCACGAACGGCCGGCAGGCTTTCTCGATTTCGAATCCAGGTTTGGATTCGGTCGTCGTGCCGACATATGCTTCCTACGGTGATCCGTCCGCCGTGGGCAGCTGGACGAACAACCGTCGCTCGACCTACTATTACCAGCATCAGGCTGAAATCATCAAGGACCGGCTGATCCTCTTGGGCGGTCTCAGCTACGCCACGCTACAGATCAACGACGTCCCGGCGGTCATCGCCCGCACCACCGCCGGCGGCACACGCATCGTCAGCTTCGAGGAAAACCTCCACCGCTATGGCATCACGGTCAATCTCACGAAGGAGATCGCGCTCTACGCTCTCGACTCCACGACCTTCGCTCCGCAGGGCAACAGCAACACCCGCGATATCAACGGCGTGTTGCTGCCCGCCCAAGTCGGCAAGGGCAAGGAGTTCGGCATCAAGACGGCGCTCGGCGGCGGCAAGTTTTCCGCCACCTTGTCTTTCTACGACATGAGCCTGACGAACGTCGCTGTGCTGCAGAGTGGCCTCAGTCCAGTCACGGGGATTGGTTTCTTCGCCGCTACCGGCTTGCAAACCCAGAAAGGTTGGGACGCCAGCTTCAGCGTGGCCCCAAGTGCCAACTGGCAGATCATCGCCACAGCCTACAAGGGCACCGTCAAGGACCAGAACGGCGTCAAGGTCAACAACACCTATGACAACCTGTATAGCTTCTTTACCCGCTATAACTTTGCCGAGGGTTCCCTCAAGGGCTTCAGCATCGGTGGCGGGGCGAGCAAGACGGGCGGCAATTACTTCTCGACGCAACCGGCGGGCAGCTATGTCTACCCGACCGGGGTGACGCCTGCTCCGATCGTCCTCGAGTCCGTGTGGAACGCCAATATGTTTTTCTCGTATCAATACAGCAAGAAATGGACCTTCCGGCTCAACATTGAAAACGTGCTCGACAAGGCCTTTGCCCTTGGCGCCCAGACCCCGCTCTTCGCTGACCTGAGTCCGCCGCGGACGTTCAACTTCTCCACGACCTACAAGTTCTAGTCCGATCGCATGCGTAATCGTCCTCCACTTCCGGCTCACCCCGGGAGTGGAGTTGTTTCCGGGACCCGGGCGATGTCCTCGGTCCTTTTTTCTGGGTCCGATGCGGTGATGGTTTCGCTCTGCTTATGAAAATCACGGATATCCGAATGATGCGGCTCTGGGGGCCGCGCAATCATGGCGTTGGCGGTGGCACCGCCAAGATCGCCAAGGTCGTCGTGCGCGTTGACACCGATGCCGGCATTTACGGGCTCGGTGAAGTCGACGACTTCATGGGCGTGCGCCAGGGCCTCGCCTACATGCGTGAGTATTTCGTCGGACGGGATCCTTTCGCCGCAAATGCGATCGTATCGGAGATGCTTTACGGCACACAGGCGCCGAATCCTGCCGGCGTGCCGCGCGGCCCGATGGGGAAGAACAATATCATCGCCGTCCGCATGTGCTCACCGACCGCGACGCCTTGGGGCCCTGCGGTGTGGGCGGCGAGTGGGGTCGACATCGCACTCTGTGACCTGATCGGCAAGGCCCTCCAGACGCCCGCTTACAATCTGCTGGGCGGCAAGTTTCGCGAACAGGCCAAGGTTTATCTTGATCGCAGCTCCCCAGACGACGTCACGGACCTCGGGGCCTGGCGCACGATGGCCCGCGAGACGGTCGCGAGCGGTTTCACCCAGATGAAATTCGACATCGACTTCATGGCGCCCGAATGTGTGCGCGATGTGTGGAACCGCAGCCTGTCGCTCGAGCAGATGAACCGGATCGTCGAGCGGCTCACCGCGGTCCGTGAAAGCGCGGGGCCGGATTTCGAGATCTGTGTCGACTGCCACATGCAGTATAACGTGCCGGACGTGCTCCGGCTGCTGGAACGGCTGCGGCCCCTGAACCTGCTCTGGCTGGAGGATCCCGTGCCGATCACCAACCCGGATACCTGCGCGCAGGTGCGGGCCAAGAGCTCCGTCCCGATCTGCATCGGTGAGATGTTCATCGCCGAACAGTTCCGGCTCTTCGTCGATGCGGGGGCCTGTGACATCCTGCATCCCGACGTGCTTTTCTGCGGCGGCATGCATGAACTCCGGCGCATCGCCGATTTTGCCGAATTAAATCACCTTCCGGTCGCGTTCCACGGCAACGGCGGGGCGCTCGCGACCATCGCGGCCGCCCATGTCGGCGTCGCCTCGCGTAATTTCCTCGGCCTGGAGTATCACTTCATCGAGACCCCCTGGATCGGCGCCTACGTCCGGCGCGACGTCCCGCTCTTCCG
>JBKJRX010000112.1:0-10113 GCA_046593155.1 Lacunisphaera sp.
CTCGTCGCTGGTCAAGCAGATCGCCAAGCTCGGCGGCGACGTCTCGAAGTTCGTCCCGGCCAACGTGGCAAAGGCGCTGCGCGGGGCTTTCGCGGGGAAGTGACCATACTCCCTGTAGGTTGCGCGCTTGCGCGCAACGGTTTGAAATATGAAACGCGACACCGGTTCCAATGCGTTGCGGCGAGGTCGCGCCAGTCAAACAGGCCTCGAATACTTTCTCACCCTTTGTGTGGAGGGACGCAGGTTGGACAGTGCGCTGATGCTGTGCGGCAAGCCCTGCACACAGCGCATTCGGCCGAAGTTTGGCTGCTACGCTGCGCCACGATCATGCCTGATTATATTCACATCCTGGTGCGTTTGGGCCAGAAACTCACCTTATCGCAGGCAGTCGCACGATTCAAAGTTGCCACCAAGGGAGAATTAACCGCAGCGGGTGCTGCGTAACAGTCCAATTATTACGACCATCGGATCAGGGGCGATGAATCGCTTGAGCCCGTGATTCGCTATATCCATCTGAATCCCTACCAGGCTCGCCTGATTGAATCAGGGAGTATTTGGCCTTGGTTTTACTGTGCTCCAGAGGACTGGGCTTGGTTTAGTGAGCTTACCGACGCGGCGCTGCCGTTTCCTGAATGGTTGCAGTAGGGGCGTGCTTACACACCACGTTGCGCGCAAGCGCGCAACCTACCGGAAAACCCAAATGGCTTACCTCGCTCCCGCGCTCTTAAGCGTGGCGTCCATATACGCCGCGTAGTCGGCTTTCAGCTTCTTCAACGAGTCCATGTGGATATACATCATGTGGCCGGCCTCGTAGTAACTCATCGTGATGTTACCCCGCACCGCCGGATCCAGGCCCATGTGTTTCACGGTATAGTCCGTGGCAAAGTAAGGCGTGGCCAGGTCCTAGTAGCCGTTCGCGACCCAGATCTTCAGAAACGGGTTCTTGGTCATCGCCCGTTTGAGCGTCTCGGCCACATTGAGGTATTCGTTCTGCACGTTGCTGTAATTCCAGGGCTGCACGTTGCCGGTCAGGATCTCGTAGGGGAGGTCGTTCTCGTATTTCAACTCGCGCCGGGCGTAGTCGTTCATCGCCGTGCTGTAGCCGCCGAGGATCGCCTCCATGCTCGGATCGAAGAAGCCGCCGCCGCTCCGGGCGCCGCCCCCGCCATCGTTGTCGGCGATGCCGACGATGCGGCTGTCGAGCCGGCCGATGTTACGGTTCTCATTCTTCATGAGCTCGGTCACGAAGCCGAAAATATTGATCCGCAGGTTTTGCTTGAGCACATATTCCTCCGTCAGGCCGGTCAGGGCCACAAGTTCCTTGGCGATGCGGCTGCGCTCGGCGGCCGGAAGCACGTCACCCTGCAGGAGCGCGAGCGCATAGTCCTTCACCACGAACTGCTCGGCGCGGGCGAGCGTCTTGGGCAGGTCTTTGGCGAGGTCGCCCTTGAGTTTGCCGTGATACCAGGCCGAGGCGGTGTAGGTCGGCAGAAACAACTGGTAAGGCAGATCGTTGCCCGGCGCGAACCGGGCGGTCTGGAAATTCATGATCGAGGACACGAGGATGATGCCGTTCAGGTAAAAATTGTATTTCTGCTGCAGGTAGTCGGAGAGCCCGGCGGCCCGGGTGGTGCCGTAGCTTTCGCCGACGAGGAATTTGGGCGAGGCCCAGCGCTGGTTGCGGGTCGTCCACAGGCGGATGAACTCGCCCACCGACTCGATGTCAGCGGTGAAGCCGTGAAATTGCTTCGCCTCGACGTCCTTCGCCGCGCGACTGTAACCGGTTGAGACGGGATCGATGAACACGAGGTCGGTGTGATCAAGCCAGGAGAATTCATTGTCCACCCACTGGTAGGGCGGCGGTAACGAATCACCCTTGTCGGTCATGACGACCCGCTTGGGCCCGAGCGCGCCCAAGTGCAACCAGACGGACGAGGAACCGGGGCCACCGTTGAAGGAAAATGTCAACGGGCGCTTCGCCGGGTTGTTTTCACCCATCTTGGTGTAAGCGACAAAGAAGATGTTGGCGCGCGGCTCGCCCTTTTCGGTCTTGAGGGCGAGATAGCCGGCCGTGGCCTGGTATTTGATGACCTTGCCGCCGACGGTGATCTCATGCTCGGTGACGGATAGGACTGCGTCCTTCTCCTTCTCTTTTTCCTTCTCCGGGGCGGCGGCAGGCACCACCTTTTTTTCAGCGCCCTTTTCCTTGGGCTCTTCCTGGCCTTGGGCCAGGGCGAGGGTGGCAGTGCAAAGAATCAGCCAGAAGCAGCGGACCAATTTCATAATGAGGGGATGTTGAAGATGAACGGCACGCAGCGAACCGGCCGTTGATATGACACGCAACCCGAAATCGGCGAAATTGTAACCCGCCATGCGCCACGGCGTCTCAGCGACGGCGACGCTTACCACGACGACGGTTTGACCGTTGGAATGAATTGCGCACCACCCTCCGTCCCGCATTTTATCGCACTTTTCTCATGGCTTCCTCCCGCCTCGTTCCCGTCATCGTTGTTGTCGCCGTCCTCGTGGCCGCCGGCGGTGGTTATTATTACTACCAGCGTGCGCGCACGGCGGAACAGCCTCCGGCCTTCAACACCACCACGGTCGCCCGCGGCAGCATCCGGCAGGTCGTCACGGCCACCGGCCAGCTGGACGCGGTGCTCTCGGTCGATGTCGGCAGCCAGATTTCCGGCCTCATCGTCAAGCTCCACGCCGACTTCAACACCGTGGTTAAGAAGGACCAGGTCATCGCCGAAATCGACCCCGCCACCTACAAGCAGAAGCTGCGGCAGGCCGAGGCCGACCTCGCCTCGGCCAAGGCCAGCAACCGCCTCCAGCAGCTCAACACCGAGCGCACGCGCGAACTCGCCCTGAAGTCCCTCGTCACCCAGCAGGAGGTGGATCAGGCCGAGGCTCAGCTCGCCCAGTCCAACGCCCAGCTCCTCACCCGCGAGGCCGCCGTGGAAGACGCCAATGTCAATCTCGCCCGCTGCACCATCCGCTCCCCCATCGATGGCATGGTCATTTCCAAGCAGACCGAGGAGGGCAAGACCGTCGCCGCCAGCCTGAATGCCCCCGTTCTTTTCACGATCGCCAACGATCTGGCCAAAATGCAGATCACGGCCGCCGTCGCCGAGGCTGACATCGGTTCCGTCCAGCAGGCCCAGCCCGTCACCTTCACGGTCGATGCTTTTCCCAACCGCTCGTTCTCGGGCCAGGTCACCCAGGTGCGCAACGCCCCCAAGATGGCCAGCAACGTTGTTACCTATGAGACCATCATCAGCGTCGACAACAAGGACCTCAAGCTGCGGCCCGGCATGACGGCCAACGTCTCCGTCATCGTCGCCAGCCGTGAGAACACCCTTCGCATCCCCAACTCTGCACTCCGCGTCCGCCTGCCGGACCCAGCCGGCGGGGCCACCAGCCCGGCCGTCGCGAACGCCACGCCGGCGCCCGGCTCCCCATCCACCCCGGCCACCAGCCCGGGTGGCGGTGGGGGCACTGGCGAACGCCGTTCGCGCGAAGGCGGCGGCGGTGGCGCCAATGCCGAGGGCGGTGGGGGCGGTTTCCTGGGCCCGGATGCCACGCCCGAGCAGCGCGAGAAGATGCGCGCCGTCATGACCGAGGTCGGCATCACCAATTTCCGCGAAGCCACCCCCGAGCAACGCGAGCAGTTCCGCAAGCTGCTCGTCGAGCGCGGCCTGGCTCCCGCTCCAGCCGCCCCGGGCGAGGCGACCGTCACCACCCGCACCATCTACCGTCTGCCCGGCGGTGACAAGGCCGCCACCCCCGAGCCGCTCTCGGTCAAGGTCGGCATCACCGACGGCATCGCGTCCGAACTCATCGAGGGCGTGGCCGAGGGCGATGTCATCATCACGGGGCTGACGACCGTCGGCGGTCCCTCCGCCCAGCAGCCCGCGGCCAATCCGTTCGGTGGCGGCCGGCGCTTCTAATTTCCCCATGTCCGCCGTCGTCCAGCTGGAGGAGATCCACAAGATCTACGAGTCAGGCGAGGTGCCCGTGCACGCCGTGCGCGGCGTCACGCTCACCATCGGGGCCGGCGAGTTCGTGGCGGTCATGGGCGCGAGCGGCTCGGGCAAGTCCACCATGATGAACCTGCTCGGTTGCCTCGACCGCCCGACCAAGGGGCGCTACCTGCTCGGCGGCACCGATGTATCGGCGCTCGACCGCAACCAGCTGGCCGACCTGCGCAACCAGAAACTCGGGTTCATCTTCCAAGGCTTCAATCTGCTTTCCCGCACCACCGCTCTCGAAAATGTCGAGCTGCCCATGCTTTACGGCCGCCGGCACTACACCTCGAAGGAGGTCCGCGAGCGCGCCATGCACAGCCTCGCAATCGTCGGTCTCACCCAGCGCGCCGATCACTTCCCCAGTCAGCTCTCCGGCGGCCAGCAACAGCGCGTGGCCATCGCGCGCGCCCTGATCAACGAACCGCAGATCCTCCTCGCCGACGAGCCCACCGGCAATCTGGACTCCAAGACCTCCATCGAGATCATGGGCGTGTTCCAGAAGCTCAACGAGCAGGGCATCACCATCGTGATGGTCACGCACGAACTCGACATCGCCCGCTACTGCCAACGCAACCTCATCATGCGTGACGGCCGCCTCGTCAGCGACGTGCGGGTCGAAAACCGCCTCATCGCCACGGAGGAAATGAAAAGGGTTCTCGACGCCGAAGCGGAGGCCAAGCTGACCGCCTGACATGATTTTCGATTCTCGATTCTCGATTCTCGATTGGCCCGGCCGGCTCTGCCGGCACGCTGCGGCCGTCGGTCTGGGAGCTGAAAATCCAAAATCGAGAATCTAAAATCGAAAATCCCCCGATGCGCTTCGCCAACATCATCAAGGTCGCCCTCCGCGCGCTGCGCCGCAGTGCCCTGCGGTCCATCCTGACCGCCCTCGGCATCATCATCGGCGTCGCCGCGGTCATCGCCATGGTGAGCATCGGCAACGGCGCCAAGTCCCAGGTCGAAGCCTCCATCGCCAGCCTCGGCCAGAACATCATCAACGTCTTTCCCGGCAACTTCACCACCGGCGGCGTGCGCGGCGGCTGGGGCACGGCCAGCAGCCTCACCATCGAGGACGCTGTCGCCATCCAACGCGAGGTCGCCGGCGTCGCCAACCTCACCCCAGAATTCCGTGACCGCACCCAGGTGCTCGCCAACGGTCTCAACTGGAACACCCAGGTGCTGGGTGAGGACATCGCCTACCTCGACATCCGCCTCTGGAGCCTGGCCGACGGGGAGATGTTCACCGAGGCGGACGTCCGCTCGGGCAACAAGGTCTGCGTCATCGGCAAGACCGTGGCGACGCAGCTTTTCCCGGACATGGATCCGATCGGCCAGAACATCCGCGTGCGGAACATCCCTTTCAAGATTGTGGGCCTGCTCACGCCGAAGGGCTTCAATTACTTCGGTCAGGACCAGGACGATGTGATGGTCATGCCCTACACCAGTTATCTCAAACGCATCGCCCGCCGCCCCAACCTCAACTCCATCCTCGTCCAGGCCGTCTCACCCGAGCAGATGGGGCGCGTGCAGCAGGACATCACCGACCTGCTCCAACAGCGTCGCAACGGCCGCGATCCCGATTTCACCGTCCGCAACCAGCAGGAACTCGCCGAGGCCGCCACCGCGACCACCAAGACCATGACCGTGCTGCTCGGCGCCATCGCCGGCGTGTCGCTCATCGTCGGCGGCATCGGCATCATGAACATCATGCTTGTCTCCGTCACCGAGCGCACCCGTGAGATCGGCATCCGCCTCGCCGTCGGCGCGCACGGACGCGACGTGCTCACCCAGTTTCTCGTCGAGGCCATCATCCTCAGCGTCATGGGCGGCATCCTGGGCGTGCTGCTCGGCATCGGCGCGTCGCAGCTCGTCTCCCACCTCAACAAGTGGCCGGTGCTCATCTCCACCAACGCCATCATCGGCGCGGTCACCTTCAGCGCGGCCATCGGCGTCTTCTTCGGTTTCTATCCGGCGCGCAAGGCCGCCCAACTCGACCCGATCGAGGCGCTGCGGTATGAGTGAGATTGTAGGGCGGGATCGCTGATCCCGCCTGTCTTGTTGATGCAGGTGGCGCGCTCGCGCGCCACGTTGTGCGCAAGCGCACAACCTACACGCTTCGCGCCGCTCGTCCCAATCGCGGGAATCATGGCTCCCGCGAACGAACGGAATCCGCCTTGACCGAACGACGTAGCATTCTTCTAGGAAGATATTTATCTGCCTGCCGAAGGCCGTGTTACATCCCGGGAGCGAAAGTTGGCACGGCGCGAGCAAAGGGTCGTGCATCAACACAACTCCTCTCATGAAAAGCCAATACCAGTTCCTTTCGCTCGTCCTCGTCGCCGGCACCACCGGCCTCGCCGCCTTCGGCCTCACCAACACCGAGTTCGCCGCGCAACTCCCGCTCGACACCTTCCTCGCTGTGACCGCCGCGCTCGGCCTCATCCGTTTCGCATTCTCGGACTATTCGCGACGCGTGAAGCCGCTGAGCGTCCCGGCCGCCATGCTGCGTCCCATCCCGCACCGCACCCTGCGCGTGTCCGCCTGCGTGGAGCGCATCGCGGCCTGAAGCTGACCAAGGTGGAGCCCGGCCTCCGGACGGGCTGATAGACTCCCGAAGCTAACCGGCCCGGAGGTCCGGTTCCACCTCAAGCCAGCCGCTACAACCGTTCCTCCGACGCTCTTGACACTTGTCACCCGTCACTTGTCACTTCCTACAATGGCAGCCAACGATCCCGCGCCCCACCGCATCCTTGTTGCGGACGATCAACCTGGTGTTCTCGAAGCTCTGCGCCTCCTCCTGAAGGCTGAGGGTTACCAGATCGAGACCGCCAAATCACCCGCCGCGGTGCTCAAGGCCATCGAGTCGCGCGATTTCGCGCTGGCCATCATTGATCTCAATTACGCACGCGACACGACGTCCGGTCAGGAAGGCCTGGACCTGCTCGCCAAGCTGCAGGCCGCCGACGTCACCCTGCCCGTCGTGGTCATGACGGCCTGGGCCAGCGTGGAAATCGCCGTCGAGGCCATGCGCCGCGGCGCCAAGGATTTCATCACCAAGCCGTGGGAAAACCCGCGCCTGCTCACCATCGTCAAGACCCAGATCGAGCTGGCGGGCGCCGTGCGCGCCTACCGCCGCCTCGAGCAGGAAAACCAGATTCTCCGCGGCAAGGGCGGCCCCAATCTCATCGCCCAGTCCCCCGCCATGCGGCCGGTGCTCGAAATCATTTCCCGCGTCGGGCCGTCCGACGCCAACGTCCTCATCACCGGCGAAAACGGCACCGGCAAGGGTGTCGTCGCCCAGGCGCTGCACGCCGTGTCCGTCCGAGCCGGCAAGGCCTTCATCGCCGTCAACATGGGCGGCCTGCCCGAGGGCGTGTTCGAGAGCGAACTCTTCGGTCACGTGCGCGGTGCGTTCACCGACGCGAAGGTGGACCGCGCCGGCCGTTTCGAACTGGCCGACAGCGGCACACTGTTCATGGACGAGATCGGCAACATCCCCATGAGCCAGCAGGCGAAGATCCTGCGCACGCTCGAGACCGGCGAGTTCGAGCGCGTCGGCTCCTCCCGCACCAGCCGCACCAACGTCCGCCTCATCTCCGCCACCAATTCCGACCTCAATGCCGAGGTTGCCGCCGGCAAGTTCCGGCAGGATCTCCTTTTCCGCCTCAACACGATCCACCTCCACCTGCCGCCGCTGCGCGAGCGGCGCGAGGACATTTCCCTGCTCGCCCAGCATTTCCTCAAGGCCCATGTCAAACGCTACAACAAGCCGATCACCGGTTTCGACGATGCCGCGATCGAGGCGATGAAGAATTATTCCTGGCCCGGCAACGTCCGCGAACTCGACCACTCCGTCGAGCGCGGCGTGCTCATGACGCAGGGCAAGGTCGTCCGCACGCCCGATCTCGGACTCAACGCCGGGCAGTCCGCTCCGCGCCTCGAGGACATGAGCCTGGAGGAGGTCGAGTCCTTCCTCATCAAGAAGACCCTCGCCCGCTGCGAGGGCAACGCCCGCAAGGCTGCCGAGGAACTCGGCCTCAGCCGCAGCGCGTTTTACCGCCGGCTCGAGCGTTACGGACTCTGATTTCTTCACCACTAATCCACACTAATCAGACACTAATTAACTGAATGGACCTGATCCTTCTGATTAGTGAAGAATTAGTGGCCATTAATGGTTAACCCCCTCTGCGGTTTGTTGCATCCGTGTTAATCCGTGAAATCCGTGGTTAAAAAATTCCGGAACTGATGGCTGCGCCGAAACACCGCCGCATCGCCCACGAACAGCGCGTGTTCTATTACACGCTGCTCGGCGGCCTGCCGGCGGTGGCGACGGTCATGTGGATCTTCTGGACCGGCAATTACGAGCCGAAGGAGCAGTGGACCGTTTCGTTGGTCCTCATCCTCAGTTGGCTCGGCTTCGCCCTCACCGTGCGTGAACAGGTCGTCCGCCCGCTGCAGACCATGGCGAATCTGCTCACCGCTCTCCGCGAGGGTGACTTCTCCGTCCGCGCCCGCGGCGCCAATCGCGACGAGCCACTGGGCGATGTGCTCGCGGAAATCAACATGCTCGGCGGCGTCCTCCAGGAGCAGCGCCTTGGCGCGCTCGAGGCCACCGCCCTGCTCCGCACCGTCATGGAGGAGATCGACGTCGCCATCTTCGCCTTCGACGCCAACGAGACGCTCCGCCTCGTCAACCGCGCCGGCCAGGAACTCATTGCCCAGCCCGCCGAGCGCATTCTCGGCCGCCAGGCCGCTGACCTCGATCTCGCCGACTGTCTGATCGGCGAAGGCACCCGCGTGCTCAGCCGCACCTTCGCCGGCGGCGCCGGCCGCTGGGGCATGCGCCGCACCCGCTTCCGCGAAGGCGGCCTGCCCCACCATCTCGTGGTCATCGCCGACCTCAGCCAGCCCTTGCGCGAGGAAGAGTTGAAAGCCTGGCAGCGCCTCGTGCGCGTCATTGGCCACGAGCTGAACAATTCCCTCGCCCCCATCAAGTCCATCGCCGGCTCGCTCACCACCATGCTGAAGCGTCCCGCGCGCGCCGAAGACTGGGAGACGGACATGCTCGGCGGCCTGGAGATCATCGAGTCCCGCGCCGAGGGCCTGAACAAGTTCATGCAATCCTACGCGCGGCTGGCCAAGCTGCCCGCCCCGAGCAAACAGCCCTGCGAACTCGCCCCGCTCCTGCGCCGCATCGTGACCCTCGAGGGCCGTTCCACCGTGCAGCTGCTTGAGGGCCCGGAGCTGACCGTTTCCCTGGACGCCGCGCAGGTCGAGCAGGTCCTCATCAATCTCATCAAGAACGCCGTCGAGGCCGCGCCGGATTCCGGCCAGCCCGGCGAGCCAACCTGCTGCGTCCGCGTCGGCTGGCGCAAGGCCCCCGGCCAGATCGAGATTTTCGTCGAGGACGACGGCCCCGGCATCGCCAACGTGCAGAATCTCTTTGTGCCTTTCTTCACGACCAAGCCCTCCGGCTCCGGCATCGGCCTGGTCCTCTGCCGCCAGATCGCCGAAAACCACGGCGGCTCGCTGACCCTGGAAAACCGCGAGGACAGCACGGGTTGCATCGCGCGCCTGCGTCTGCCGCTGTAGTCCCGCTACACGATGGCTCTTCCTGTCCTGCACGCGCTACACGGCCTGGGCGCCGACCAGCGTAGGCCCACAGTATGATTTGTCGTCGGAAGTTGGCGAAATGTTGATGTAATCGGTTAGGAATTGGCATTCAGGGCCATTCTAAGTGGTTATCCGCAGATTTCTTAACAAACGGCTGTTCTAGAATAAATTTCTATTATTGCCAATATTGGCATATTTTGAGTCATTTGCGATATAAATTGGCAAATAAGGAAGTTTCTCCTCTCAAAACACAGAAATCCCATGGCACTCTTTTTCGGCACCACTGATGCAACGCGTTCCCGAGAAATCTCCCGGGCGGTTACAGCTGGGAAGATGCGAAAGATCGCCCCCAAGATTTATACTGACGACCTGCAATCTCCCGTCGAAGACATCATCCGTCGGCATCGTTTGGAAATTGCCGCACACTTCTATCCCGGAGCCCGGATCAGGCATCGGTCAGCGATCGAGG
>JBKJRX010000123.1:0-6962 GCA_046593155.1 Lacunisphaera sp.
GCGACACGCTCCTGCTGTTCCGACTCGGCGACTTCTTCGAGCTATTCTTCGATGATGCCGTCACCGCGTCCAAGCTGCTCGGCCTCACGTTGACCAAGCGCCAGGAAACGCCGATGGCCGGACTGCCCGCGCATGCGATCGACAACTACGTCACCAAGCTCCTCGCCGCGGGCAAGAAGGTCGCCATCTGCGACCAGGCCGAGCCCGCCCAGGCCGGCAAGCTCGTGAAGCGTCAGCTCACCCGCATCCTCTCGCCCGGCACCACCCTTTCCGCCAACCAGCTCGACGCGGCGAAGAACCACTACCTTTGCGCGCTCGCCCTCGACAAAGCCGGTCTCCATGCCGCGTGGCTCGACCTCTCCACCGGCGAGTTCCGCCTCGCGACCGACGCCCATGCCGAGAACCTCCTGCCTGTCCTCACCGCGCTTGATCCGGCCGAACTGGTGCTGATCGAAGGGGATCTCGCGCGCTGGCAGGCGGCGCCGCACGAGCAACACGCCATCCATGCCCTGCACCAGTTCTGTGCGCCCCGGCTTTGCTCCGAGCTGCCGGGCTATCACTTCGAAACCACCGGCGGCGCGAAGACCGTGATGGACGCGCTCGGTGTGCTCAACCTGCAGGGCTTCGGCCTGGCCAACAACCACCCGGCACTCGGTGCCGCTGGTGCGGTGGTTTACTACGCCACCGAAAATCTCTGCGCCAAGCCACAGAACCTTCGCTCACTGCAGGAATACCGCAGCACCCGCACCCTCCTGCTCGACCCAGCCACCCTGCGCAACCTGGAGATCTTCCAATCAACCCGCGGCACCCGCGATGCCTCGCTGCTCGGCGCCATCGATCGTAGCACGACCGCGGCCGGCTCCCGCCTGCTCGAACGCTGGCTCGCGGCTCCCACCCTCGATCTGCCGGAAATCATCCGCCGCCAGACCGTCGTCGGCGAGCTCATTGCCCAGCCGAGCGACCTCGCCGAGCTCCGCGAACTGCTCAACAAGGTGCGCGACATCCCGCGTATTCTCGGTCGTCTGCAGAACCGCCTCCGCAACCCCCGGGAACTGGGCGGTGTGAAGGACACCCTCGCCCAGATTCCGGCCATCATGGCCTGCCTCGATTTGCTCGACGCACACCTCGTCGGCCACCATGGCGGCGAGACGTCCAAGGTCCGCGCCCGGCTCACCGATTTACCGAAGCTGCGCGAGCTGCTCGCCCGCGGGCTGGCCGACGAACTTCCCAACGACCTGGCCGACGGCAACTACATCCGCGCCGGTTATGATGGTGACCTCGACCACCTGCGGGGACTGACAAGCGGCAACAAAACCTGGTTGACCGATCTCGAGCGCAAAGAGCAGGAGCGCACCGGCATCAAGAGCCTCAAGGTCCGCTATACCTCCGTCTTTGGTTACTACATCGAGATCACCAAGGCCAATCTCGCCAGCGTGCCGGCCGACTACATCCGCAAGCAGACGACAGTCGGCGGCGAGCGCTATGTGACCGAGGGACTCAAACTGAAAGAGAAGGAGATTTTCTCCGCCGAGGAGAAGTCCCTTGCCCGCGAACTCGAGCTCTTCAACCAGCTGGTCGCCGCCGTGCTCGATGAATCCATGACACTGAGCCGCACTGCCGACGCCCTCGCTGAGCTCGACGTGCTCGCCGGCTGGGCCGTCCTGGCCCGTGAGTGGGATTATTGCCGCCCGCAACTCGACGACGGGGAGGCCCTCAGCATCACCGACGGCCGCCATCCGGTCGTCGAGCAGATGATGAAGCATGAGCGGCTCGGCCTCGCCGGCAGCTACACCTTCGTGCCGAACGACACCGCGCTATCGGCGGATGATGCGCAAATCCTTCTCATCACGGGTCCCAACATGGCCGGCAAATCCACCTACATCCGACAGGTCGCGCTTATCACCCTCCTCGCCCAAGTCGGCTGCTGGGTCCCCGCCAAATCCTGCCGCGTCGGCCTCGTCGACCGGATTTTTTCGCGCGTCGGGGCGAGCGACGATCTCGCGCGTGGCAATTCGACTTTCATGGTCGAGATGAACGAGACCGCCAACATCCTCAACAACACCACCGACCGCTCGCTCATCATCCTCGATGAGATTGGCCGTGGCACGTCGACTTATGATGGCCTGAGCATCGCCTGGGCGGTCGTCGAGCATCTGCACCGTTCCAATGAGCGTGGTCCGCGCACGCTCTTCGCCACCCATTACCAGGAGCTGACCCAGCTTGAGAAGCACCTGCCGCGGTTGCGGAACTACTCCGTCGCCGTGAAGGAGTGGAACGACGAGATCGTGTTCGTTCGCCGCGTCGTCGAGGGCGCCGCCGATCGCAGCTATGGCATCCAGGTCGCCCGCCTCGCCGGTCTGCCGCTATCGGTCATCGACCGGGCCAAGACCATTCTCACCCAGCTCGAATCCGAGGACGTGAGTGTGACCCTCCCCTCGCCCCAAGCCAGGCCGAAGAAGAAGATCACGGTGACGCCGACGGATAATTCGCAGATGGATCTGCTGTAAGCTGCCGGGATCTACTCGCCGGCCAGATTGAGTCCCAGTTTTCGTCCCGCTTCGATCATACGTTTGTCTCGTGTGAACAGAGGCCCGGCATCCACGCTAAGATAGGTTGCCAGGTGAATGGCATCCAAGGTGCGTAACAAGACATGGGGGGCGAGCTGCTGCATCAAATCGGCCGCTTCACGGACCGTGCGGCGATCAAATGGAACCAATCGCACGGTTCCATCGTCACAGTGCTGCTCGAACAGGACGAATATCCGCTTTTGCTGCTCCGCATCGATCAGCCCGTTTTTGTGTTTTGCGAGCAGAGCCCGCATCAATTCAGTTCGTCCGAGTTCCGAGGTAAAAACCCCCTGCGCGCCAGCGACGATGCGCTCACAATCCTCCGAATCGGATTCGGGAACGTAGAGAGGCACGAGCGCTGACGTATCAAGATACATCACCAGCGCTCGGCCCTGTCTTCGTCGATCAAAGCCCGGGAATCCGGCTGCATCGGCATCGTTGCCCGGAACGCTGCGAGGGATTGCCACGGCTTGCCGCGCAGCACCGGCTTGTAGCGCACGATCATGGCCTTCGGTTCGCCGTCGCTGGTGATGACGATTTGTTCGCCCTGCGCGGCGCGCTGGATCAACGCGGACAACTGATCCTTGGCCTCGCGCATGGCCACGACATCGCGCTTGATGCCATAGGCCGCCGCCGCTTCGCGGATTTGCTGCGGTGTCTCCGGCTGCCCCGGGCTGTAGGCTGGCGCTGCCTTCTTTGGCTTCATGCGGCCACTTGAGGCCACAAAGCCCGGTTTTGCAAGCTTGGGTTCAATACCCCGCCGAAAATTCCCGCGGCAACGGCGCGGTGGCCTTGAAGCTGTGTGTCTTGCCGGCAAAGGTGTAGATAAAGCTGGTCTCCAGCGAGTGCAGGAAAAGCCGCTTGGTCTTGTGCATCTTGGCGAACTCCCGGTTGAGCGCGAAATTACCGTAGGTCTGGTCGCCGATGATCGGCAGCTGGCGTTTGGCGCACTGCACGCGCAACTGGTGGCTGCGACCGGTGCGGGGTTCGAGCTTCACCAGCGAGATCGAAAACGCCTTTTGCGTGTGTTTCACGAGTTGGAAGATGGTTTGCGCGGGCACATTGCCAACTGTCGCCGTGCGGATCCGGCCGTGTGATTTCTGCACCGCCAGCTGGTCATGCCAATGTTCGAAATTCTTTTGCGGCCGCCCGAAGACGAGCGCCTGGTAGGCCTTGTTGACCTGCTTCTTCGCGTAGTGCTCGCGCACGGCCAGCGCCACTTTTTCGCTGGCCGCGGTGAGGATCACGCCCGACGTGGCAGAATCGAGGCGGTTGAGCAACCAGAGCCGCTGCGGCGTGCCGTCGGCGCCCGTCCAGGTGAAGCATTGCGCCTCCTTGTCGTATTGGCAGGTCAGCAGCGACCGCGCCTCGTCCTTGGATTCGTTCGGATGCGAAAGGAGGCCGGCGGGCTTGTCGAAAGCGGCGAGTCCGTTCGCGTCGCGGGTGAGCGGCGTCACGCCCTCGCCGAGCGGCAGGGTCTCCCAGAAATCTCCGGGCAGCGTGCTCACTGATAGTGGAAACTGAAGGTCAGTTCCTGGGAATCGCCGAGCACGGCGACCATCTGGTCCGTCCACTTCCGGTAGGGCTGCGGATAAGTGATGGCGTTCTGGCACGAGAAGACGCCCTGCTTGCCGGCGTTGGTGTCCTCCACCTTCACGATTTCGGTTTCGCCCTTGGGGTTGATCTTGAAGGTCACGACCACGCTCGAACCGCGCGGTGGCGACACCCGGCTTTCGCGGAGAATGTTATACCACTGTTGCTGGACGATCTCGATCAACTCGTTGAGGTATTCGCCGTATTCGCTCCAGCGCGCATCCATGCCCAGGATGCCGATGTTGGTGACGCCGGTGGCGCGATTGGAAAGAATCGTTGAGCGGTTGAGCGAGGTGGAGGCCAGACGCGGGCGGTCCTTGGGCTGCACGCGGTGGGTCTGGGCGACGTTCACGAGCCCGCCGTTGGGATCCTTGGCGTCGGGCGCACCCTCGAGGGCCTGCTCGGCGTTGGTGGTCGGGTTGGGGGATTTGGCAATATTGGTCGCAATGCCGTCCTCGGACTTGCCCTCGGTCTTGTCGAAGCCAGACAGCGGCACTTGTTCGGCGCGCGCTTTCTGCTCGGCCCGGTCCTGCGTGTCCTCCTGCTTGTCCTCGGGCGCGGTGACGCTTGGCAACTGGGGCGGCGCCATATCGCCGGAGACAATCGCCGACTCGTTCTTGATCTTGTCCTGGCCTGTGACGCTGGGCCGGTTTTCCGCGTCCTTCTCCAACGCGGCCACTTCCTGGGCGGACTGCTGGTTGCGGTTGCTGAAATTGGTCGTCTTGTCTGGGGTGTTCTCCGGGGCGGCCGAGTTGGTCTCGACGAACCGGAAGGCATCACGCTCCTTCTCCGTCACCGCCGGCTGGGCCAGTTCGAAGTCGAAGGTCTTGCCCTTGTTCGCGCTGGTGACCGAGATGCCGCTGTGGCTGCCGGAGAACTTCTCGAAGGCGAATTGCGGTGAAAACCACACCAGCAGGAGGTGGAACAGCACCGTGCAGGCCAGGCCGATGGCGATGGAGTAGTCCGAACGGTCCTTTTCGGGGATGTCCGGGCGCGGGTCGAGGTGGGCCAACTGGGTCGTCACTGGGTTGAAATCAACGCGTCTGACCCGCCCTAGTCAAAAGTTGTTTCATTTCTTCGCGCGGCAAACCCACAATATTTGTCAGCGACCCCGTAAAACCCGCCACAATGAGGTCGCTCTGCTCCTGGATGGCGTAGCCGCCAGCCTTGTCGAGCGTGTGGACGCGGCTCAGGTAGAGCTCGATCGTAGCCTCGTCGTAGGCCTTCATGGTCACCTCGCTGGCCACGCCCTGATCGAGCTTGAGCCCGTCACTCAGCCGTCGGATCGCCAGGCCCGTGAACACGGTGTGCGTCCGTCCCTGGAGCAGCCGCAACATCGCCCGGGCCTCGGCCAGGTCGCGAGGTTTGTTCAACACCGTGCGGTCGATAAACACTGTCGTGTCCGCGCCGATGACCGTGGCGTCGGGATGGCGGGCGGACACCCAGTCGGCCTTGAGCGCGGCGTTGTGCTTCACCATCTCGCGTGGGTCGGCATCGGACGCTTCATGCTCGGTGACCTCCGCCGGGATGACCTCGAAAGCCACGCCGAGCGATGCGAGCAGCTCCTTCCGGCGCGGTGAGGCGGAAGCGAGGATCAGGCGGGACGGCGGAACGGCGGACATGGCCGGCACAGTAGGCGGTATTTTCGCCGCACCGCTAGCGGAATCTTTTGTAGAGCGGGATCGCTGATCCCGCCTACCCACGAATGCAATATTACGTTCGAGGCGGGATGCGGTGATCCCGCCCTACAGCGGCCTACAAATCCGCGGCTTGAGGTTGCAGTCCAGCGCTTTGCCCCCAAGTTGGGCGCTCCTCCCATGCGCATCGGTCTGGCCCAGATCAACACCATCGTCGGCGACCTCGCCGGCAACTCACGCCGCATCCTCGACGCCTACCGCACCCTGGTCGCCCAAGGCGCCGAACTGGTGATCTACCCGGAACTGGTGGTCTCTGGCTACCCACCGCGCGATCTCTTGTTCAAAAAGCGCTTCGTGGCCGACGTCGAGAAGGCAACCCGTGAACTCGCCACCCAGATCGGTGCCGTGCCGGCCCTCATCGGTTACACCGAGGCCAACCCCACCGGTGCGGGTCGCTCCGCCTTTAACTCCGCGGCCTTCTGCCATCAGGGAAAAATCACCGTCACCGCCCGCAAGTGCCTGCTGCCGACTTACGACGTGTTCGACGAGGACCGCTACTTTGAGCCGGCGTCCTCGCCCGTCGTCGTCGAATTCGAGGGCCACCGCATCGGCGTCACCATTTGCGAGGATATCTGGACCCACGCCATGATCTCGACCCGCCGCCTCTACAACGGCGTGGAACCGGTCCGCCAGCTCGCCGCCCAACGCTGCGACCTGATGGTCAACCTCTCCGCGAGCCCGTGGAATTACGGCAAGGGCGACGTCCGCCACCAGCTCGTGGCCGATACCGCGCGTCAGCTGGGTTGCCCGGTCGCTTACGTCAACGCCGTCGGCGGCAACGACGAACTGCTCTTCGACGGCCGCAGCGTGGTCTGCGACGCCGTGGGCAAGGTCATCGGTGGTCTCGCGGCTTTCCGTGAGCAGCTGCAGGTCGTGGAGGCGGGGCCATCAGCCTCGCAGGATGCCAGCCGCGCTGCCCCAACCCGCGGGACTGATGGTCCCGCCTCCATCCACCCGACCTTCGAACAGGAAGACCTCGCCGACATCTACGACGCCTTGGTGCTCGGCGTCCGCGACTACGCGCAGAAGACCGGCTTCAAAAAGGCCCTGCTCGGCCTCTCCGGCGGCATCGACTCCGCGCTCACCGCCGTCATCGCCGCCGAAG
>JBKJRX010000355.1:0-2716 GCA_046593155.1 Lacunisphaera sp.
CCCCGTGCCAGATTTATGGCTTAATTTTGGTAGATCAGGTCGAACGTGCCGCCGTCGGCAAAGTGGACCTTGTGTGCGTTGGCCCAGCTGCCGAAGGCCGCGTGGAGGGTGAACAGCTCGATCTTCGGGAATTGGCCGGTGTATTTGACCTTGGCGGCCTCGCCCGCGGCGGGCCGGTAGAAATGCTTGCCCGCAAGGTCCTGACCCTCGTCGGAGTAGAGATATTCCAAGTAGGCCTGGGCGACCGCGGCGGTGCCCTTTTTCTTCACGACCTTGTCCACCACCGTGACCGGCGGCTCGGCCAGGATGCTCAGCGACGGCACGACGGTCTCGAATTTGTCGGCACCGAATTCCTTGATGGCGAGGAAAGCCTCGTTTTCCCACGAGATGAAGACATCGCCGATGCCGCGTTGAACGAAGGTGGTCGTCGAGCCGCGTGCGCCGGAGTCGAGCACGGGCACATTCTTGAAGAGCTTCGTGATGAAAATCTTCGCCGCGTCATCGCTGCCGTATTTGCGCTTCGCGAATTCCCAAGCCGCCAGATAATTCCAGCGCGCCCCGCCCGAGGTCTTCGGATTTGGCGTGATGACCGCGACCCCGGGTTTCACGAGGTCGTCCCAGTCCTTGATGCCTTTGGGGTTACCCTTGCGGACGAGCAGCACGATGGTGCTCGTGTAGGGCGACGAATTGTGGGGCAGGCGCTTCTGCCAGTCCGGCGGGATGAGCTTGGCCACGCTGTGGAGCGCATCGATGTCACCGGCGAGCGCGAGGGTGACGACATCGGCGCGCAGGCCGTCGATGACGGAGCGGGCCTGCTTGCCCGAGCCGCCATGCGACTGCTTGATCTTTATGGTATCGCCGGTCTTCGCCTTCCAGTGGGCGGCGAAGGCCTGATTGAACTCGGTGTAGAGCTCGCGCGTCGGGTCGTAAGAAACATTGAGCAACTCAACGGTCTTGGCCGAAGCCGCGGTCACCAGGCCGAGCGCGAAAAGCAGAAGAATGAAAGATTTGAATTTCATGACAGGAATGACACGAGAATCAGGAAGAGGTTGGCGGGACATCCGTTTTGGATTGGTGGTGGGATTCGCTCATATGGCGTAATCTCCGAGCAGTTGATGAATGACGCCCTCGGTGGGACTGGTGTGGGCAACCCGTCCCCGGACAAGCCGGGTTTTGGAGCGGGTTGCGGGTGGCTCGACCGGCGTGCTGTAGGGCAGCGGCCGGCCGCTGGTGGCCATCTTGCGGGTGGTGACTTCGACGACATCGGCCAGCGTATAGCGGTCGAGAATGGCCGCGATGGCATTGCGCACATCGAGCATCAGCATCCGCAGACCGCAGTGGGCCTCGTCCGGGCAATTGCACGGTGCGTAGGCCGTCTGACTGACGCAGCTGATCGGCGCGAGCGGGCCATCAATCAGGCGAACGATTTCGCCGATGTGGATCTGGCTGGAGGCCTTGGCGAGCCGGTAGCCGCCGTGTTTGCCGCGCACACTTTCCACGAAACCAGCCTCACGCAACTGCTGCATCACCTGCTCGAGAAACTTGATCGGCAGGTCCTCGGCCTTCGCGAGTTCCGTCACACGCACGAGCGACCGGCCAACTTTAGCGGCGATGCCAAGGTTGATCAGGGAGCGGAGGGCGTATTCGCCGCGTTTGGAGAGCTTCATCGGTCAGTATTTAATCTACATTATTTCAGTAGGAATTAGAGCAAGCTCTATTTCAACGGGTTGTCATAATTCCCGGGAGATTCAAAATAAGCCCGCTTTGGACATTTTTACTCGGCGGAGGGCAATGCATCCCCCTACCCTCGCCCCATGACTTGGGAGATCGCATTCGTGCTGCTGCTCATTGTGGGCGCATTGCTTTCCTTCCTGAATGAAAAGCTCCCGCCTGATGTGACCGCATTGGTGCTATTCGTCATCCTGCTGGTCAGCGGGGTCGTGCCGCAGGCCAAGGTGTTCAGCGTGCTGGCGAACCCCGCCCCGTTGACCGTCGGGGCCATGTTCATCCTCAGCGCCGCCCTGGTTAAGAGCGGCGCGATCGACCGGCTGGCCGCCCTGCTCGGCCAGCTGGCAGGGCTGCATTACATCACGCTAATGGCTCTCATCGTCCTCGGGGTCGGCGGCCTGTCGGCCTTCATCAACAACACCCCGGTCGTGGTGGTGCTGGTGCCGGTGATCATCAACCTGGCCCGCAAGATGAAGCTCCCAGCGTCTAAGATGCTCATCCCGCTCTCCTACGCCGCCGTGCTGGGCGGTTGCTGCACCCTCCTCGGCACCAGCACCAATCTGCTGGTCACCGGCATCCTGCAGTCCCGCGGCGAGCCACCGCTGCGGATGTTTGAACTGGCCTGGATCGGCCTCCCGATGCTGGCGGCTGGCACGGTCTATATTGCCGTGTTCGGGCGTCATCTCCTGCCCAAGCGCGAGCCCGGCTCCGTGGCGCTGGCCGAGGAGGATCGCCGGGAATACATCACCGAGGTCTTCGTGCAGCCTGATTCGCCGCCCATCGGCCGGACCTTCGCCGAGGCGGGACTCACGCTTTCCCGCGGCATCCGGGTGTTGGAACTCATCCGCGATGAAAACTCCCTGCCCCTGAAAAAACCGGACCCGCGCCTCGCCGCCGGCGACCGGCTCGTGCTCGCCTGTCGCCCCCAGGGCGTCACCCACACGCGTTCCATCGACGGCATCGACCTGACCACCGAGCTCAAGCTCGG
>JBKJRX010000084.1:0-14623 GCA_046593155.1 Lacunisphaera sp.
CTCGAGCATGGTGAACTCCGGATTGTGCCGGCGCGACACGCCTTCGTTGCGGAAATTGCGGCCGATCTCGAACACGCGGTCATAGCCGCCGACCAGCAGGCGCTTGAGGTAAAGCTCCAGCGAAATGCGCAGCACGAAGTCCACGCCGAGCGTGTTGTGGTGCGTGGTGAACGGCCGGGCGGCCGCGCCGCCGGCGATGTTCTGCAGCACGGGCGTCTCCACCTCGATGAACTTCTGGTCCTCGAGGAACCGGCGGATGTGCGAGACGATGCGCGAGCGCAGCATCAGCCGCTTCCGCGACTCCTCGTTCACGATGAGGTCGAGGTAACGCTGGCGGTAAACCTGCTCGGCATCCGTCAGGCCGTGCCACTTCTCGGGCAGCGGACGAAGCGCCTTCGCCACGAGGACATATTTTTCGACGCGCACCGTGATCTCACCGCTCTTGGATTTGAAGAGCACACCCTCGGCACCGATGATGTCACCCAGGTCGAGTTTCTTGAATGCCGCGTAGGCCTCGTCCCCCACCAGGTCCTTCTTCACGTAAAGCTGAAGCTGGCCTTCCTGGTCCAGGATCTTGACGAACTGGCTCTTGCCCATGTCGCGGATGATGACGAGCCGGCCGGCGACCTTGACCGGCACGGCGTAATCCGAGCCGTCCACGTAGGCTTTCAGCGCCTCCCCCGAAAAGTGCGTCTGCGTCGCATTGGCCCGGAAAGGATCGGAACCGGCCGCCCGCATGTCCTGCAGCTTCTTGAGCCGCACGGCATACTGGTCGTGGGAAATGTCCGGAGGGATGTCGCTCATGGAATGGCGCAGGCTTGGCAACCGGTCCCCCGGGGGCAATTGGAAATTAAGGCCCCGCCCCCGTAGGTCGGGATTTACCCCCGACATGAGAGCGAAGAGTCGGGCGTAAAGCCCGACCTACGCAGACGTCCCACTGGGTTCAGCCCGGTCCGTCGGGGAAAACCAGCTGGGCCCGGTGCGCCCGGGCCTCCGCCTCGCTGCGGTAAGTCAGGTCATCGATCGGCGTGAGCAATGCGCCCGTGCGGAGACACCGGTAGCGACCCCGGCCCAAGGCGGCAAAATCATTCCCCGCCTGCAAACTCACGGGGTCCGGCTGCTCAACGCCCAACACCAGCGGGCCATGGCAGAAACGATGATACCCGGCCGGCAACGTCGCCGTGGCGGGCTGCTGGACCTTGATCGCCATGGGAAACCCCAACGCCAGCACCTCGCCCGCCGCCAGCGTCAGCTCGGCCGTCACAAAGCCCGCGGCCTCGCGCAACTCCCCGGGCTGCCCGGCCTGGGTCAGCGTGACCGTGCGCGCCGCGACGCCCGGCGGCACGAGGAAATGCCATTTCTTCGCCGCACCCACCGTGCTACGCAGGACCGTCCACCGGACCCGGCCGGCATATGGATACTCGCTGGTGCAGCGCAGGGTGATCTCGCCGTCGGGGAAGCGCAGCGTGTAATCCCCCTCGAAATAAAAGGGCGCCCACACCGCGCCGCCCGCGGCATCGGTCATGAGGTTGAACTGCGCCGCGCGCGTCAGCCCTTCCGCCCCGCGCATTGAGCAGCACCACGGCGCCTCGAAGATCTTCGGATGGGGCGCCAGTTGCACGCGGCCGTCGGCCCCGACGCACAGGTCGCAACCGAACCCGCCGTTGGGGCGCTGGGCGTAACAAAGCGCGTTGAAATAAATCCGGTGCGCCGTGTGCAGGTAATCCGCCTCGGCGGTCGCCCGCCACAACTGCACCGCGAGCAGGAACGAGTCCACCACTCCGCAGGCCTCGGTCCATTCGGGCCGGCCGAACCAGTTGTAATTCGCGTAGTGCTCCGTCTCGGCATGCGCCCGGTAAAGCTGGTAACGCTCCCGCACCAGCGCGAGCAGTTCGGGCCGCGGATCGACCTCCTCCCACCAACGGAAAATCCCGCGCAGCGTGCTGAGCGTCGAGTGCGTCTGCGCGCCGATTTTCCGCACATCGAGCCGGGCGTAGCGAGCGATCATTATTTCGATCAGCGCCCGCAGCTCCGGTGACGGGTCGATCGAATGAACCTGCGTAAGCGCATCGAGCGTGAAGAATACGGTGCCGATGTCCGTGGACAACCCGACCCACACCCCTTCGTTCTTCACCGTCAGGCCGATCGGCCGGCCATCGGCGAGCTTCGCGAGTTTCTCGTCCGGGTAGGCGGCGTAGAGGTCGCGGGTGGGCAGCATCAGGTTGGTCACAACCGACCGGATGACGGTTAGCGCGCGCGGATCGCGTTTCCACAAATAATACTCGCCCAGGCCGCGCAGCAGGCCGTTGTGGCCGCCGACCTGATTCTCATCCGCCGTGCCGGCCGCGTGGATCGGGCCGATGTAGCCGCGCGCGTTCAGCGCCGACGGCAGCTTCGCCATCATCTCCTCCAGGTAATGTGGTTCCGTCTGCAGCACCTGCCCGAGCACCGACAACCCGAGCATGGCCCGCCCGATCCAGTCGCCCGGCGCCTCGGCGGCCGTGCTGGCGCGGATCATGGTCTCGAACCGGAAGGGCGCATCGTGCAGCCGCGAGAAATTCAGCGCCGCGCGCCGGCGGAGGTCACCGGCCGGAAAGACATCACCGAGGGGCAGCGGGACGGGCATGCCCGGCAGTCCGGCGCACAAACCCGCGCCGCGCAAAATGAAACGGGCTGAAAATTTGCCGCACTTGCGCCGCGCCCAGCCTTGGCCACACTGCGGGCATGTCCTCCACTGCCACCGCCGCCACGCCGACCCTTGATTGGGGCCGCACCGGTTATGCGGATGCGTGGGCGCGTCAGGAGGAACTCGTGGCCCGCCGCAACGCCGGCGAGGTCGGCGACGCACTTGTCTTCACGGAACACGACCCGGTCTACACGCTCGGGGTCCGCAAAGGCGCCGAGGAGCACCTGATCTGGGACGAGGCCGAGCTGGCCCGCCGGGGCCTCGCGGTTTTCAAGACCAACCGTGGCGGCGACATCACCTACCACGGTCCCGGGCAGATCGTCGGTTACCCGATCGTGAATCTGGCCGCCCGCAAGGATCTGCACGCCTACCTCCGCCTCCTTGAGCAGGTGTTGATCAACACCGTCGGCACCTTCGGCCTCGCCGCCGACCGCCGCGAAGGCAAGACCGGCATCTGGCTCGGCCCGCGCAAGATTGCCGCCATCGGCGTCGCCGTGAAAAAATGGACGACTTACCATGGTTTCGCCCTCAACGTGAATGCCGACCTCGCGCCGTTCGCCGGCATCGTGCCCTGCGGCATCACGGACGGGACGGTTACTTCCATGGCCGTCGAGCTCGGGCACGACCTGGACCCGACCGAAGTGAAGCGCGTGCTGGCCGCGGAATTCTGGCGATTGCTGCCGACGTTTTTGGAAACCACTAATCCACACTAATTAATCACTAATATCGGAAACCACCGGCCGTGCTTATTCTTAATTAGTGAGAAATTAGTGTGCATTAATGGTTACTTTTTCCACTTTCTTTCCCGGTCCATGACGCCCACCAACCGCAAACCCGACTGGCTCCGCGCCAAGCTGCCCTCTGGCCCGGCTTACCAGGCCACGCGTCGGCTGGTCGAAGAGAACAAGCTCCACACGGTTTGCCAAAGCGCCCAATGCCCCAACATCGGCGAGTGCTGGTCGCGCGGCACCGCCACGGTCATGATCCTGGGCAACATCTGCACCCGCTCCTGTAATTTCTGTGCGATCCAGACCGGCCGTCCCACCGAATTCGACCTGGGCGAGCCCGCGCGCGTGGCCGACGCCGTGGCGAAGATGGGCCTCAAGCACTGCGTCATCACCTCCGTCGCCCGCGACGACCTGAAGGACGGCGGTGCCAGCGTCTGGGCTGCGACCATCCGCGCCACCAAATACCGCAACCCGCAGTGCGCGATCGAAGTGCTCACGCCCGATTGGAAGGGCCGCCTGCACGACCTCGACACCGTGCTCGACGCCAAGCCCGACATTTTCAACCACAACGTCGAGACCATCGAGCGCCTGCAAAAGCCCGTCCGCGTGCAGGCCCGCTACGAGCGCAGCCTCAGCGTGCTCCGCCATGCCAAGCAGCGCGGCTTCACCACGAAGACCGGCATCATGCTTGGTCTCGGAGAAACGCCGACTGAGGTGGAGAAGTGCCTGCGCGACATCGCCACCGAGAAGGTGGACATCCTCACGCTCGGCCAATACCTCCAGCCCACCCCGCAGCACTGGAAGATCGACCGCTGGGTCACGCCCGACGAGTTCAAGCACTGGAAGGAATTCTGCCTCGGCATCGGCTTCGGCGTCGTGGAATCCGGCCCGCTCGTCCGCTCCAGCTACCACGCCGACGAGCAATCCTCGAAATACACCGGCGAGGAGCATTTGAACACCAATCCGACGTTTGCGCAGGTCTGAGGTAGGGCGCGGACTCCGTCCGCGCCGCGGCGGTGACGGAGTCACCGCCCTACCCACAGATTTCCCTCGCAGAAATCCGTGACCGGACTAATTTTTTGCGGGCAAAAGACCTGTCATGGAAACCAAGAAGAAAATCGTCGAGAACTGGCTGCCGCGTTACACCGGCGTGCCGCTTAAGGGCTTTGGCCGCTATATCCTGCTGACCAACTTCGATCGTTACGTCGAATTGTTCGCCAATTGGAACCGCGTCCCCGTCCACGGTCGCGGCAAACCGATGACCAGCGCCACGGCCGCCGGCGTCACCATCATCAATTTCGGCATGGGCAGCGCCACGGCCGCCACCGTCATGGACCTGCTCAGCGCCATCCACCCCGAGGCCGTTCTCTTCCTTGGCAAATGCGGCGGCCTCAAGCATCGCGCCAAGCTCGGCAGCCTCATCCTGCCCATCGCCGCCATCCGCGGCGAGGGCACGAGCAACGATTATTTCCCACCCGAGGTGCCCGCCCTCCCTTCCTTTGCCCTGCAAAAGGCCATCTCCACCACCATCCGCGACCACAAGAAGGATTACTGGACCGGCACCGTCTACACCACCAACCGCCGCGTCTGGGAGCATGATGGTGATTTCAAGAAATACCTGAAACGCATCCGTGCCATGGCCGTGGACATGGAAACCGCCACCATTTTCACCACCGGCTTCGCCAACGAGATTCCCACCGGCGCGCTCCTGCTGGTCTCCGACGAACCCATGACGCCCGAAGGCGTGAAGACCACCGAGAGCGACAAGACGGTGGACAACAAGCATGTCGCGATGCACCTGCGCATCGGCATCGATTCCCTGAAGCAACTCATCAACAACGGCCTCACGGTGAAGCACCTGAAGTTCTGAGGTCTTGGGCACCACTAATTCACGCTTAAATCGCGCGAAATACCAATGGTTACCACCACCGGTCATCCTGAGCCGTGCGAAGGATCCATCGGAATTCGCGCCTGTCGATGGATTCTTCGCACGGCTCAGAATGACAATCAGTGAAATTTCCAAACACACCATAGTGGCCATTAGTGGTTAACGGTTTTCTCGATGCGCTCGATCGATGGATTCTTCGCTTCGCTCGGAATAACCGATATTGAAGTATATCCGTGTTAAACCGTGCATCCCTGATCAAATAATCCCGGTCCGACCCATCCGATGTTAATCAGAATCAAAGGCGCCATCTCCAACTGCTATCTGCTGCTCGGCCAGAAGCCCGTGCTGGTGGACACCGGTGCACCCGGCGACCTGAAGGCCATCCTGGCCGCGTTTAAGAACTACAAGGTCAACCCGAAGGATCTCGCCCTGATCCTGCTCACGCACGGCCACAGCAATCATGCCGGCTGCGCCGCGGAGCTGAAGCGCCGGAGCGGCGCGCAGATCGCCATCCAGGCCGCCGACGCCCCGCTCGTCCGCGCCGGTCGCAATGGCATGATCGTGGTGCAGGACTGGCTGGGCCGCGTGCTCCGGCCCTATCTCGACGAGGAATTTGAGGCCTTCGAACCCGATCTGGTTTTTCAGGAAGGCATTGCCCTCGAACCCTACGGCCTGCGCGGCCGCGTGCTGCCGACGCCCGGCCACACCGCCGGCTCCATCTCCGTGGTGCTCGCCAACGGCGAGGCCCTCATTGGCGACGTGCTCCGCGGCAGCCTCGTGTGGCCCAACAAGGCGCGCGAACACTACTTCTGCAACGACCCCGTCACCAATCAGCGGAGCATCGTGCGGCTGGCCCGCGAGGGTCTTTTGCGCTGCCATCCGGGCACCTTCGGTAGCTTTCCCGGCACGGAGCTTGGCCGCTTCCTGTCCACCGATGGCGGCGAAGTGCTGGAGCTTTCCGGCGAGACGGCTTGAGGCGAAGAAACTGGTAGGGGCCGTTGCCCTCAACGGCCCTTCGAAGGGCGCTTGAGGGCAAGCGCCCCTACCAGTCTTAACCCGGTTCGCCGGCACGCGGCACCCTACATAATCCCTAAGGCCGCACGTCCACCCAGAAAGGCACGAAGACCTCGCTGCCGGCGAGGTTCACCTGCGCCCAGATGACGTAGCGGCCGGGCGACGGGATCGTGATCTTGAAATTCAACTCGGGCCGCAGTGCGTCCGGCGGCTTCGCGAGGTCCGTTTCGTTCGGATGCAGGTGCGCAAAGCCGCTGCGCGCCTCGTCGAACGCCACCAAATGGGCGAATGCGCCCATCACCGGCTGCAGGGGCACCGGGGTTTTCTCCCGGCCCTGGCTCTCCATCTTGAATTTGAGGTCCGCCACCTTCCCGGCCTGCAGCACCGGGGGCAGCACGAGCTCGAATTTGAAACCCGCCAGCTGGGCGGTCGTGTTGGGTTCACGGGTAACCGTCGCAATCGAACCTGGCACGGTAAAATCGGCCGAGGCGTAAAGCCCGCGCTGCGTTGCCGCCGGAGTGAAATCGGCAAACACGCGATATACGCCGGCGCGCGTCGGGGTCATCGTGAAGACCCACTCCCCGGCGCGTCGGCCGGGCTCGGGGTGCACATGCTGGTAATCATTGAGCGTGGGATCGACGACAAGCAGGTGGAGCTTGCGCGTATGCGCGACCAGCAGGTCCGCCGGTGCGACCGGTTTGCCGCTGGCCGTGGCCAGGCGGAGCGTGAACTTGCTGGCCTGGTCGCGCGCCGGCACGCGATCTGTTTCCAGCGCAACCACGACCGGTGAACGCACGGCCACGACCGGGATGAATTGCGGATTGGCCGGATCACAAAATTCCAGCGCGCCCTTCCCCTCCATCCGAAAATCCATGTGGTTCAGGTTGCTGCCGGTCGGCAGGAGCCGCACGCCGACGTAAAGCGCCAGCGCGACCGCGGTGATGACCGAAATCGAACGCCATGGGTAGGGCGCGGACTCCGTTCCGCGCCCCGGCGGTGACGGAGTCACCGCCCTACCTTGTTCGGTCCCGCTCATCCCTTCTTCAACCGCCGGACGAAATCATCCACCAGCCACACGCTGCCATCCACGCGATAGGTGATCTTGCCCTCTTCGTTGATAAGGACGGTGGCGAGGGTGTGTTTGATCGTGGCACCCTCGAACTCGCGGATGACACCCAGCTGCGCGAGCAGGTGCCGCACGGCGGCATCGGGACCGGTGAGGAACGACCAGTTCGCCGTGTCGAGACCGCGCAGCTGCGCATATTCCTTCAGCACGCCGGGCGTGTCGTATTCCGGGTCGAGGGAAATGGAGACGAGCTCGAAATCCTTCGCGCCCGCCTCTTTCGCGGCCTTCTGCAATTGCGCCATCCGCTCGGTGGCAGCGGGGCACATCGTGGCGATCGGACAGCGGGTGAAGATGAAATTGAGCACGATCTGTTTCCCGCGGAAGCGGCTGCCGGGCACGGCGCGGCCCTCCTGGTCGAGCAGCGTGAACTCGGGCAGGTTCTCGCCGATCTCGCGGTAGGCTTCCTTGCCGCGCATCGTCGTGTCCTGCGCGAGGGCCTTCGCCGCGGCGTCGAGCGCGCGCTGCGTGGCGGCGTCGTCGGGCCAGATTTTTTCCAGGTAAAAACCATCGGGCCGGTTCACCAGCTCGGCGCGGATGTGCTGGCCGGGCTTGGCGATAGCCAGGTCTCCCTTGGCCACCTTGAACTCCATTGTCATCGCCATCATGTAACCCTTGATCTCGTCATGGGCGACAATGAGCGTGTTGCGCCCGGCGTCGGCCTTCACGATCTCGCCGGTTAACGGGTAGCGTTTTTCCGCGGGGGGTTGGGCGGCCGCCACCGCCGCCACTTCCTTCGCCGCGGCCGCCCGCTGGTCGCAGCCGGGGGTGAAAAGCACCACGGCCGTCATTAGCAAACATGCGGCCAACCACCCGGGGAGCGAATAACTGGACTTCATCCCGCACACACATTTGCCACCGGGAGGAATTGTCAAAAGGTTTGCGCTGCCTGCGACCCAGGTATCACCTGCCGATTCCCGCCCACAACACCGCCTGATGACCATCCATTGCCCCGATCTCCGATTTGCAGGAGCCTGCTTGCGGGCGACTCGGGACGTGGTTGGCCGGTGGGCGCGCCGAATCGCCTGCAAGCAGGCTCCTACATTTCAAACCGTAAAATAGCCCCGCAACGGAGTTCGATACTACGGATGCACCGCCCATGACCCGCACCTCCACCTATCAACCCGGTCTCGCCTGGTTTGCCGCGCTCGGCAGCGCGTGGGTGTTCGTGCTCGTGGCCTTGGGGGCATTTACGACCAGCATTGGCGCCGGCATGGCCTTCGCCGACTGGCCGCTGTCCAACGGCTCGGTCAACCCGCACGGCTGGCTGACCGAGATCGACAAGTTCGCCGAGCACTCCCACCGGCTCTCGGGCGCGATGATGGGCCTGATCACCATTGCCCTCGCCGTCTGGCTGCACCGCACGCAAGAGCGCGCCTGGCTGCGCCGGCTCGGTTGGTGGGCGCTGGCCATCGTTATTTTCCAGGGGCTGCTCGGCGGCACGCGCGTGACGCTCGACCGGATGCACGTCCCGGGCTTCGAGATGTCGTTCGGCCAGATGCTGCGCATCCCGCATGGCGTGCTGGCCCAGGTCTATGTGTGTGTGCTTTTCGCCATCGCCGCCGGTGTTTCGCGCGCGTGGGTGCAGAACACCCTCGGCACGCCCAGCGAGCGCGTCCGCCGGATCGGTTGGTGGTGCGTCGGCCTGCTTTTGGTGCAACTGACCATCGCCACCGCCATGCGGCACAATTACGCGGGCCTGGCCATTCCGACCTTCCCCTTCTCCACCCCCGAGGGCGGCCTGCTGCCGGCACACTGGGACTATCGCGTGGTCCTGCATTTCTCGCACCGGGTCATGGCGGTCGTGATCGGCGTGATGATTCTGGTTTACGGCCATTTCCTCTGGCGCGAGAAGTCGCTGACGCCGCCCCTGCGCGGAGCGAGCCTGCTCTTGGTTGGTCTGGTGGCGGGCCAGATCTATCTCGGCGCGCAAATCATCTGGACCGGCCGGAGCGTCTACATGACCACCGGACACGTCATCCTGGGCGCCCTGACACTGGCGGTGACGTTCGGGGTGGCCTTTTTCACGCAGCGCAGCTCGATTGAGCGGGTCCGCCCATGACCAAGACCGAGGAACAACTCCCCACCGGCCTCACCGCCACGCCCGCCGGGCGGACGACCTGGCGGCATTACCTTGAGCTGACCAAACCGCGGCTGAGTTTCATGTCCGTCATCACGGCGATGGTCGGTTACCTCGCCGCCCTGCCCTATTGGGATTGGGTGCGCACCGGCTATCTCATGCTCGGCACGGCGCTGTGCGCCGGTGGCGTGGCCGCGCTCAACCAGTGGATGGAGAGCGAGCTCGATGCGAAAATGAAGCGCACCGCCGACCGGCCCATCCCGACGGGCCACGTGCAGCCCGGCTCGGCCTTCGTGGTCGGCTGGCTGATGTGCGTGGCCGGCCTCGGCGTGCTGTTCAAGCAGGTGAACGGGATGTCGGCCTTCCTCGCGCTGGCCACCATCGTCGCCTACCTCGCCATCTACACGCCGGCCAAACGCTGGTCGCGCTGGAACACCGAGATCGGCGCCATCAGCGGCGCGCTGCCGCCGACGATCGGCTGGGCCGCGGCCGGCCGTTCGAACGACCCGCTCGGCTGGTCGCTCTTCGCCATCCTCTACACCTGGCAGATGCCGCACTTTTTTGCGTTGTGCTGGACCTACCGCCAGGACTACGCCGCCGCCGGCATGAAAATGATCTCGGTGACCGACCCGAGCGGACGGCGCGTTTCACGCCGGGCCTTCATCTGGACGGTGCTGCTGGTCGCCGCGAGCGCCCTGCCCACGCTGCTGGGCTATTGCTCGTGGTATTATTTCGCCTTCGCCGTCGCGCTTGGGCTGTGGATTTTGCGGTCGGCAATCCTCTTTCTCAACCCGGACAAGCGCGAGACCGAGGCGCGCCGGCTGTTCCTCATCTCGATCGCCTACCTGCCGCTGCTGCTCACCGTGCTCGTGGCCGACCGCTTGATTTTCCGATTGTAGGGGGCGCGCTCGCGCGCCCCGTTGCCCGCCAGCGGGCAACCTACACACCCGCCCACCATGACCGTCTCCGACATTCCCACGCTCAACGCCGCGCTCAATGCCACCGCCACGGTGCTGATCACGGCGGGCTTCATCTTCATCAAGCAGCGCAAGATCGAGCTGCACCGGACCTGCATGCTGAGCGCGGGGGCGGTGTCGGCGCTGTTTCTCGTCGGTTACGTGACCCACAAGATTCTCATGCGCGGCGTGCACACGCCGTTCGGCGGTGAGGCGCCGGCACTGCGGGCCTTCTATTACACGATGCTGCTGTCGCACATCGTCCTGGCTATCGCCATCGCCTACCTGGTGCCGCGCACGTTCCTCTTCGCGATCAAGGGCGACTACGTCACCCACAAGAAATGGGCCCGGTTCACGTTCCCCCTCTGGTTTTATGTGTCGGTGACCGGCGTGCTGGTGTATTTCTTCCTCTATCAGTGGTGGCCGGTGAATGGTTGAACCGGTAGGGGCCGTCTGGGGAGCCATAGCCTTGGTGAAGGCTGCTGCCCTCAACGGCCCAGGGCGCTTGAGGGCAAGCGCCCCTACCAACAATCTACCAACAAAAAAGCCGGACCCGCGGGTCCGGCTTGGGTGGTAGGGCGCGGACTCCGACTTGTCCGTCGAAGCCTTGGCGAAGTCGGATCCGCGCCGAGCAAGGCGGCGAAGGGACTCGCCGCCCTACCTTTTATTGCACCACCAGCACGCCCTTCATGCCCGACAGGAAGTGAGCCGGGAAGGTGCAGACGAAGGGATATTCGCCGGGCTCGGTCGGGGCCTTGAAGATCAGCTCCTCGCTTTGCTTCGGCCCGAGCAGCTTGGTGTGGGCAATAACCTGGTCCGCCAGGGCGGCGGGGATGTAATCCGTCGCGATCGCCGTGACGGCGGCATCGACATAGGCCTTGGCGTCGGCGCCCTTCTTCAGGACCACCAAATTGTGGCCCATGGCGGCCTTCGGCATGTTGCCGATGTTGGTCAGGGTGATTTTGACCTCTTGACCGGCCTTCACCTCAAGACGGGTTAGGTTGAACTTCATGGTGTCGTTCGCGGTGACCTCGAAGGTCGCCGCGGCGGAGGCGGAAGGAGCGGTCGCCACGGAGGCGGCAGCTTGGTCTTTCTTGCCGCAGCCAGCCAGAAGCAGGCAGCCGGTCAGCACAGGGAGAATGAGGTGTTTTTTCATGGACCGCGACTATCGCACAGCCTGCAGCGTGACGCAATGCCGCAGGTCAGGTTTGTGCGTCACTAATACTGGACCCAGCGGGGTTAATACCCGGGGCACGGGCCGGTTTTGGGTGCGGTTTTGTGGTTGAAATGGGTTCCTTTTTCCAAACTCTGACCCTGCACACTTGCCGCAGCGCACCACGCTGATGCCGCCAATGTTACACATGACCCGCACACGCCCTGATCAACGCAAAGTTTTCCGCTTTGCCACCGTTTTTCTTGCCGGGCTTGGCCTGGTGTTTCTGACCGGCTGCAACTGGCTGCACCAGGTCTTCAGCCTCAGCGGGCCGCAGTCCACCATGGTCACCGATGGCCCGGTCGCCAAGTCCCAGTGGGACCTGTTCATGATCACCGTCTGGGTGACGGCATTCATCTTCATCGTGGTCGGCGCCGTGCTGGCCTACGCCCAGATCAAGTTCCGCGCCAGGTCCGAGGCCGACGAAAAGTCCGTGCCGCCCCCGCAGGGCCATGGCAACCCGCTGATCGAGATCGGCCTCATCGCCGCCTCCGTCGCCCTCCTCGTCATCATCGCCATCCCCACCGTCCGCGACATCTGGTATACCCATGACGTCCCGGAGGCCGAGAAAGGCAACGCCATCGACATCACCGCCACCGGCTACCAGTGGTGGTTCAAGTTCGATTACAACCACCCCGACGCGCTGGTGAAGCTCCCCGGCGGCGGCGAGGCCCCCCTCGTCACGGGCAACGAGCTGGTCATCCCGGCCGGCCGCCCGATCCGCGTGCACCTGCGCACCATCGACGTCATCCACAGCTTCTGGATCCCGAAGCTGGCGGGCAAGGTGGACATGATGCCGAACCGCCCGAATTTCCTCTGGTTCAAGGCCGACCGCCCCGGCTACTTCTACGGCCAGTGCGCCGAGTATTGCGGCGAGTCGCACGCGATCATGAAGTTCCGCGTCATCGCGCTCGACCAGGCCGACTACGACAAGTGGCTCGCCAACCAGAAGCAGCCCGCCCGCACGGTCACGGCCAGCTCGCTCGCCGCCGCGGCCGAGCAGCCCCGCGTCCAGTTCGCTAACTACAAGGTCAACGACGGCCGCGCCCTCGCCGGCTCGCCGGAGTTTGACGCCAATCCCTTCGCTGCCTGGCAGAAGCTGCAGCAGCCCAATGCCGGCGAGAGCGCCGCGCTCGTCTCCGCCGGTCGCAAGTTTTTTCAGGACAAGACCTGCATCTCCTGCCACACCGTCCGTGGCCACGAAGGCCTCGGCATCACCGGCCCCGACCTCACCCGCGTCGGCTCCCGCTCCACCATCGCCGCCGGCGTGCTGGAAAACACCCCGGAGCGTCTCGCCCAGTGGCTGCACGACCCGAATCATTTCAAACCCGGCAACAAGATGTATTTCGGCGGCTATCTCGTGCAGGAAGGCACCGGCCTCAACGCGCAATGGAAGCAGAACTTCACGCTCAGCGAAGCGGAGATCAACGCCCTCGTCGCCTACCTGCACAGCCTGAAGTAAGCGCCCGTTTCAGGTCTCAGCTTTTTCCGACTCTCAACTCTCAGCTCTCAACTCTCCCCCTCCATGGCAGAAGCACTGGCAAAAAACGCCTACACCGGCGGCGCCCACGCCCCGGTCAAGAAGGCGACCTTTGAATTGTTCGCCCGCCCGACGGCCAAGACGGGCCTCGTCAGCTGGCTGACCACGGTCGATCACAAGAAGATCGGCATGCTCTACGGCGGCTTCGCCATCTTCTTCTTCCTCGTCGGCGGCCTCGAGGCGCTGATGATCCGCACCCAGCTCATCGTCCCGAACAACCGCTTCATCAGCGCGCAGCTCTACAACGAGCTGTTCACGATGCACGGCACCACGATGATCTTCCTCGCGGTCATGCCGCTCAACGCGGCGTTCTTCAACCTGCTCATCCCGCTCCAGGTCGGCGCGCGTGACGTCGCCTTCCCCCGCCTCAACTCCTTCTCCCTCTGGGTCTGGGTCGTCGGCGCCATCCTGCTCAACGTCGGCTGGATCTCCCACGCCTTCCCGAGCACCAATTTCGGCGGCGCGCCGGATGTCGGCTGGTTCGGCTACGCCCCGCTGACCTCCAAGATCTTCACGCCCGACCTGTCCACCGACCTCTGGGTGCTCGGCCTGCAGGTCCTCGGCCTCTCCTCCATCGTCGCCTCGCTGAACTTCATCGTCACGATCATCAACATGCGGGCCCCCGGCCTGACGATGATGCGCTTGCCGGTGTTCACCTGGATGGCGCTCGTCACCAGCTTCCTGCTCATCCTCGCCCTGCCGGCCATCGCCATCGCGCTGGTCGAGGTGATGTTCGACCGCAATTTCGGCACCAGCTTCTTCGAGGTGTCCGGCGGCGGCCAACCCATCCTCTGGCAGCACTTGTTCTGGGTGTTCGGCCATCCTGAGGTCTACATTTTGATTTTGCCGCCGATGGGCTACGTCTCGGAGATCCTCCCGACGTTCGCGCGCAAGCCGCTCTTCGGCTACCCGATCATCGTGTTCTCCGGTGTGGCGATCGGCTTCATCGGCTTCGGCGTGTGGAGCCATCACATGTTCACCACCGGCCTGGGCAACGTCGCCACCGCGGCCTTCGCGCTCGCCACCATGGCCATCGCCGTCCCGACCGGCGTCAAGATCTTCAACTGGATCGGCACCCTCTGGGGCGGCCAGATCATGACCCGCGTGCCGATGATGTTCGCCCTCGGCTTCATCTGGATGTTCATGCTCGGCGGCTTCTCCGGCATCATGCACGCCGCTGCCCCGGCCGACGCCCAGCAGCAGGACAGCTACTTCGTCATCGCCCACTTCCACTACGTGCTCATCGGCGGCGCCACCTTCGCGCTGCTGGCCGCCATCCACTTCTGGTTTCCGAAGTTCTTCGGACGGATGGTGCCGGAGTTGTGGGGCAAGCTCTCCTTCTGGCTCATCTTTGTGGGCTTCAACGCCACGTTCTTCCCGATGCACTTCCTCGGC
>JBKJRX010000149.1:0-6433 GCA_046593155.1 Lacunisphaera sp.
GGCGATGCCACGCATCGCCGCGACGGCGCCATCCTTGGTGCCGAAGTCGGACTGGAGGACGAGGGCGTGCTGGGCGCGGGCAGCGCCCACCACGACGAGACAGGCGAGCACGAGTAATTTTCTCATACCGGAGGAAACAAATAAAACCGCCGCGAGACAAGTCCCGGCGGCACCCGCGGAAATAATTGCCACCACGGGATGAAACCTGCTGACTGGCCGGGCATGATCTCCCTCGCCACATTCCTGCGCCTCACCCTCGGCCTGATGGGGCTGCTCACCGCACTGTCTGCCGCCGCTGAAATCATCCGCCCCAAGGTCGTCATTGTCGCCATGTTCGAACGGGGCGAAGACATGGGCGACCAGCCCGGGGAATTCCAATACTGGGCTGAACGCGAGAAACTGGACCGCGTCCTTCCCCTCCCCGCCGGCTACCACCCCGTGCGCGCCAATGCCGACGGTTCGATCATCGGCATCGTCACCGGCGTGGGCAACACCAACGCCACCGCCACCCTCATGGCCCTCGGCCTCGATCCGCGCTTCGACTTGCGCAAGAGCTACTGGCTCATCGCCGGCATCGCCGGCATTGACCCGGCCGACGCCTCCGTCGGCTCGGCCGTCTGGACGGATTACGCCGTCGAGGGCGACCTCGGCCACGAGATCGACGCCCGGGAGATTCCCGCTGATTGGAAAACGGGCTATATCCCGATCCGCAAAAAGAAGCCCTACGAGCTGCCGATGCAGCCGGCCGCCGAGCGCGGTGACAATTGCTACCAGTTGAACCCCGGTTTGCTGCAGTGGGCCTATGCGCTCACCAAGGACACCCCGCTGGGAGACACCGATTCGATCCGCGGATTCCGCGCCCGCTACACCGACCACCCGAAGGCCCTGCAGCCGCCTTCCGTGCTGATCGGCTCCAATCTCGCCTCCAGCACCTACTGGCACGGCAAGCTGCTCAACGCGTGGGCCAACGACTGGGTCGCCTACTACACCGAGGGCCGCGGCAACTACGTCACCACCGCCATGGAGGACACCGGTTCGCTCCGCGCGTTGACCAATCTCACCCGCGCCGGCCGGGCCGACGTCAACCGCGTTCTCGTGCTCCGCACGGGCAGCAACTTCGATCTTCAACCGCCCGGTCTCACCGCGCCACAAAGCCTGAACGGCGAGGACATCGGTCACTATTCTGCCTTCATCCCCTCGCTCGAAGCCGCCCACGCCGTCGGCAGTCGCGTCTTGCACGCCTTGGTCAAGGGTTGGAGCACCTACGAAACCACCCCGCCGTCCGCGCCGGCCAAATGAAACGAAAGTCGATTCCATTCACCGTCTGTGGCACTCACGCCTTCTTGTAGGAGCTTGCTTGCAAGCGATTCAGCATTCACGCCGCCGGATCTCATCCTGAATCGCTTGCAAGCAAGCTCCTACATTTTCATCACTGAATTCATCCCATGCTGAAACGCCTCTACAAGCTCGACGAAAACGGCACCACCGTGGGCCGCGAACTGGCGGCCGGCGCGACGACCTTCGCCGCGATGGCCTACATCCTCGCGGTCAATCCGGCCATTCTCTCCGCCGCCGGCATGCCGCCAGCCGCGCTCATTACCGTCACTGCCCTCACCGCGGCCGTCAGCACGCTGCTGATGGGTTTCATGACCAACTACCCGCTGGCCCTCGCCCCGGGCATGGGCATCAACGCCTACTTCGCCTTTACCGTCTGCCTCGGGCTGGGTGTCTCGTGGCAGTCGGCCCTCGGCCTGGTCTTCGTCAACGGTGTCATTTTCCTGGCCCTCTCGGTCACGGGTGTTCGCGAGAAAATCATCGCGGCCATCCCGCACCAGCTGAAGCTCGCCATCACCTGCGGCATCGGCCTCTTCATCGCCTTCATCGGCCTGAAGAACGGCGGCATCGTCGTCGCCAGCCCCGCCACCTTCGTCACCCACGGTGACTTCGGCACGCCATCCGTCCTGCTCTGCTTCGGGGGCATCCTGCTGACCGCCGTGCTGGTCGCGCGCCGCGTGCCGGGTGCCATCATCCTCTCGATCCTCGCGGTCGCGGCAGTCGGTCTCTTCGTCTCCAACGGCCAGGGCGGCAGCATAACCACCATGCCCGGCGGACTGTTCTCCCTGCCCGCGTCGCCGGCCCCGCTCATGTTCCAGCTCAATTTCGACCTGCTGCTGAACGATTTCGCCAAGGCCATGCCGATCATTCTCACCCTGCTGCTGGTGGACATGTTTGACAATATCGGGACCCTGATTGGCGTGACGCAGCGCGCCGGCCTGCTCGACAAGGACGGTAAGCTGCCCAAAGCCGGCCGCGCGCTCGTGGCCGATTCCATCGCGGCCATCCTGAGTTCGCTCTTCGGCACCTCGACGGTCGTGAGCTACATTGAGTCCGCCTCCGGTGTCGAGGCCGGGGGACGCACGGGCCTGACCGGCGCGGCGACCGCAGTCCTGTTCCTGTTGGCGCTGTTCCTCACCCCGGTGATCCTCGCGATCCCCGCCGCGGCCACCGCCCCGGCGCTCGTCATTGTCGGCATCTTCATGTTCCAGTCTGTGGCCCAACTGAAACTCGACAACTTCGCCGACACGGCTCCGGCCTTCCTGATCATTGCCGGCATTCCGCTGAGCTTCAGCATCGCCGAGGGCATCGGCCTGGGTCTGATCGCCTACGCCGTCCTCCATCTCGCCACGGGTCGTGCACGGCAGGCCTCCGCGTTGACCTACGTGCTGGCGGGGATCTTCGCCCTGCACCTGCTGCGCGGGTTGCTGGGGTGAGGGGCCCGGACACAAAAACCCCTCGCCCCGCTTTGCGGGTGGCGGGACCATCAGTCCCGCGAGTTTCAGGTTACGCAGCCCATGCCTCGCGGGGCTGGTGGCCCTGCCTCCCATCAGCCGGAGCCTGCTCCGGAGTATTTGACCCCGGGCATAAAAAGAGCAGCGGTCGCGAGACCGCTGCTCAGAAAGAAAGCGGACCGGGCCTCAGAACTTATATTTGAAACTGCCCTCGAAGCGGAGCGGCAACTCGGCCACGATGGACTCGTTGCCGTAGACCGCATTCGGCGCGCTCCAGTTCTCCTCGTCGGTGGCGTTGAGGACGGCGAAGCGGACCTCCCAGACCTTGGCGTTGTAGAACGCGGTCAGGTCGAGCGTGTATTGGCTGGGGATCACCAGATTGCCGACCACGTTGTTGTTGATCTCACTCGTATAAACCACGTTGGCGGTCACGCCGAAGCCGTTGTCCCACTTGTAGGTGACGAGCGCGTTGACGAGGTTCTTCGGCACGCCCTGCCGGCGGTGCTCCCCGGGCCCGAGGATGAAGAAGCGCGAGGTCGGCGGCGTGAGCGAGGTGTTGCCGACGTCGAACTGCCCGGTATTGACCGTGGAATCGAGGTAGGAATAACCGCCCGTGAAGTAGAGATGCTTGTTCGGCTGGTAGCTGCCCTCAATTTCCAGGCCCTGGGTCTTGAACCGCACGGTCGAGCGATCCTGCTGGAGGTCGTCGCGACTCTGCTGGAAGACGGCGACACTGACGTAACCCTTGCCTTCGTCGTAGCTTTGCTTGAATCCGGCCTCCATGAGCGTGGCCTCGTTGCGCAGGTTGGCGTTGAAGAACTTGGAGTTGCCGGAGGTGGTGACACCGCCGCCGTTGCCGGTCGCGCCGACCGGGTTCTGGCTGTAGTTGTAGGTCAGGTAACTGGAGAGCGTCTTGGTGAGCTTGTAGCCGAGGCTGGCATTGTAGTTCGGCAGACCGACGGTGACCTTGTCGGCGATGCTCTGCTGGCCGATGAAGATATTGTTCCAAGCGATGTGGAAGTCCGCCTTCATTACATCGACGCGGGCGCCGGCATCGAGGGTGAGGCGATCAGTGATCTTCCAGTTGGCCTGCACGAACGGCGAGGTGGTGAAGACCTTGGAGATGCCGGAGTCGCCGTTATCGGGCGTGAAATAGCGGCCGGGCCAGCCCGGGACCGGAATCTGGGTGAAGGGGTTCGGATTGTTCACCGAGTTGAAGTAATTGATGAATTTGTGGTCCTTCGTGAGGTCCCACACATTGGCCGGCTCGTTGAAGAAGTCGTTGTAGGCCTCGACAAACTGGTAGCGCAGCGCCAGGCCCGTGTTGATCTGCCAGTCGCCCTTCGAGAGGCGGAATTCCGTGCGGTTCTCGATGCTCCAGCTTGGGTCGATGATTTCGGAATAGGAATAGGAAGAAAGCGTGTTGCGGCGGACATACCGGAACATGGTGTTGTTGGCGACGTTCAGGTCGGGCGACGAATGCCAGTTCTGGATGGCCTGGGCATTGAAGCTGAAGCCGTTGGAATCGTCGCCGGGACGCAACAGGCGGTTGCTGCGGTCGATCTTCACCACGGGCCCGAGAGCGATCCGATTGACGGCCGGGAAACCCGAAACGACCCAGCGGGAGTTTTGCGGATCGGACTGCGCGGCGGGCGTGCCGCCGACGACGTTGATGTTGCTGAACGTGATCGGTGCGCCGGTGGAATCGACGTAACCCACGACCGGGCCGGTGGCGAAATTAGGGGCGGGGTTGTTGTTCACACCGGTCTGGTAGAGACCCTTGTCGATGAGGTCCTGGGTCACGCGGTTGATGCCGAAGTTCTCGGTGTATTCCGCGTAAAAGGCCTCCGTGTTGATAAAAACATCGTAGCGATCATTGGGCCGGTAGGTCATGGCGGCGTAGAGGGACTGCGTTTGCTTGTAGCCGTCGGTGTAATAACTGCCGGCGTCCTCGCCGGAATAGCTGATGCGGTAGGCCAGCGTCTTGGAAATAGGCGCGCCATAATCAAACGTCCAGCGGTAGGTGTCATAGGAGCCCACCGTGGCCGAGACAAAGCCCTTGGCGGTGTCAAACACCGGACGTTTCGTAATGAGGTCGGCGTAGCCACCGATGTATTGCGAGGCACCGAAGATGGCCGTCGCCGGACCCTTGACGATATTGACGGACTCGACCGAGTTGAAATTCACCGGCAGGCCGTTGCCATTGCTGCTGAGGCCGATGCGCATGCCGTTCAGGAAAGTATCGGCGATCTGGGTGCGAATGTCCGGCGTGGTCGGGGCGCCGAAATTACTGCGCGTGTAGGAACTGGCGGTGAGCTTGGAGAAATCGCGCACGTCTTGGATGCTGATGGACGTGAGCTGCTCGCGCGAAATGATCGTCACATTGCGCGGGGTATCGAGGATGCTGCGGTCGAACCCGTAGACCGAGTTGAACGGCCGGGCCGTCGGCAGCACCACCTGGTCGATGGGGACGCCATTGACCGAGAATTTCTCCAGCTGGAGGACTTCCTGGTCGGGACTGGTTTGGGCAACCGGTGCGGGTTTTTCCTGGGCAAAAGCGCTGGCAGTGAGCGCAGCGAGGACAAGCATTCTCGACAGAGTATGGTGGTGCATGTGGAATTAGGATTCTGCCAAGTGCATGGAGTGAAGCGGGCCATGAAGCAATGCCGTTTCGGAGGTATCCGGGCGTTACGGTGAAAATAATGATTGCCGCAAATCCACCCTCTGCGTGGTAATCACCCATGCGCTACACTCTGGTTCTGCTGGTCGTCAGTCTCGCGTGCCGGGCTCATGGCGGGGATTTCTCCGGACGTTTCGATGCCATCAAAAAAACCGCCACTCCGGCGGAACTCTACACGTTCCTCTATGCGCTGCCCAAGGGGGGGGACCTGCACAATCACCTCGGCGGCGCGATCCGTTCAGAATGGTGGTATGCCATCGCCACCGACCCGGCGCGCAACGGCGGCGATGTCTTCTACACCCGCACCCGGTTCACCGCAGGGATCGACACCGGCGTGTCGCTCGTGCTTTACCACACCCTCCGCCGCTACGCCTACGAACACCTGGATGCGGCGCTGCGCGCCGACTACACCCGCCTCGATCAGCTCACCCCGGAACAGAAACAGGGCTGGCTCGACTCCCTGCGGCTCGATCGGCCCGGCGAGGGCCGCGACGAATTCTTCACGTGGATCTGGCCACGCACGGGCCAGCTGCACCAGAACCTCGCGGTCGGCTGCGAGATCCTCGTCGAAACCATGAAGGCCTACGGCGCCGAAGGCCTGCGCTACCTGGAAACCCAGCAGGGCGCGTTCGGCTTTACCGACAATGACGGCCAGCCCATTCCGCCCGAGAAGGCGGCCCAGGCCATGCGCGAACGCCTCGCCCGGCCCGACGCCCTGGCCACCGGAGTCACGGTCCGGCTGCAGTTTACCGTGCTGCGCTTCGCCCCGCGGGCCGAGGACCAGCTTGAGCGGATCTACCAATTCGTCGATGCCAACCGCGATCTCTGGGTCGGCATCAACATGGCCGGCATCGAGGAGAACGGCAAAGGCTACCCGGCCCGCTTCCTCGAGAAATACCGCGAGCTCCGCCGCACCCACCCTGCCCTCGCCCTCTCCATCCACGCCGGCGAGATGGACGGCCCC
>JBKJRX010000054.1:0-23326 GCA_046593155.1 Lacunisphaera sp.
CCCTGCTGGTCGGCTAACGACAGCTGCGGTGGTTTTCGATCATCACTGAATGGTGTGGTCTTTAAATGTAGGGCCGGTGCTCGTCGCCGGGCCGTGGTTCGCACGCGGAACGGTCCGGCGACGAGCGGCGACCCTACATTTCACTGCATCGTTCCGGCTTCATAGAGGGGATTCAAGTCAGCATGGTCCGGGTCCCCTCTATGAAGCCGGACTCATGCAGTCGGCGGTGGGCCAGCGAGCTCGCTCGCGCTCTTTGGCGCCCGCGAGCGGGCTGCCTACCGGGGCACTTTTTAGTTTCGAGATTGCCGAGTGGAATCGCGGCGAACTGCCTGATCCCGGATGAAGAGGGGTGGCGCAAAGCGCCGGGGTGTGTAGAGCCTCAGTGCCCCCGCACGCGCCGTCGATAATCCGACGGGGTGAAGCCGATCTCCGCCTTGAAGGCCTTCGAAAAGTGGAACACGTCGCAGAACCCGAGCTCGTCGGCGATCTGCTTGAGCGACGATTCGCCGTGGTAGATCGCGGCGCACGCCCACTCCAGCCGGCGCCGTTTCTGGTAGCGGCCGGGTGACTCGCCCGTGAGCTCGACGAAGCGCTTGCGGAAATTCTCGTAGTTCAACCCGACCTCCGGCGCCACTTCCTGCGGCGTCAGCCAGCCCGTCGGGCTCCGGTCGCCGAGCAGGCGCAGGCTCTTTTCCAGCCACGCGTCGCGCCCGGCCTGCCGCGTGCTCTCCGCGTCGGAGGCCACCATGTCCGTCATGACGTGCAGCAGGCGGCCCAGCGCGCGCAGCGGCGCGCCGGCGCGGTGCAGCGGCTCGCCCTTCACGACCTCGTGCAGGCGCCGCCGCCAGTAATCCACGGCCCCGAGCCGCAGCACCGGATGCTCCGGCGCCAGCAGACCCTGCGCGCGCCACAGCTGGAACTGCGGGCCATCGAACACGAAATAAATCTGCGTCCACTCGGTGCCGGGCAATGGCCCGTAGGCGTGCGCGATCTCGGGAAAAACCAGCACCACGTCACCCGGCCCCAACTCCAGCTTCGTGCCGCGCGCGTCGCGGTAGTAGCCGCGGCCCTCGACCATGAGCACCAGCGTGAACCGTCTCAAAATCCGCATGCCCGTCGGGTCGATGCCCGTCACGTTGCGCAGCAGGCCGGCCAGCTCGATCTCCCCGACCGGAGTGCGCAACGGGCTCTGCAGCCAGGGTTCGGCGCGGTATTTGGGGGCGGCGGGCATCCGCCCAAAATTTACATGACTTCTCCCACTTCAACCATTTAATACGGGGTCATTCCCGTGTAACTTGTTGCCATGAGCACCATGACTGCCCTGCCCCAGCTCTATTCCTTTGGCCATGAGCTTGAGATGACCGACGACAAGGTCGGCCTGCTGCGTGAATCCAATGACGCCGCCGGCGACGTGAACGAGCTGCGCCGCCGCTTCGCCGAGGACGGTTACATCTACATGCCCGGCTACCTTGACCGCGACGACGTGCTCGCCGCCCGCGCCAGTCTCACCGAGCGCCTCGCCGAGGCCGGCGTGCTTGACCCGGCTTATCCAAGCATCGACGGCATCGCCAAGCCTGGCGCCGGCTACGTCTTCAAGCCCGAGATCACCAACAACAACCCGGCGATCCAGAACCTGCTTTATTCCGGACGCCTGCCGGACTTCTACACGAAGTTCTTCGGCGAGGAGATCCGCCATTACGATTTCACCTGGCTGCGCGCCATCGGTCCCGGCAAGGGCACCAACCCACACTGCGACCTGCCCTACATGGGCCGGGGCACGCACACCCACATGACCTGCTGGGTGCCCTACGGCGACATCTCCTTCACCCTCGGCGGCCTCATGGTGCTCGAGGGTTCGCACAAGCGTCTCGATCTGCTCGAAAACTATGTTTACCGCGACGTCGACGCCTTCTGCGAAAACAAGCCGAAGGAGGCCGACGCGGCCAAGTCCGGCAAGTGGGCCTTCACCGGCACGCTCTCGCACAACCCGCCGGCCGTCCGCAACAAGTTCGGTGGCCGCTGGCTGACCGCCGAGTTCAAGGCCGGCGACTTCATCACCTTCGGCATGTTCCTCGTGCACGCCTCCCTCGACAACCGGACATCCAACCAGCTCCGCATCTCGAGCGATGCCCGCTACCAGCGAGCCAGCGAACCGATCGACGAGCGCTGGGTGGGCGTCAACCCGCCCGGCCACACCACCGCCGGCAAGCGCGGGCGGATCTGCTGAGTTAACAAATTCGTGGGCTGCCTGCTTGCAGGCGCACCCTTGCGCGAGCAAGCTCGCTGCCCACCCCCAGCTCCAAACCATGGTCACCTCTTCTAATCAATCCGCCACCGCCAGCCCCTCCGAGGCCTTGGCGAAGGGGGGCGGTCGCATGGCCGCGGTGCAGGACATGGCCCGGTTGCAGCGCGTGCTGTTCGAGGTCGAGCGCGAGTTCGTGCGCACCGCCACGACGCTCATCTACCGCGTCGGTGAGCCGGAGCTGAAATACCTGCTCTGCCAGCATGTCTGGGAATCCGCCAGCCACGCCCGTTTTCTGCGCGAACGCGGCCGTGAACTGAGCGGCTTCGGCAACAGCGAAAGCGTCCGCCCCGCCCTGCGCCGGCTCTTCAACGAGGCCGTGATGCCGGCCGACGTCACCGAGGCCCTCGCCGGCTTCTACCGCGTGCTCAAGCCCGCCCTGCTTGCCGCCTACCGGCACTACCTGCGGGCGACGCACCACCTCGCCGACTGGCCCTCGCTGCGTCTGGTCGAGGAGTTCATCCACGACGAGGAGCGTCACGCGAAGGAGATCACGCCTTTTCTCGGTTCGACCAGTGCCTCCGCCTGGGTGGCCCACCTCGGCACCGCCCTGATGGCGCAAGGGGGACTGCTCGGCGAATCGCCCGTCCTGCCCCTGCCCGCCGGCTTCGCTTGGGAGTCGGACGCCCACGCCTACAAGCACCCCAACACCTGCAACCGCGGCAAGTATCCCATCTGCTCCAGCGTCTTCAGCCACGATCCTGACGAGACGCCGATCGTCCGCCCGTGGCTGGTGGACCCGAAGACCGATGCCCGCGTCATCCGCCTCATGGTCTATGTGTGGCTGATGATGGAGCTGGATGCGGTGGATTACCTCGCGACGATTTTCTACGATACGCCCGAGGCGCCCTTCGACCTGCACCACGACATGGCCCGCCACCTCTGGGACGAGTCGCGTCACAGTCAGTTCGGTTTCCGGCAGCTGCCCAAACTGGGTGTCGACCTGATGACGGTCGAACACTCGCTGGACCTCTACAACATCCTCGTCCAGATGCCGCCGCACGAGCGCTACGCGATGATGACAATGGAATTCGAGGCCGGCAGCTTCCCGACCAAGGCGCTCGTCATGGACCGCGTGCGCGAACTGAATGATTTCGAGGCGGACACCCTCCTGGCCTTCGACCGCAACGACGAACAGAACCATGTCCGCTACGGCCACCGCTGGCTGCCCGAGATCATGAAGCTGTGTGGCGAGACGCGGCCGGCCGACGAATTTGTGAAGGCCACGCAGGCGCGCTTCGCCGAGCTGGCCAAGGTCTACGGCAACCGCACCCCGCACTCGCTGCCGCCCGAACGCCGCCTGACCGGCACCAGGATTTTGAAGTTGGCGGGCGTGGCTTGAGACTTGCTCGAGGTGGAACCCGCCCTCCGGGCGGGTTGGTAGGGCGGTGAGTCCCTTCACCGCCGGCGCGGAGCGGAGTCCGCGCTCTGCCCAGCTGAGCCTACCTCCCTCAGCAGGTAATTTTCATTTACTTTCAGAATGATTCCTGTCGCCCAGCCAGCATACTTGCCTCCAGCTTAATGTCCGTTCCGTAGGTTCCTCCTTTCCCCCCACTCTTTTAAATTCGTGCCGCCCCACAAGAAAACCTACCGCGCCGCGCTCGTCGGCACCGGCTCCATCGGCGATGCCCATGTGCGGGCGGTTGAAGCCACCCAAGGCCGCGTCACCCTCGTTTCCGCCGTCGATATTGACGCCCAACGGGTCGGCGATTTCGCCCGGAAACACGGCATACCCAGCCACTACACGGATTACACGGCCATGCTGGCCAAGGAGAAACCGGACATCGCCCTCATTGCCACCCCGCCCGCCCAGCACACCCCCATGAGCATCGCCGCCATGGAGGCCGGCGCCTGGGTCCTTTGCGAAAAACCGCTTTGCGGATCCCTCGCGGAACTCGATCTCATCGAGGCCGCCGAGCAGCGCACGGGTTGCTACACCGCCTGTATTTTTCAGATGCGCTTTGGTTCGTCCACCGCGCACGTCCGCCGCCTCGCCGACAGCGGGCTGCTGGGCCGTCCGCTGGTCGGGGTCTGCAACACCCTGTGGTTTCGCGACGACGCCTATTACGCTGTGCCGTGGCGCGGCCGCTGGGAGACCGAGCTCGGCGGACCCACCATGGGTCTCGGCATCCACGCCATGGACCACTTCCTTCACCTGATGGGCGACTGGAAGGACGTCCGCTCCGTCGTCACGACCCTCGACCGGGCGATCGAGGTTGAGGATGTCTCGATGGCCCTCGTCACCTTCGCCAACGGTGCCGTCGGTTCCATCGTCAACAGCGCGCTCAGTCCGCGGCAGGAAACCTACCTCCGCCTCGACTATCAGAAGGCCACCGTCGAACTCACGCACCTTTACGGCTACACCCGTGACAACTGGAAATTCACGCCCGTCCCGCCCGCCCAAGACGACGCCCTGCTGCAGGCCTGGCAGAGTTTCCCCCCGGAAGTCGGCGCCACGCACGGCACCCAGCTCAACGCCCTCGTGGCCGACATGGACGCGCGCCGCCGCCCGCTGACTTCGGGCGACCAATCGCGCCAGACCGTCGACCTGCTCACGGCCATCTACAAATCCGGTTTCACCGGCGAAATCGTCACCCGGGGCTCGATCAAGCCCGGCGACTCCTTCTACACCGCGTTGCACGGCAGTCGCGCCCCCAAGCGCACCAAGGGGCAGGCCGCGACCGGTTGAAGCCCGCCGCCATGATCCGCGAGCCGCTGGCAGCGCGCACGCTCACCGGCTGAGCACCCTCCGCAACGCCGGCCGCATCATCGCGCTGGCCGACGGGCGGATCACCGAGGAGGCGACTTCACCTCCCGCACCGTCCGCGGCGGCGCCTTTGCCCGGCTCGTCGCCGCGCAAAATACTGGCGAAGGCTTCCTTCGTCCGTAAGCTGCCTTCCATCCCAATGTAGGTGGCGCGCTCGCGCGCCACGTTGCGGGCTTGCCCGCAACCTACAAGAATCCCCCCATGAAAACCTCCCTGCTCACCCTCCTGCTTTGCCTGTCGGCCGCAATCGCCGCCGCCCAGACCACTTTCCCTGGCCTCAAGGCCGTCCTCTCGGCGGCCGAGTGGAAACGCGCCGGGCTCGACCGCCTCACGCCCGACGAGATCGGCGTCATCGATGCCGCGCTCATCCTTCAGCAGACCGGCGCCACGGCACAGCTGCAAACGCAACTCGCCACCGGGCGCACCGCCGTCCCAACCGCCCCGACCGTTGTCCAGTCCCCGGGCCTGATGCAGCGCTTCGGCCTGCCGCTTTTCGACGACCGTGACTGGCGCTCCCTGCCGCCGCTCCGGGCCCGGTTCGTGAAATGGGAAGGCGGCAATCGCTTCAAGCTCGACAACGGCCAGGTGTGGGAAGGCCACGAACCCATCACCTACGAACTCGCCGGCAAGGAGATCGAAATCCAAGCCCGCCCGCACGGCCAGTTCGCGCTCGTGGTCGACGGCGTGAACACGACGCTGCGCGTCATGCGCCTGCGCTGATGATATCCGGCATCACGACCGAACTTGTGGGCCAGCGAGCTTGCTCGCGCCTCAGCGTCCGCAAGCGGACTGCCCACATTTAGATCATGCTGACCCTCGCCAACGCCGAACTCACCGTCGACCTGATCGATCCCGTCGTCGAACAGGCGCGTCTGGGGCCGCGGTTCTGCTGGGGCGGCTATATCTGGCAGGTGCACGACCGCAGCATCGGCACGCTGCTCACCGGACCGGAATGGCCGGAGGTCAACCCACTCCCGCACAACGGCCAGGGCCTGCCCGAATCCTTTCGCCACAGCACGACCACGGGCGAACCGCTGCTCTGGGACGGCGCCGTCGGCCTCGCCCCGGGCGCGGGCGCCCTCGGACGTGACGCGGCGGGGGCCATCGTAGTCACCACTCCGTGCGTCTGGCAGGTCGACGTGCAACCCGACCGCGTTGTGTTTCGCACCGGACAAACCGTCGGCCGCTGGTCCTACTCGCTCGAGCGCACGATCGAACTGCGCGGCCGGCAGCTCATCTCCCGTTCGCGGCTCACGAACCGCGGCGCCACCCCGATCAAGCTCGAGTGGTTCGCGCATCCCTTCTTCGCGCTGCAGGCCGATGGTCTCGTGCGCGTGACCCTGCCCGAGGGCACGCAACTGCAGGATAATCCGGGCTATCAGCTCACCGGCCGGGAGCTGACTCTGCACCACGCCTTCAGCGGTGTGCATGGCGGGCACCTCGAACACCTGAGCCTTCCCGCCGGTCTTCCCTTCGCCGCCACGCTCTCGCATCCCCGGCTCACCGGGGTGCGCTTCGCCACCGATTTTGCCCCGTTCAAGTGCGTGCTTTGGGCCAACGGCAACACGCTCTCGCTCGAACCTTTCCTCGCGCTCAACCTCGCGCCCGGTGAATCGCAGGAATGGACGCTGACTTACGACTTCGGCAAGGCACGGTGATTTAATAATCGTTCTCGTTCTCCTACTCGTTCTCTTTCTCTCGGGTTTTGAGAACGAGGAAGAGACCTGTAGGTTGCGCGCTCGCGCGCAACGTGGCGTGCAAGCACGCCACCTACATCATCGAGTCACCAGCTCCGGCACCGCATCACCCGGCACCAGCGGCCGCACGCTGCCGGTCTGATAAACCCAGCCGAAGCCCGACTCCAATGTCACTTTCCCATCATGCAGGCGCGCAATGGACGCATTGGCCAATGCCAGCACCGTCTCCGTCGGGTTGAACTGCAGGTAGATTTTTATTTTGCCCACGCGGCCGTCGAAATCGGCTTTCGCTTGGGGCACGGGGTGGTGCGGGTTGATCACCGCCGGAAACACGCCGAGCGCGGTGCGGCTCGGAATCTCGGCCACGGGAAAATCGTTGGTCGTGCCGATCAGCAGCCCGGCCACGTTTGCGCCGGCGCTCGAGCCGCCGTAGGGCACGCCCGCCGCCACGCGCTGACGGATGAGTTCAAGCTGGCCCGTGCGGTAGAGTTCGCCGAGCAACACAAAGGTCTCGCCGCCGCCGATGAAGATGCCGTCGGCACTCTCGAGGAGTGCCTTCGCCCCGGCCACATCGGGCCGATGCAATGACTCGGCCTGCGCGCCGACGAGGTGGGCGAAAGCCTTTTGCAACCGCGCCTCCATCCGGTCGCGTTCCGTCGGGTGGCTCGCGTGGATCACCAGCGCGATCTTTTTGCAGCCGGCATAGTGCGTCCGCATCACCGCCAATGTGCTGTCGGCAAAGCGGTCGCCGCTCATCATGCTGCCGCCACTGACCAGCACCGAGGGCGGACGCGAGGCCGCAAACACCCCCAGGGAAGTGAGCAGAAGGCAGAAGGACAGGCCGAAGAATTTCATGGACATTGCTCAGAACAGAACAGGTTTTTCTCCCGCCTCAATCCCCGGGAGAATTTTCATAGACAATCATTCCTTGCCGTCTCGGCGGCTAGTTTGGCAACCGCGGCGCAGATTGCCCCCGGTGCGCCGGCCACAATGTTGTGTCCCACCCCGGACACGATCCGCAGTTCCCCTCGCGCCGAAAGGGCTGCGTGCTTCTGTTGCAGCGCATGCCAGTTTTGCGTCAATGCCCGCCGGGTTCTCTCCGTTAGCTCTACTGGCATATCGGGTTTCCCCGCGGCCAGCACGATCAGAGGCACACCGCCGAGGTCGCGGATTTCGGCGATCGCCTGGCAACTCTCGGTCCAGAGCGGGCCGAAGCCCTGCAGGTATTTCTTGAACTTCTCCACCGCCGGGACCGACGGTTCGCTGGCTGGGATCACCGCCAGCGCGGCGGCGCTTTGTTCCGGATGCGACGGATCGACCAGGACCAGCCCCGCCAGCGTGGCCGGGTGCCGCGCTGCGTAGGCCAGCGCCGTAAAACCACCGAACGACGCGGCAACGAATACATAGGGCGGCGCCATGTTGCCGACCGTCAGCATTTCGTGCAATTCCTCCGCCGCGGCGGCCGGATGCGTGGTGAGGAAACCGTTCCGTCGCCGGAAGACAAAGACGGGCGCAATCGCCCTGAGCGTGTCACGCAACGCCATGCACGGCTCATCCAGGATGATGGTGGGTTTGTGCTGGTTCATACCGCGGTCAGATGCTTCGAGGTGGAGCGGGTTGATCCCAACCCGCTGGTTTTTGCGTGCGATCATACCGAAGCGCGTTGGGGTCAACGCGCTCCACCTTTTTGTCCGGCAACCCCATGTTGTTCTCAGCTCCCGACCACCAGCACCGCCTTGAAGAACACCAGGATGAACCCGACCAGCGCGCAGCAGCCGATGAAGCCGAGCGCATCCTGCCGGTTCCACTTGGTCAGTTCCCAGTTCGAATTCGGGAAAAGCTTGAGGTGGTCGTAGCGCGCCGGATGGGCGTAACTCGCTTCCACTTCCTTGGCATCCTCCTCCAGGGTCGCGCCGACCGGCGTCTTCATGCGGACATGGAAACGCGCCACGCGGGCTGGGTCCGTCGGCTTCGTCAGGAGGCTGACCACGATCAGCAGCAGGATCGGCAGCGCCGCATCGATGACGTAGCGCGTCATCAGCAGCTGCGCCGGGTTGAAGCCGGCGACGTCCACGCCGAGCACCGCCAGCAACCAGACCTCGATGCGGAACAGACCCTTGCCGGTCCGGGGCGAGTTCAGGTCCTTGGGGTCGGAGCGCACCACGCCTTCTTCGAAATAGATCGAGACCGGCTCGACCCGCTGGATGCGCGTGATCACCTCGCCCTCCGCCTGCGCGCGACCGGCCGCGACATCCGCCGCGGTGGCCGGGGCCGTCACGTTCAGCACCTGCTCGCGTGTCATCCGGGTGAGCTCGGCCGACCGGGCCAGGGACGGGATGGCGGGCACGCTCCACGGGATCACGGCGACCAGCACCACCGTGGCGAGCACCTGAACCCGGACCGCGGTCTCCGTGAGGCGGCGCCAGAGAAAGATCAGCGTGATCGGCACGCCCCAGATCACGAGCAGCACGATCGCAAACTTCAGGAGCGCGATGACACTGTTGAGGTAGAGTCCGACACCGATGCCCATGGCGAGCACCGCCGGCACGGTCAGGCGGGCGACCAGCATGTAGTGTTTCTCGGATTTGCCCGGAAACAGCGGCTCGTAGAGATTTTTAACGACGAGGCCGGACAGGACCACCGATTGCGCGCCGAGCAGCGCCAGTTTGCCGCCAAGTATCCCGATGATCATGATGCCGATCAGGCCGACCGGCAGCAGCGAGCGCGTCAGCAGGCCCCACACCTGGTCGGGGTCGGACAGGTTCGGCCCGAACAGCGCCAGGGCGATCAGACCGCAGAACGCCCACGCGATGGTGACAAACCGCTTGCTGAAGCCGCCCGACACCGCACCGAGCCGGGCCGCGGTCTCGTTTTTCGCCGAACCGGCGATGGTCATGCCCGCCTGCGAGCCCACAATGCCGACAAACTGCACCAGCAGCAGCGCGGCGATGGAATACCAGGTGTATTCACTGGCCCCGCCCCCGCCGAAGAGGTTGAACATCACCGCCGGCACCTTCGCGTGCAGGCCCGCCAGGCCGCCGATCTCATGCAGGCCGAACGGGATCAAGATTACGGAGATGATGATCACCAGGACGGCCTGCAGCCCGTCAACCATCGCCGACGCCTTCAACCCGCCGAGCATGACGAAGACCGCCACGAGCAGGGACGTGATAAGGTAGAAGGTCAGCGGCTTGAGATAGGTGACGTGGGGCTGCAATGCACCCCGGTCGTAGGAATCCTTCAGCAGGTCGTAGCGCTCCGCCCGTTCGCCTGCCAGAGTGGCCGTGAGGCGCTCCTTCCGGAGCCCGGTGAACTCGTGATATTCCGCCACCATCTGCTTTTCGGCCACCGAGTAGATCGCCGGCTCCTTGACCATCAGCGGCTGCAGGGTCTTCAGCGCCACGACATTGCCGCCGGCGATGCTGACGATCGCCATCATGATCGTGGTCACCGCGTAAAGCGTGGCGAGGAACCGCCGCCCAAAGCGATCCTCGAACAGGTCGGCCATGGTGGTCAGCCGCACGCGACGGAACCACACGCTGGTGAACCAGTAATACGGTGTCAGGAACAGCGTGATGAGTGCAAGCCAAGCGCCGCCCGCACCCTGCCGGTAGACGGAGCTCGAGGTGGTCGTGGCCTGGCCCGGGTCCGTCATGGTGCCGAAGCTCAGGAAGAATTGGAACCATTTGCCCAGCGAGCGGCCGCCGAGGAAGAAGTCCTTCTCATCCTTGACGCCGTGCGAGAGGATTTTGCCGATCGCGAGGACGGCGATGATGTAGGCAACGATGATGAGGCCGTCGATCCAGTGCAGGCCGAAGAAATGCATGAGGGGCGGGGTTGGAGTAGCTTGGGGTTGTTTCGTTTCTTCCCGCTAATTACGCGAATTGACGCAAATCAGTGAGCCCAGAGTAGCTCCGGGAAGCGGAAATGGAGGCGGGACCATCAGTCCCGCGAATTGCCGGTCGCGATGCCCATACCTCGCGGGACTGATGGTCCCGCCTCCACCTTGGCGCCTCCGCTCCGGAGTGGATTTGCATCGGGTCGATATTGGCGTGATTCGCGTCATTCGCGGGCTGGTTTAACGTCGAACGGCCAGTAGCCGGTCGCCTGCATGCGGCGTTCGAGCCCGAACGTGGTGAAAAGTTTTTCCGTATCCGCCGGTGACCGCCGGAACGCACCCAGCTCCGAGTCGTTGACCAACGCCAGCACGACGTCGCCGATGATGGCGGTGGAATCGACCACGATCTGTTCCGGCAGCTTGTCGATCGTGTCGGCGAAGTCGTGGTAGTAGCGGACGGACTCGCGCGGGATCGGCGCGTTGAAGGTGATCGCGCGCACCCCGGCCAGCTGGTAGGGCGTGTGGTCGCTGCCGAACCAATTGATGTTTTGCACGCCCTGCGGGAGCTTCGCGTCGCCGCGCCCCGTATTCCAGCGCTTCAGCGCCGGCACGAGCGACTCGTCACCCAGCGCGTTCACCGCGATCGGCACGCCGACCATGTCGAGGTTGATCATCGCCACCACCGGCGCGTCGCCGAGCGCTGCGGCGGCCAGGCGCGAGCCCCACATGCCCTGCTCCTCGCCGTTGAACCAGACGAGTTCGACGGTGCGAGCCAGGTCCTGATCGCGCAGGGCCTGCGCCAGTGCGAAGAGTTGCGCCGTGCCCAGACCGTTGTCGAGGGCCCCCTGCCCCAGGTCCCAGCTGTCAAAATGGGCCCCGACAATGATGCGCTCGGATGAACGCCCCTTGAGCCGGATGACCAGATTGGCCGTCTGCACCTCCCGGCAGTGTGATCGCGTCTCCATCCGCACGCGCACCGACTGGCCGCGAGCCAGCAATCGTTGCATCCACCGGCCCTCCTCCTGCGCGAGTGAATACACCGGCACCGGCAGGGCCTCACCGACAAAGCTGCCCGTGCGCGCGAGTAGCTGCCCACCCCCCTCGCGGTTGATGAACAAAATTCCCTTCGCGCCACGCTCCGCCGCCAGAGTGGAAAATTCCCGCGCGGTGAGCGCACTCGAGGAATCGAGCAGGACGATCCGTCCGCGCACATCCGCCGGATAATCCGCGGCCCGGCCCGCACCAATGCTCACTACCTCGGACTCGAAAGTTGCGTGCGGCTGCGTGTAGGCCAGCGCCACGGCGCGCAAAGACCGGGCAAGCGGCGCGACCAGTTCGATCCGGTCCACTCCGCGCTCCCAGCCGGGCATGGTGAACGGCACCATCTCCGGCTGCAATCCGAGTGCGCGCAGCTCGGCCGCGAGCTGATCCAAGGCGCCGCGATTGGCCATGCTGCCGGTCAGCCGGCCACCAAAATCATCGCACAGCCGCGTGAGCATAGCGTGCGCGGCCCGCGAGGAGTCGTCGAAGGGCGAGACGGCATGAGCCAACGAACCGCAAACCAATGCGATTGCGAGCAACGCGGTAGGGGCGGTTGCCCTCAACCGCCCGGAACGTGATGGCGCCCGCGAAGGGCGGTTGGGGGCAAACGCCCCTACCATCGATTGATCCAATGTTTTCATGTCTCCCTCAGCACCATTCACTTCTCCTTCACCTGGTCGGTGATCGTGAGCGTGTTGAAATCGAGCACCCGCTCGAGCCGGCCGTGCGTGAGGGTCAGTTTGCGTGAGCCCTTCTCGGCGTTGAGATACGGGCCCGCGAAGAGTTTCCACCTGGTGTAATCGACCAGTTGGCCGTCAACCACCGGAACCGCGCCGTAAGTGCAGACGACGGCCTTGCCGCGCAGCGTGGTGAATTTGACCGTCGGCACCGGCGCGAGCTTGAACTTAAGCGGCAGAGCGCGGATGGCGGCCTGGAAGGCGGCGAAGTCCTTGAATTCGCTCGCGGCCGCCGCCTGCACGATGGTGCCGTTCTTGAGGTGCGGGCTGTAGAGGATCTTGTCGCCGGTGTCGGCGCGCTCTCCGGTCCACGACGACTTGATGCGCGCGATGGACTTGAGTTCGTAGTCAGCCAGCGGCCGGTAGGCCAGATAGGTCTGACCGCCCTGCGCGAAAATCCAGCCGGACGGGTCGGCCGTGAGATTGATGAGATCCTTCGAGAAAAACCCGTTCACGTGCGGGAAACGCGTGCCGGCGGGGATGTCGTAGAGCGCGATAACGGTGTCAAGGTCCTGAAACACCTGCTCGAAGCGCGAACCGCCGAGGAATTTGTCGGGCGAGTCGTAGGAGGCCTTGCCCTCCTTGGTGACGCCCTTGGTCATCTGGTCGGGCAGTTCGGTGAAATACGTCTGCATATCGTAGCCCGAGGACATCGGGTGCAGCGAGAACATCGTGTTGTGCACGCCGCGCGGGTCGGGCACGGCCCAGGTGACATCCCAGACGTGCGTCTGGATGGGGTCGGCCATGCCGCCCTGATAGGACCCGACGGCGTAGTCACGACGGGTGTAGTTGGTCTTGTAGATCGGCCCCATCAGCACGTCGCTGTTACGCCAGCGGCGGCGGGTGCGTTTGAGATCGCGTTGCAGGAAGTCGCCGTCGCGATCGACGGCGATCCGGTAGATGACCTCGGGGACTTCATAGCCCTTCGCGGCGGTGGCAAAGTAGACGCCCCAGCCGCCGTAACCTGCCGGCGGCGGCGTGTGGCCAAACGCGATCCAGCTGAAGAAGGTCGCGAGGGCGTTCCAGCGCTCGATGACGGAGGTGTCGTCGGTGCGGGCGTTGGCGCCGTGCAGCACGCCATTGAGCGTGTTTTCCGCCAGGTCGGCCAGCAGCCAGTCGAGCTTCATCCGGCCGCGCTGGCGCAGGGCGGGATCGTCTGCCCACATGGCGAGATACAGCATGGGAATGGCATATTCGCCAATGTAGTGGGTCGGGTTGAACTCCCCCTGCCCGACCGTCGTCGCGAGGTCCATCCAGTGGATCAGGTAGTCGCGCGACTCGGCCAGGTTCTCCGCGGAGCTTTTGCCGGAATACCAGCTGGCCGCCGGCTCGTCCGGATACAGCTCGGACATCAGGTAGAGGGAAGTATAATACATCACCCAGTGATTCTCGGTGTCGCCGCGAATCTGCATGCCCGTGCGCCAGGCGTCGCGGATGGATTTTCTCGCCGCGGGCGAAAGCTGGTCGCGTCCGAGAAAGGCGACGTTCACCGCCGGAAACATCCAGAACGGACCGCTGCCGGGCTCCTTCATGAGTTCGATCACGCTGCGCGAGCAGAGGTCGGCGTCCTCCCGCCGGGCGAGCTTGGCGGCGATGATCGCCATGTCGGGGAGCAGTTCACCGGGCTTCGCCAGGCTGGAGCGCCATGCCAGCACCTCGTCGATGCGGGCATCATAGGCCGCGCGGCGTTGGTCGGCGTGTTCGACCACGGCCGCGGATGGCATGGGCGCGGAGAAGGACGGTTGCGCGGCGAGGTTGGCGGCGGCGAGGATGGAGAGCAGAAGAGTCGGGGCTTTCATGTTCAGGGTGCCGGTTATTTCGCCGCTTTGGGCACGAAGATGAAGTTATAGACCAGGGAGCCTTCGAGGCCGTCCTTCCGCCAGGTGCGGCCGAAGTCGTCCGAGGCGAACACCGCATCGCGATAAACGGCAGCATAGAGCCGGCCGGTGTCAGGATCGATGCCGATGCGAAAGACGCAATGCTCGGCGGGCAGACCGGTATTACGTTCGGTCCAGGTTTCACCGCCGTCCTCCGTGACGAGCACGCCGTAGGTCCAGCCGCCGATGGCGAAACGCCGCGGATTGGTGCCGTCGAAGCATACGTTGTAATGCGCCTCGGCCGAGGGCACTCCGCCAATCTTCTTCCACGTGAGGCCGCCATCGCGCGAGACGAGCGCGCCATCGCTCTGCGTGGTGGCGAGCCAGAGCTTCGAATCGTGCGGAGACTGCTGGAGGTTGGTCACGGTGGCGGTGGCGGCAAAGACGCGGCGCCACGAACCGGCGCCGTCCTCGGTCAGGTAGATGCCTGATTCACAGCCGGCGAAGACGCGGCCGGCGCGGGTGCGGTCGACCTTGACGGTCTGGGTGTATTTGCCGCGCTCCGGCAGGCCGTTCTCGCGGCGGGGCCAGGTGCGCCCGCGGTCGGTGGAGACGGCCAAGCCGTCGGGCAGCGCGAGGTAGATGTGGTCGGGGGCGTTGGGATCGAGGGCGACGTCCTTCGGCTCGGTCATGTCCCAGCTGGTGCCGATGCGCCAGGTCTGGCCGCCGTCGGTCGTGCACAGCACCCCGTTGATCGAGGCGGCATAGAACACCTTGGCGTCACGCGGATCCACCGCGAGACTGGTCAAATAAGGAAAATTAAGACCGAAGTGCCCGTAGGTGTTGTCGGCGCCGCGCTGGAAAAGTCCGCTGAGCGTGACCATCTTCGAGCCGACGACGAAGTTATTGTTGATCGCGGCTACGACGAACAGGTCGTGCTTGGGTGCGGCCGCCCCGGTCAGCGCCGGCAGCAGGAGACCGAGAAGTATTTTGGTTCTGATCATGAAGGAATGGCTCGTTCTGGCGTTGCGGCGCGGGCGGACAGCCGGCATGGCTTGAACCCGCCATGAAAAACATCCTGACACTTCTGCTGCTGCTTTGCTCCCTGACCGTGGCCCGGGCCGCCGAGGCCGTGACGCCCGCCCAACGGCTCGCCGCGCTCGGTCTCACCCTGCCGGCCGTGTCCCCGGTCATCGCCAACTACGTGCCGGCGGTGCGCAGCGGCAACCTCGTTTTCCTCGCCGGACAGATTGCCCGCGGTGCCGATGGCAAATTTCTCACTGGCAAGGTCGGCCGCGAACTCACCGAGGCGGAGGGCGCGGCGGCGGCACGGACCTGCGCCCTCCAGCTGCTCGCCGCGTTGCAGGGGGAGGTCGGCGACCTGGCGAAAGTGAAGCGCATCGTGCGCGTGGGCGGCTTCGTCAACTGCCCCGAGGATTTCACCGCTCAGTCCAAGATCGTGAACGGTGCGTCCGACCTGCTGGTCGCGGTGTTCGGCGACGCCGGCAAGCACGCGCGCGCCGCGGTCGGCGTCAACTCGCTGCCGGCCGGCGCCCCGGTGGAGATCGAGCTGATCGCGGAAATAGAAATGGAACGCTGAGCGCATGGTCAGAGGTCGCGCGCGGACGCACGGACGGCGGCGATGACGCGTTCTGCATCGGCGCGGGAGTTGAACACATGGAGGGAAACGCGCACGGCGTTGAGGCCCTGCTCGGTCACCGGCCGGCAACGCAGGCGGTGCTTGTCGTGGAGATAGCCGAACAGTTTGCCCGCATCGGCGCGCGCGTGGCGGAATGTTGCGATGGACGCACGCATTTCCGTGGAAGGCGGGGTCAAGACCGTGATGTCCGGCACGCCGGCCAGACCATCGTGCACCAGCGCCGCCAGCTCGCGCCCGTGCGCGGCGATGCGGTCGCGGCCGATGCGTTCCTGCAGGCGGACGGCCTCGGCCAGCCCTGCAACCAGGCCGGCGTTGCGGGTGCCGTATTCGTGGCGCGAGGCCGCGCCGAAATATTTGATCTCCCCCGGGAGCTGCGGGAGCTCGCCTGAGTAGGCACCGATGCCGGTGGGGGCCACCGCCTCAAGCCGGTCGCGCCGGATGTAGAGCCCGCCCGTCTCGTGCGGTCCGCCCAGCCATTTGTGACCGCTGAAGGCATAGGAGTCACAACCGATCGCGGTGAGGTCCACGGGAACCATGCCGGCGGATTGCGCCCCATCGATGTGAAACCAGATGTCGCGGGATTGCGCCAACGCGGCGATTGCCTTCACCGGGAACACGAGACCGGTGGTGCAGGTTATATGGCTGACCTGAATGACCTTGGTGCGGGGCGAGATCAGTTCGCGGATGCGCGTGAGATTGGCCTCCGCCGAGGTGTGATCCGGCTCAAACACCTTCACTGTCACGCCGCGCTGCTTCGCCTGGTTCAACCAAGGGAAGGAACCGCCGGGGTGCGCGTGGGTTTCAAAGATCACCTCGTCGCCGGCCGCGAGCGTGAGGCCGGCGGCGATCACGGAGTTGGCCTCGGTGGCGTTGCGGACAAAACAGATCTCATCGGGCAGCGCCCCGAGAAAATCCGCGAGGGTCTCGCGCGCCGGGGTCAGCAGCTCGTGGCCGGTCTCGGAGTGTTCCTGCAACCGGAGCATTGTCGACCTGACGCGATCCAGCACCGGCTGCGAGGCCGGGCCGAGGCCGCCGGTGTTCAAATACAGTGGGTCGTCGAGCAGGGGAAACAGCTCGCGGACACTCGCCCAAAATTCGTCCACCTTGGCCGGATCGAAAGGTGGCAGCGCGGCCGCCTGGCCGCCGAGCGCCGCGCGCACCGAACCCGCCGCCGCCAGGCCGATGGCCCCGGCGCCCAGCCGGCGCAGAAAAGTTTTCCGGTCGAGGCTCATGCGTCGGTGAAGGTCAGCGTGTAGTCCACGTTGAGGCCGGCGCCGGCCGCCAGCGGCAGGTCGCGCTCGTATTGGAACGGTAGCGCGGCGAGCGGATTGTTGCGCCGAACGAAGCAATGGAAGGGGCCGGTGTGGCTGGCAAACCGCACCGTGACGCGACGCAGCGACGTGTCCTTCTGGCCACGCCACTCCATCCAGCGCGCGGCGGCGCCATGCACCGCCGCCTCGCCGCTGAGGTCGCCCTCGGCGAAAATCCCGATGGCCGGATCGCTGTGGTCATCGAGCAGTTCCCGCGCGCCGCGAAACTGCAGCCCGCTGTAATGTGAACCCGCGAGGCCCTGGTTCGAATGATACTGGCCGAGCTCCAGCGTCCGGCCGGAAACATTCTTCAAGGTCGCCGTCCAGCGCAGCGACCAGGCCTGCGGCGAGAGCACGGCAAACGTGAGCCCGCGCTGCTCCTGCAGCAGCAGTTCACCGCTCGCGCCCACGCGCCAGTCGAGCGTGTGCGCCAGATAGTTGGCCCCCTGCTCCACCCAGCCGGTGTGCTGCTGCGTGCCGTGATCGGCGCGCATCTGGTAGCCATCGGCCTTCCGGTAGGTGCCGCCGCCCCAGAAATTGTGCCCCGACAGGCAGTTGATCGTGAAATTGAGCCCGTGGTGCCAGCGGTGGTCGTTGGGGCGGAAATTGGTGAGCCCCTCGCCCGCCAGCGTGTTGACCGGATGCGCATACGGTCGCGCCGCCTCGTCGACCGGCGTGTCGGGACGGTAAACATAACGCAGCAGCAGCCCACCGTCGGCGCGGTGGATTTCCACGGCACGATCACCGTCCAGGACGAGTTTCAATTCGGAATTCATGGGAGCGAAACGGTGAAACTGGCCTGGCCGCCCGGGAATTCCCGGCTGGTGCCGTCGGGCAGTTGCACGTGAACGGGCGTGTTCGCCGGCACGACGGCCTCGAGCGTGAAGCGGCCGCCCTCGGCGCGCCACGCCACCTCCACCAACCCGCGCGGCGTGCAGACGCTGCCCTTCGCGTGGGTGAGCCCGCAACGGTGCGGCGCCAGTGAGATGCGCGCGAAACCCGGTTCGGCGGGCGTGACTCCGAGGATGCGCTGCTGGAACTCAAGCACCGGGTGCGCCGACCAGGCGTGGCAGAGCGAGCGCCAATAGCTGTTCTCCTCCACAAAGGTGGAGAGACCATAACCGACGGACTCGTGCCACGGCCCGAGGTGTTGCGGCATGTCGTCGTAACGGCCGCTCTTCGCGAGCGCGGTGAACCCGGTGTGCCACCAGAAGAAGGAACCGGGCGCGAGTTTCGCGTCATTCGGAAAGCGTCGCATCACGATCCCGCGCTCGCGCTCGCCGGCGAGACCGGCGACGATCGCCCAGGCGTTGCCATACTGGCTGACCTCGGGACCGCCCGGACGGTCGAAGTAAAGCCCCTCGGCCTCGGACCAAAAACGCGCGTGCGCCTTCCGACGCAGGTCCGCTGCCTCGGCCGTGAGCACGTCAGCCTCTGCGGAGCGTCCGAAATGGCGGATCATCCACGCGGCCTCATCGAGGGCGTTGATGTATTGGGCGGAGTGGATGCACGTCGCCCCGGTGTCGGCGCCGGGCACGACGCCACGCGGCCACCAGGGGCACCAGTCGGTGATGTTCCAGAAGGGCAACTTCGCCGGCAGGCCGTCGGCATCGGTGTGGCGACGATACCAGTCCAGCACGGCGCGCACGCCGGGCAGCAGGTCCGCCACCGTGTCCCGGTCGCCCGTGCACAGGAAGTAATCCTTGATGTTCGTGATCCAGTGGATGCTCCACGCGGGGATGACCTGCACGAGCCGCGAGGGAAACCGTGCCTGCGTCAGCCCGTCGGAGAGCCGCGACCAGTCGAACTGATACAGCGCCTGGCGGCTCAGCCGGTAGTCGCCCGTGGTGAACATCGCCAGCTTCGAGGTGATCATCGTGTCACCGGCATACTGCATCTGCTCGTAATGCGGGCAGTCCTCGAAGGTCTCGTGCGAGCACATGCGCATCGTGTGCAGGCCGACCTGCCAGATTTTGTCGAGCGCCAGGTCGGAGGAGGCAAACGTTGCCATCACGCGGTAGGGATACGCCGTGAAACGCTGCCGCACCGCGCGCAGGGTGAACGGCTCGCTGCCGACGGTGATTTGCAGGCCAACATAACGGAAGGCGCGCCAGTGCAGCGGTTCGAAGGTTTCCTCGCGACCCGAGGGCTCCCAGAGGTCGCTCCAGCCCGTGACCTTGCCGCGACGGTCGAAGGTCCAGCCGGTGCTCTCGTCGGCGAAATGCGAGGCGAGGTTGGCCAGCGACTGCTGTTTGCCGAGCAGCTTCGCCCCGGGCGTGTTCCACGGCAGGCGCAGCGCCTCGGCGTAGGTCAGGCGAACGGTGCTGCCCGCTCCCCCGGCAACCACGAGTTGCGGAAAAGCGGTCGTCAATGCACCCATGTCCAGCACGAGGTCGACGTTTTCGCCCGGAGGCAGCGTTAATGGGACGCCCCGCGCGAGCAATTGCTGCCATGCCGGCGAGACCGCGCCACCGCCTGTAACGTAGGCGTCGGGAAACGGCGCTGGTGCGCCTTCCTCCAGCATCGGGATCATGCGCGGCAGCAAACCATAGGGACTGGCGGGGTCACGGCGGTTCTCCCACCGTTCGGCCTTGAACAACACCCGGGCTGCCGGCCAGGCGCTGTCGTCGAACTCCACCGTGGTCCAACCCGCCGGCACGAATGCGGAAATCCGCTGCTCGAAATAACCGTGATAACCCTCGAAGGTGGTGTTTTCGTTCTGGAAGCGGTGGCCGTGATCCACCGCGACACGCCATTGGGCATCGGTTTGCAGATCGGTTGACACTGCGCCAGCCTGGTCGACCACCGCACCTTCCAACACCAGACCCCCGCTGTAGGTCATCACCGAGCAGGGCGGGCCGAGTTGCGCGGGCCGGTGCGCGACCCGGGACATATCGAGGACGATCACCGCCAGAACGTTTCGTCCGCGCCGCAGGTGCGGAGTCAGATCATAGGTATCATAGAAATGATGGTTGATGTCGCCCTTGGCCGGACCCCGTCCGAGGCAGACCCCGTTGCAATGGAATACATAGCGGCTGTCGGCCGACAGATGAACGGTGAGCGCGGCCCCCACGGGATTCGTCACGTCGAAATTGCGGCGGAAATAGCGCACCTGATAGTGGGACGGCGAACCCTGTCCTGCGGATGGAACCGCATGGGTGCCTTCCTCCGACCAAATCCAAGAGGCATGCTGTGTGAAAGGCGGTGAGGGCATGGGAAACGGAATCTCCGGCGCGGTTGGGAAGAGAAGGGGCGCGCCGGCCAGTCGCAGCAAAATGGGCTGGCCATGGAGAGGATTTCAACAATTGTTTTCATATATTTTCAGCAATCTCATGAAAGTTGTTTCAGCAGCCCCCCGCCTCGTCCTTTGCGCCCACACTTGGTCCATGGTGGGCTACCCTTCGCCCGGTCGTGAATGGTCATTGGAGCGGAAGCTCGACGCCATCCGCGACGCCGGTTTCGACGGCGTGGCGGCCTACCTCACGCCGGAGATCAAGGCCGGCGCGGATCGACGCGGGCTGCGGCTGATGAGCGGCTTTGATTGCGGCGATCTCAAGGTCGCGGAAAAGCGCCTCAAGGAGCAGCGCGCCCTCGGCGCGCACTTCATCAACATCCAGTTGCTCGATCACGACACCCCGCCCGCCCCGGCCGCGGCCATGGCCGTGCGCCTCATCAAACTTTCCCGTCGCCTTGGCCTCGGGGTGCATGTCGAGGTGCATCGCGACACGTGCACCGAGACGCCCGAAAAATACACCGAGATCGCCCGCCTCTATCGCCGCGCCACCGGGGAGATCATGCCCGTGACGTGGGATCACTCACATTTCGCCGTCTCAAAACATGTGATGCCGAAGGACTACTCCGCCCGCCTGCTCGCCTGGCCGAGGGAGATTCAGCACTCGCAGATGTTCCACCTCCGGCCCTTTAACAGCCAGCATTGCCAGGTGCCCGTCACGAACGGCCGCGGTCGGCTCACCGCGGAGTTCGTCGACTACCTGGCCTTCGCCGAGGATCTCTTCACCCTCTGGCTCCGCGGTCCGCGGCCAGGTGGCGAGCTCTGGGTCTGCCCGGAGATGGGCATGAGCCACGGCTATAATGTGAGCACCAATCCCCCGGTCTGGCCCGATGTGATCCGTTGCCGCCGGGAGTTGCTCGGAGCTTGGGCCCGGGCCGGCCGCCGCGCTGCCCAGTGACATAATCCGGCAGGCTTTGCCGTGAAAACACTTGACCAAGGTAACGCTGATTTTCATTACTTGTTACTGAAATTTTCATAAATCGGGCCTACCCCATGTTGCTTTCCGAAATCGCCCACAAAGCGCACGTCTCCCCTGCCACCGTTTCGCGTGCCATCAACCAGCCGCAACTCGTCGCGGCCGACAGCCTCGCGCGCATCCGCGCCGTGATGTTGCAGCATAACTACGTGCCGGCCCCGCTGAACCGGCGCCGCGGCCCCAAGGCCCGCCTGCCCGAGCAGCGTCGCATCGGCGTGTGGTTCGTCGGCGCCAAGGCCAACAACCCGAGCCTGAACTGGTTTCAGGACCAGTTGCTCCAAGTCCAGTCCACCGATCCGCGCTATCGCGTCGACCTGCGTGTGCTCTTTTCCAGCAACCCGGGCGAACTGCCCCGCAATCTCGCCAATGAGCAGCTCGACGGTGTCATCGTGCAGGGCATGGAACCTTCGGCCGACTGCCTGGCCAAACTGCGGGAGCTGCCCCACGTGTGGTTCATGACCCGGCGCTCGTCGTCGTATCCCGGCGACTACGTCGAGCCCAACAACGCCGAGAACGGCCGCATGGCCGCCGACTATCTCAAGGAGCGCGGCCACAAGGCCGTCGCAGTTATCTCCACCGATCCCGACTACAGTGCCATCGTCAGCCGCAACCGCGCTTTCGTCGAGCGGGCGGAGGAACTGGGTCTCGCGGTGCACACCATCCTCGGCCGGTCGAACCCGGGCGTCAGCTATCTCGAGATCTCGCCCCTCCACGGTGAAAGTGATGGCTTGGTGCGCCGCCTCCTCGAATGCACCCCCAAGGCCACGGGCCTGTATATTCCGGTGGATCACTTCTGCGGGGCCTTCTTCCGCGCCTTGCGTGAGTCGGGCAAGAAACCCGGCCGCGACATCGAGGCCATCCTGGGCAACTACAACCCCGTCATCTATCACAACCTCGATCACTCGCCGGCCGCGATCGACATCAACCTCCCGATGCTCGTCCGCAAGGTCGTCGACCATCTCCTGTGGCGCATCGAGAACCCCGAGGTAAACGGCCGCATCGGCGTCACCGTCTCCCCGCGCCTGCTCACCCCCGACGCCGCCCACCCGGCCCGATAACCCCTTTCCTGTGAAAATGAACCGGTCACCGCGTTCAAAGCCGGAAACTACAAACCACCAATAGCATGAAACCACCCCTGCATACCCCCGCCAATCGGGCCAGACAAGCACTGGCCTTCGGTCTGGCTGCACTGCTGACGGTCACCGCTGCCTCCGGGCAGTCGGCTGATTCCGATGCCCTGCGCCGGCTCCAAGAAGAAAACGCCTCCCTCCGCAAACGTCTGGCCGAAATGGAGGGCACCCGCGCCCAGCCGGCGCCCGCTCCGCAACCGGACCAGGCAAGCCCCGCCGCGGCGCGGCCCTCGATCGCCGCCGATCCGATGGACAAGGACACCCTCGTGCTCTCGCCCTTCGAAGTGAAGAGCGACCGGGACTACGGTTACCTCAAAACCAACTCGGCCACGGCCACCCGCATCGGCACGGAGATTCAGAAGGTTCCCCTGAACATCTCGGTCATCTCCGAGGAGTTTATCAAGGACGCCAACTTCAAGGACATCCAGGACGTCCTTCGCTACCAGAGTTCCTCCGCCGGTGACGGCAAGATGGGCCTGCTCCAGCCTGCGACCGGCTTCACGCCGGCCGGCATCATGACGCTGCGCGGCTTCCCGATCAACTCACGCCTCCGCAACGGCCTGCTGCGCTACAATGCCTACACCCTCGATAACGTCGAGCGCGTGGAAATCATCAAGGGTCCGGCGGCCGTGTTCTTTGGCAACGCCTTCCCCGGTGGTGTCATCAACTATGTCACCAAGCAGCCTTCGTTCTCGAAGATTCCGACGGCGCTCACCTACGCCTACAGCGGCTACGATACCCGGATCGGCGGCGAGCGCG